>JBFJQA010000149.1:0-8252 GCA_041616875.1 Nitrospiraceae bacterium | reverse complement strand
GCCTGTGGGTGCGTTCCGCTTGGCATCTCTCTCTGGGTCTGGTCGCCGGTCTCTTGGTTCTCACCGGTATCGTTGTCTTATGTTTCTGGGAAGGATGGTGGATTCCAGCGTTCCCCCCTGGACTCGCCTGGGTCCTCTCTAGTTCACTGTTGCCGGCCGTTGCCCTCAAGAGAGAAAGGACTGAGCGCAAAGCCCTGGCGCAGCTGTTCGATCGACATGTCTCACGAGAGGTTGCAGAGAACATTTGGCGACATCGAGACAAATTCCTCCTGGGAGGTCGGCCTCGACCAGAAAAACTGACTGCCACCGTTCTGTTTATGGACCTTCAAGGTTATACCTCGGCTGCTGAGAAATTAGACCCTCCAGCCCTCATGGACTGGGTGAACTCGTACCTGGAACGCATGGCTCAGGTCGTGATGAACCATGGCGGCGTCATCGATGATTACGCTGGCGATGCCATCAAGGCCAATTTTGGCGTGCCGATTCCCAGAACCACCCAAAAGCAATTTCAGGAGGAGGCCCACAATGCGGTGACCTGTGCCCTGGCGATGGCAGAGGAATTAGGGAGACTGAATGAATTCTATAAGGGACAGGGGAGGCCAACGGTTGGACTTCGGATAGGAATCAGCACAGGGAACGTGGTCGCAGGGAGTCTGGGCAGCAGCCAACGCTTGAAATACACGACTGTCGGGGATACGGTGAATGTGGCCGCGAGGCTGGAAAGTTTCGAGAAGGACCTCTTCAGGGCACAGGGCCCACTCAGCCTCTTACGGATTCTTATCGATCAGACCACCTGGGCATATACAGAGAATCGGTTTTCCATGGAGCAGGTGGGTGAATTAGTAGTGAAAGGCAAGGACCAGCCTGTCATCGCCTATCGCGTCGTCGGGCCGATGGAAGGAGCGAGCAAGGGTTCATGATTGGGCGCGGCCCCACCATGACCTATACTATCGGCTCTTGACCGGGGCTTGGCAACCAAATCTACCCCACTTTCCTTGTACACGGCCGAAGCCAAACTTCATATCCTATGGGGTCGTGATCTTTTTCAATTAACCATCGCGAGTCTATGCGAGTGAGTGTGTTCCTCTATCCCTGCCAATGAGGCCAGCTCGGCGATGTTGTACACGGTGAGATGGCCGCGACTCATCCCAACCAAGCCTTCTGCCTGCCAGATGGCCAGTTGCTTGTTAATACTTTCACGTGAGGTGCTGACGAGGTTCGCCAGGTCTTGTTGGCACAGATGCAAGCCGATCTGGATACCGCTGGGCGTGCGGTCGCCGTAGTTCTGTGCCAGAGCGTACAGCCGTTTGGCTAAGCGCACTGGTAGTGGGAGAAATGAAATGTCTTCCGCCATCTCACTTGTTCGACGGAGCCGCTCACAGAGGATCTTGAGGAGCTTGAGGGCTACGCTAGGACAATTTTCCAGCAAGGATAAGAAGTCTCTTTGATTTAACACCGCCAGCTCTGTCGGCTCCAACGCTGTAACGGTGGCCGTGTGGTCTGCCCCATCGATGACGCCCATTTCTCCGACCAATTCACCAGGCCCCAGAATCCCGAATGTGATTTCTTTTCCATCTTCCGAGGGGGCGCTGACCTTGACCTTCCCGGAGACCACCATATAGAGATGGGTTGCCGGGTCCCCCTTATAGAAAATGACTTCCTTGGTGGCAGCCTGCTTGTAATCGGCTCGTAAGGGCCAGCGCTCTCGATCGATGTCGGCCAGTTCTGAAAATAATGTGCCCACCGTGAGCCATCTGGCCTGACTGGTCCCAATTTTTCCGGTCTCGGAAGTTGGTTCAGTGAGAGATCGTCTCAAAGGTAGATGGGACCTCTCTATGACTGGTGATGCATGTTGTTTGATGTCTCTGGTTGGCATGGCTACTCCTCTCTAAGCAACACTCTGCACTCTTTGTTTACGTATCTTGCAACTGAGCTTCGGCCCATCACAGACTGAATTCATGTTGGCTCACGGCTCCACGGATGACCGTCAGCAGATTGTCCCTGGTCACCGGTTTGACCAGGTAATCCTTGACGCCTTGTTTCATCAGGCCTGTTGCGAGTTGCACGTCTGGGTATCCCGTCAACACGACGACGGGAATCGACGGGTACTGCGCACGGAAGTACGCGATCGCCTCGGTGCCATCCTTTCTGGGCATCCTGATGTCACAGAGAATGGCATCGATTGCCAGTGGGTTATCCCCTTCATTCAATTTCTGAATCGCCTGATCAACATCCTCCGCCTCCACGACCTCATACCCAGATCTGGCCAGGCTGAGAGAGACGGGTTTGCGGACACTCTCCTCGTCATCGACCACGAGCACACGGCCTTTTCTTCCGGGTACAGATCCGTCACAAATGATGCCCATCACGCACCTCCTTTTAGTTTGCCTCCCACCGGAAATTCGATGGTAAAGGTGGTCCCCTGTCCTTCCTCACTGTCGACTTTGATGGTGCCGCCATATTTCGCCACGATCTTGTACACGATGCTGAGCCCTAAGCCTGTCCCCTTGCCAGGGTCCTTCGTGGTGAAAAACGGGTCAAAGATTTTCTTCAGCGCTACCTTCGGTATTCCGCACCCCGAATCGGACACGTCGATTACGATCTTGGCGCCCTGCTGGTGAGTGGCCAAGAGGAGACGTCCCTTTCCCTTCATTGCCTGCACCGCGTTGCTGATCAAATTGATGAACAATTGATCCAGCTCCGCTCTGCGCGCGGTGAAAGATGGGAGACGGTCGAACTGCGTAGTCACGTCGACGTTCCCAAAATGAGGCCCCCGCCGAACCATTTTGACGGCCTGGGTCAGACGCTGGTTCAGGTCCAGCTCCATCTCCCCATCCCGTGAGCTGGCTCTGGCGTAACTGACGAAGTCCCGTACCACACTGGCCACATGCTGGGCATAGCCCACGATGTCGAGCGCGTATTCTTTGACCTTGGCAGGATCGGTTTCGTCCACGATGATCTCGGCCATTCCCAGAATGGCTTGCGTGGGGTTATTGATTTCGTGGGCAACCCCTGACGTCATTGTTCCCAAACTCGCCAACTTTTCTGCCTGGACGAGCTGCTCCTGTAGTTGCTTTTCCTCTGTAATGTCCCAAATCACCAACCCGGTTTGGGGCCTCGCACTTCTGTGAATTGCGACAGGGAAGCAGCGATAACGATACACTCGGTTGTGAAGTTCAAACTCTCGATCTTTCTTGCAAAAGCCAGGTTCTTCGCCAGACCTGTTCCTTTCTAATAGTAGATGGATTCTGTCCACCTCTTCAGCCGGGAAAATGTCAGACAGCACGCAGCCCAGGATCGAGGTCCGAGTGCCGCCAAAGAGCTGAGAGCCCAATGGGTTTGCCGACACGACGGTTTGGTTCTCGTCTAAAATGAGCACCGCGTTCGGTAAACTATTCAGGATTGACTGGGTTTCTTTGGATACCTCCCAGAGGGCCTGCGCTGCCTTTCTCCGTTCTTCCTCCACTCCAATTGCGGACGCGATAATCCCCATGAGGCGTCCTTCGCTCTCCGTTGGAACAAAATCGCGTCGGAATACGACGCAGAGCGAGCCGATGTACCGCCCTCCTCGTCTGACGGCCTGGCCGACATGGGTCTTGAGGCCATAGGCATTGACGTAAGGGTCCGTGTCGGCATAGGCGCTTTCCTGAAGATGACGGTCTACCATCATCCTGTCCCCTCCTCGGGCGATGACATCCGAACACAGCTGGCCTTGGGCGGGTGCAACAGGAGGAAATCCCGGTGGGGTTTGCCACAGGCCGATGGAATGGAGCATCCCTCCTTCTAAGTAGCTGTAGGTCGACCAGGTTCCTTGAAACAATTCGCCGCACAGGGCTGTCAGTCTATGAATGTTTTCACCTGAGTCTTTTCCAAAGCGTAGGAAACAGTCGTTTATTCTGGTCAGGCGCTCGGCATCGCGTTTGCGCTCCGTGATGTCCACGGCGGTGCCTTCGTAGTGCCGCCAGGCGTTGCTCGGCGCATGGACAGCTCTTGCACTGACAGACACCCATATCACCCTGCCATCTTTTCGGTAGAGCTGTGCTTCAAAGCCGCGGACCAGCCCCTCCTTATCGAGAGCATGTTTCAGTTCCTGACGACGTTCGGGATGGACGTACAACTGGCTCTCAATATTATTAACGGTCTCAATCAATTCTCCCGGTGACGCGTATCCCAACATTCGTGCCATTGAAGGGTTGGCTGAGAGGAAGCGCCCGTCCGGGGTGGTTTGAAAAATGCCCTCGACGGCATTCTCGACCATGCCGTGGTAGCGGTCGTCAGCCTGCCGAAGCGCTTGCTCGACCCGCTTGCGGTCGGTGATACACTGTAATGACCCGGATATGCGGGTCAGGATGCCCGTATCCGTCCAGAGAGCCTTGCCTCTTGATCTGAACCAGCGATACTCTCCTTGCTTGGTCTGCAGGCGGTACTCCACGTCATAGGGTTCCTTGGATACGATGTGGGCCTCCAATGCCGCGAAGACACGGTCTTTATCCTCAGAGTGCAATCGCGAAGCCCAGCTGTTGACCACGTCTTCGAACTCCTCTTCTTTGAACCCGAGCATCTGCTTAAACGTTGGCGAAAACCACATGGACGTTCGTGGGGAGTACCACGGTTCGTTTGGGCATGCTCTGAGGTCCCACAAGCCATCATTGGACCCTTGAACGGCGAGTTCCAGTCGCTCCTCGCTGGCTCTTAGGGCTTCTTCCACTCGCTTACGCTCGGTGATATCTCTGAGAATGCCGGTAAAGAAGATGTCCTCACGATTTCTCCAGGTAGACAACGAGAGCTCCAAGGGAAACTCCGTTCCGTCTTTCTTTAGTCCGTGGAGTTCGATGGTTCTTCCGAGAACGGTTGAGTGCCCTGTCGTGGCGAGCCGTTTGAGGCCCTTTTCGTGGGGTTCGCGATACCGTTCCGGCATGATCATAGTCAACGGCTCACCTACGACCTCCTCCTTCGAATATTGGAATAGTGTCTGAGCCGCCTTATTCCAAAAAAGGATGATGCCACGCTGGTCCGCAAGTATGATGGCATCGGAGGCGAGTTGGACCACTGCGTGAAAACGCTCTTGACTATCGAGGAGGGCCTGCTCGACGTGCTCCACTTGCGCCTGGAGCGATGTGATACTCGTTGCGCGTCGAACGGCGTCTATCACTTCGTGCGCCGGGCATGAGGCTGTGAGGGAAGCGAACGTGTCTTGCGGGAGGAGCTCTGATCTAGACCCCTCGTCCCCTTCTTGCAGAAAGACAATGAGAGGTAACCCGGGGTCCGCTGTCTTCAGGTCTCGCACGAGGGAGATTCCGTCCTTTCCCAGGGGACTCACATTCAGCAGTGCGGCGGCATAATGCGTATGGCTGGCCCGTTGCACAGCTCCCATGCTATGAGCGATCTCTTCGAACACGTATCCCTCCTGCATCATCAATGGCCCTATTGTTTTGCTGAATTCCCCGACGGTGTCGACGGCCAGGATTTTGGTCGAACTTCTAGTTTTGCCTGTTCCACGGTCTTGAACAGCATCTGCTGGGCCAGACCATTCGGAGGCTGCCGACTGTATATGCTTGGAGTGCAGCATGGTTGTGGTCACCTCCCCCTGTTGCGACTTGTTAGCGTGATCAGTCATTCTTTCCCTGTTCTCCGTTCTCTTGCGCAGTGATTCAGCAATGAACGTGCCCTGCAATCGTCTTACGCCATTTACTTTGCCTCATGATCCAGAAACGCCTGCATAGCCAATCAGTTAGGAACGGTTTGAGTTGATGTCCGGTGTCGCCCTTTCCATTTTCTAACTCTGCGTGTGATGCCTTGGCTCACTACTGTGGTGACACCAGGTGTCGCCAAACCCCTCTCAACGCCTTGATAGGCGTGTAGTTTGTATCGCTGTGAACTACATAACCACATTGTCAACGATGTAGACACACCTGTTGTGCCGCTGAACTCGCGTAGGATTGCGTACCGATGCTCCCTGGCGGTCTTGAATGCCGCCCGCTCGGAGCATAGCTGCACCCGCTCTCTCGATTTAGGGCTTCGCTCGGTAGTTCCCCTCCTAGCCCAGTCTTCGTGTTGTGGGTCCGTGCTCTTCGTTGAGCAATATCAGAATGCGGAAAGCGGGGGACCTGGATCCATCTGTAATCCCAAGGCCGCGCAGACGTATGGGTGTAGGCCCCTTCTCGAGCAGACAGGTGACTGTGGGACCAACGACGCGTCCGGCTGAGTTATTTCTCCTGAGCCTGGTTTTCACCTCCATGCAGAGTGAAAGGACTTCCAGGGGGAGAACCTCCACCCCGCTCGTTCCATGTGCTCGATTGATTTGTGTGATAAGTCGAGCCGCTTCGAGATTTCGAAAGAGTGCTTGGTGGGATGGTGTGAGCACAAGAATACCCATGCCGTGGTCCTCCACGGGAAGACTTGGAGACTGAACAGAATGATCGAACACTGATGCCGTTCTCCTTGGTACTCTTCCTAGGCAACTCCAATGCCTGTTCGGAGCAAGCGGCGGATAATTATTCTGTTTCCCCTAAGTGTTTGATCAAACGTGAAGTTGAGCGAGATGTGGCGGTGGGATCGCCTTTCTACTCACTGAGGGCGTGAGGATATCCCAGTGTGAAGTGACTACGTGATGGACACCGGACATGCTTGCCTCGCCATCCAAATCGTGGACAGAAAAGAAAAAGCGGGGGCTGTCAACAGCGTAATAGTGGTGTGTACTCTGTTGACAACTCATGACTGTCCATGCTAAAGGGCCGCTATGTTCTTCACCTTGCCGCCAGAAGGGACGCCATGAGTCCAGCAAGCCGGACGAACGTGTCAATTGGCCCTGATTCAGGGGAGCATCTGCAGAAGATCCTGAATCTTTGCCAAAAGATGAATGCTGGGCGTGAGCTCAGGGATCTCCTGTTGTTGGTCGCGCAGGAGAGTGCTCGCTTGATAAGAGCGGAACGGGTGACGATTTTTGTGCTGGATAAAGAACGCAGGGAGTTGTGGTCTCAGACGACACTAGATGGCGAATTTATCCGGTTCGATGCGATGCTCGGTCTTGCCGGTGCTGCTGTACGAACGGGGGAGGTTATCAATGTCCCCAATGCCCAGGAGGATGACCGATTCTATGAGGCAGTGGACGCACGAACGAAGTACAAGACACGGAGTGTGCTTGTTCTTCCGCTACGCACGCCTGCTGGGGAGATCGTCGGAGCGTTTCAAGCCCTGAACAAGAGGGGAGGGCCATTTGATGGTGAGGACGAGCACATCGCCCAGACGTTAGCCGCCCAGGTCGCCATAGCCATTGATAACACAACGACCGTGCAGGCGTTGAGAACTGAAAACGCCCACCTGTGGAAAGAGGTCGAGTCAAGGTTTTCTACCCAAAATATTATTGGGACCAGCGACAGGATTCAGGCAATTGTGAGGCTGATCGACCAAGTTCGCAATAGCCCAGTTGATGTCCTGATTACCGGTGAGAGCGGTACGGGAAAGGAATTAGTAGCAAAGGCGCTCCATTATTCAAGCTCGCGAGCGAAGCACCCGTTTGTCGCTCTGAATATCGCAGCCATCCCAGACACCCTCGTGGACAGTGAACTGTTTGGTATTAGCGAGAAAACAGCCACCGGGGTGGGATCACGGCTGGGCAAGTTTGAGGAAGCTCAAGGGGGCACACTGTTCCTAGATGAGATTGGAGAGCTGGGTCTACCCATCCAAACCAAGCTTCTTCGGGTTCTTGCGGAACGGGAGATCCCCAAATTGGGGTCCAAGAATGTTCGACTCGATGTGCGGGTGATTGCAGCAACGAACGCGGATCTGGACGATGCCGTTCGAAAAGGCACTTTTCGGCGCGATCTCTACTACCGGTTGAAGGTAGTCACGATTGAGACGCCACCCCTGAGAGAAATTCCTGAAGATATCCCGGTGCTGGCCGAATATCTCTTGCAGAAAGTCTGTCGAGACATGGAGCGAGATCCGAAAATCTTAACGCCAGGGGCTAAGCGGCGCCTCGGTCAGTATGACTGGCCCGGGAATGTCCGCGAGCTGGAAAATGAGTTGCGCCGGTTAGCGGTCACGGTTCGTCGGCCGTCAATTACGGAAGGAGATCTTTCCCCAGCTATTCGGGAACAGGGGAATGGACCAGTATCAACCTTCCAGGGGAGGGCACACAGACTGAAGGATGCGGTGGAAGACCTTGAGATTCGCCTAATCACCAATGCGCTCAAACAGTGCCAGGGCAATCAGCTCCGCGCAGCTAAAGTTTTGGGGCTTAGCCGTCAGGG
>JBFJQA010000148.1:0-8342 GCA_041616875.1 Nitrospiraceae bacterium | reverse complement strand
GAAAGCCGCTTTCTCACTCCAGGCAGACTGCAGCTACGTGCCAAGAACGCCAGCTACAATCCCTCAAATGGGAGGGTGGCAGGGCTCGCGGGTGCGGATAAGGAAACGGAGGCCAAGGAAGGGGTCCTCGGCCGATTGATGTCCCGGTACTTACATTTCGGTGAGGAGCTACTGGCTGGACTCCTCGGCGATTACGCGCATGGCCTGGAAGCGGGCCGGACAAGTTTTCGGCCGGTAGAGATCGCAGGGAGGCCCGCCGGAACCCTTGGTGACGACGACACGTTGTTACATGTCGACTCTTTCGGTTCCACTCCGATCCACGGACGTCGAATATTCCGACTCTTCACCAACGTCAATCCCGATGGCGAAGTCCGCCTGTGGCGCGTCGGGGAGCCGTTCCTGGACCTTGCCGAGCGCTTTGTACCACGATTACGGGCGCCGCTCCCAGGAGAGGCGACGGCATTGAGGTTGCTTCATCTCACACGGAGCCGCCGAAGCCGCTACGACCACTACATGCAGCGATTGCAGGATTATATGAGGGCAAACGCCCGGTACCAGCGTGAGGTCACGCAGTTTCGGATCGAATTTGCGCCGGGCAGCACCTGGCTGTGCTTTACCGATCAGGTCTCTCACGCGGCCTTGGCGGGACGAGGCGTCCTGGAACAGACGTGGTATCTGCCGGTGGAACGCATGCGTACACCAGAGCGCTCCCCCCTCAAGGTCCTCGAGTCCATGCTGCACCGCACCCTCGTTTGAGGCTTGCACTCGTCGCCGTTTTGATGATCCGCGCCAACTGACTCGCTAGGTCTTCGTCTCAGTTCCACGTTAACTCGACTGCAGGGTTAGGCGCAGAGTGACTGCTTGATCAGACTCGTGCTGCGTCTCGACGTAGTGTTTCTTTTCCGATGACTGCCACGCCGATCCCACCGAGTATCAAGAGTCCAGAAATGACGAGCCGTGTCGAGACAGCTTCGGATAAAAACACAATGCCTCCCGCTGCCGCCAGCACCGGCACGAAGAGCTGTACCATGGCCGCTTGTATAGCAGTCAATCCTCGCAGCGCCGCGTACCAGATGGCATACCCAACGCCCGAGGTCAACGCGCCGGATACCGCGGCGAGCACGATTCCTCTTGGGGACAGATGGAGGTGTTCGATGCCAACGATAGCTACACAAAGAACAAGCGGGACAGACCGAACAAAATTATAGGTGGTCCCGCCGAGTGCATCAGATTCTCTTCGACCGCGTAGAGAATAGATGCCCCATCCAACGCCAGCTAGTCCCATCAAGGCGGCGCCGATCGCAGATGGCGCTGTGACACCCGGGGTCATCAAATAGATGAACCCGGCGAGGGCGAGCAGCCATCCAGTCCACTCAACCGCCAAGGGCCGATCTCCTTCCAACAACGCTCCCGTAATCATCGTCGCTTGCACCATCCCGAACAGTATGAGCGCGCCGGTTCCGGTATCCAGGCTGATGTACGCAAATGAAAAGGCCACGGCGTACAAGAACAGCATCGAGGCGGCTACCCAGCTACCCTTGGACTTCGACACGTGCTTCCTGTCAGAAGTGGAGAGTAGCAGGAAAAGTGCCATCGCTCCACACGCTAACCGGATGGTAGAAAATCCTGCTGCATCGATAGTTCCACTATCCAACGCCATACGACACAGGACCGAGTTGCCAGCAAAGGCGGCAAGTGCAATGGAGGTGAGCACCACGACGCGGAAGCGGGGAGTCGGCGCTGATCGCGAAATGATCATACCCCGTTCGTCATCATTGTCTGTAGCCATAGCTATAAGATTCTGCAAACTAGCGCAAAATCAACTCATCACAGTTCGCCGCGCTTGCCGCCTCCACTCCCTCGGCAAGACGAGGCAGCAGGAGCATCGGCACGCCCTGGGGGCTACGAAGACGACCTCGTAGGCCAACCCTTACTCCCACTTGCACCTTTCAGGACGTGGGGCATACATTACCATTGTTCTACGTGTATCATGGGAAAGTCGGCATAACACTGTCCCAGCGACGCACCAGGAAGCAAGAGGACAGTTTGAATGGACAGAGGTCTTATCGCCGGAGCCGGCCAAGATCAGGGCTTCCTACAAGAGAACCTTCGATGAGCCGTCACAGGATGACATTCGTTGCCCTCCCGTTTATCCTCCTGATAGGCATCCAGAATTTCACCCCACCCTTGGCGCATGGCACCGATCCATTCGTCACGGTGGAGAACCAAGGGCCAACCCTCGGTTCCGTACGGACCCTCCTTCTTGTCGATCGAGTGAGCACCTGGCTTGATATCCCAACGCCGCCCTACAATGTTGCCATCACCGTGAAGATGAAGCTGGAGAGGGTTGGGTATCGGGTCACTCTTAATCCCAGAGACTCCCACGACGCGGTTTTGGTGATTACCTACAAGGAATCGCCAGGACGACAGTATGCACGATTGGAGCAAGGCACTGTGATTCACTGCGGCCTCGACATCTACACCTCAGCGAGCCCAACCACAAACCCAGTGCTGGCCTACCGCCTCCAAGCCGAAACGGCCTGGCCACTTCCGGTTGGGAGCCTCTACTGGAATGCGGTTCAGAATCTGGAAGAGGATCCCTATTATTACTACCTTGGCGAATTGCTGGATGGATTCCTGACAAGAGGGGAGCCTGCGGGGCAGGTGTTTGCACAGAGACTTAGAACACCACCCCTGAGTATTCCCTCCCAAGAGAGTGGCGAACAAGTCACGGCCCGCATCGCTGCGAATCGAGGGGCACGCCGCCGTACGATCCATGAGTTGGGTCATTTAGGCGGGAAGGCTGCCCAAGAGACGCTCTGGTTCCTGGTCGAGCAATCCGATTCGCTTGAGCGAAAAACCGCTGTCGAAGCCTTGGGTGAACTGGGAGATCCTTCCTCCATCCCCAGATTAACCGAACTCCTCGACACCGACACGAATCCGATCCTGAGGGCAACTGTCGAGGCCACGATTGCGCAGCTCCAAGAGGGGCGCTGAGCCATGTCTCATGACTCCGAGTCCATGGAGCCCCGTCCACTCATTCTGCCGTCAGTTCTCCTTCCGGAAATCACGTTCAAGGCCGTCCTCCTCTCGATAGTCCTTTCCGCTGCCCTCGCCGGTGCCAATGCCTATTTAGGTCTCTTTGCGGGAATGACCGTCTCGGCATCTATCCCTGCTGCAGTGGTATCGTTGGCGGTGTTGCGGCTCTTCCGAACATCCAATATCCTGGAAAACAACATCGTTCAGACCGCTGCCTCAGCTGGCGAAGCACTGGCTGCGGGCGTGATTTTCACTATCCCTGCCTTACTCCTCATCAACTACTGGACCACCTTTGATTATTGGCAAACGACTGCCATCGCTGCCGTCGGCGGGCTCTTGGGGGTGTTATTTACCATCCCCCTTCGCCGAGCACTGATTCAGGCCGCGCACCTTCAATTTCCGGAAGGGGTGGCAACCGCCGAGGTTCTGAAAGTCGGCACAGCGACGGCAAGCCCTTCCACAAGAGTGACAATGGATCCAACCAGAGGCTTTCATACCCTGTTGAGCGCGGCCCTCATGGGTGGCGTCGTGAAATTAGGTGAAAGCGGATTCCGTCTGTGGAACGAGGCGATTGAAGGAGCCACCACCATGGGACGGTCGGTGTGGTATGTGGGCATGAACCTCTCTCCCGCTCTTATCGCCGTCGGTTTCATCGTCGGGTTACCTACGGCGACCGTGATCTTCCTCGGAGGCGCGATCGGCTGGCTGGTCCTCCTTCCGATTTACGCCACACTGGTGGGCGTACCTCCACACCAATCTGCCATCGCTTCAGCCATGGAGCTTTGGAGCAGCCAAATTCGATTCGTGGGTATCGGGGGCATGCTGGTCGGTGGGCTCTGGACCATCGTGCAGCTCCGGAGGCCGGTACTCACCAGCATACGAGGTCTGATGGAGGCCTATCGGCCAGCCAGTTCTCTCCGTGCCCGCCAAGTCCTCTCACCTCGAACCGACCGTGATGCCTCCCCACCGTGGATCGCTGCGCTCTTTGTCATCTCAGTGACGGGGATGCTTGGTCTTTATTACCTGGTGATTGGGCAGGGTTCGATCGCTGTTCTGATGACTGTGATCATGGTCGTGGCCGCATTTGTGTTTTCCGCCGTCGCGGGGTATATGTCCGGGTTGGTTGGGAGTTCCAGTAATCCTATTTCTGGAATGACCATCGCCACGATCATGCTATCCGCCCTACTGCTGGTGCTGATTATGGGACGCGGCCATCCGGCCGGCCCAGCGGCGGCGTTACTCATCGGCGCGGTGGTGTGCTGTGCCGCGGCCATGGGTGGGGACAACCTTCAGGATTTAAAAACTGGCTATCTCCTCGGGGCTACACCGTGGAAGCAACAAGTCATGCAGGTGATTGGTGTCTTGACGGGTGCGGTCGTCCTCGCACCGGTCTTAGCTCTGTTACAGACTAAATATGGAATCGGGGAGGTCACCGCTGAGCACCCACACCCCCTGAGCGCGCCACAGGCCACCCTCATGGCCAGTTTGGCAGAAGGCGTGTTCGGGGACAGCCTCCCTTGGCACCTCGTGGGGTTTGGAGCCTTGCTCGGCATGATAACAATTTGGGCTGATCATCGACTCGCGGCAAGAGGCGCCACGTTTCGTTTGCCGGTCCTGGCTGTGGCGCTAGGAATCTACCTGCCTCTGAAGCTGTCTGCGGCCATTCTGGCGGGTGGTTTGGTCGCGGAGTTGGCTCGAAGACGAACAGTGGACTCCAGCGGCCCCCCGGCCAACCAAGGATTGCTGTTCGCTGCGGGTCTGGTCACAGGTGAGGCCTTGATGGGCATCCTGCTTGCCCTCCCGATCGCCCTAGCCAGCGTCTGGCCCTCACTCGGAGCCGATCCACTGCGGCTCGTTGCCACACCCCCGCTGGGCGCATGGCCCGGGCTTGTCCTCCTAGCCGGGGTGAGCGCACTCCTCTATCGAGCCGCTCGGGCATGAGAAGGCGAAATGGCGAAATCAATCCGTTGGCGGCTCGAAGTGTCCCGAAATGCGGGACTGCCAGGGAATCGTCGCTTGCCGTGATTGCTTGGCGAGACTTCTGAGGCTGGCCTCTGCGGCTCTCAGAAGCTTGGGATCACCGCCTTGGAGGATCGTCGTCAACAAGACGTAGAGTTCCCGCTGCCGAGCGATTCCTTGTAAAATGTGGTCGACCACCGGATCAACTGCATCAGGAGATGGCGAGGCGAGGACTTCACCATCCGGGTCCGTCGTGAGCAGCTCCACATGCGTGGGGTGAGCGTAGAGCCACGATGGGGGGATCCCCAGGGCGACGGCGAGCGCTTCCAACGTAGATACCGGAGGATCGGATTCGCCTGATTCGAGAGCCTCGAGCGAGGCACCCGCGAGTCCGGCTTTGGACGCCAAGGCTTCCACGGAGTGCCGCTGGGAGAGACGCCACGCCCGAATATTCAGTCCGATGGTCACTGGGCAATCATACTGAAACGGTTGCATCCCCGCAACTGGATCGAATCGCATTAAGATAAGGAGGCCCTCTCTCGTGGCAGCGTTCCGGGAGCTATCGACGGCGAAGGCGGCATGGGTTCGGGAATTGATGCGTCATAAACGCATCCGCGACGGGGAGGGGGTGTTTGTCATAGAGGGCAGGAAGCCCGTTCGGGAGGTACTTGGCAGAGGCATGGATACGGTTGGCGCCATCATCGTGACCGAACCGTTCCTCGAAAAGTGCGAACCTATCCTGAAAGGACTCCTGGAGGCGAGTCGCCATCTTGTGTTCACATGCCGACACGCACTTTTTGAATCATTGGCCGATACGACCACGCCGGCTGGCATTCTCGCAGTGGTGCGCAAACCTTTATGGGATCACGCCGCGGTCTTGGCCAGACAGAGAGTCTTCGGGTTGTATGGAGAGACATTGCAGGATCCGGCCAACGTGGGGGCGATTATCAGGACCGCGGCGGCCTTCGCGATGGACGGAGTGTGGTTGTCACTGGATTCGGCAGATGTGTTTAATCCCAAGGTCGTGCGCGCAACGGCCGGAACACTCCTCCGCCTTCCAGTATTCCCCCTCAAGGATCCCGCTGTGTTTTCGCAATTCGGCTGCTCCCTCCTCGCAGCCGAACCCCCGGGACGAGGAAGTGTGGCCATTCAGTCTCTGACCACCGTCTCGCCGAAAACGGTTCTTGCGTTTGGCAACGAAAGTCGAGGTCTTTCGAGGGCTGTGTTAAAACAGGCCGATGCTCGCTTTCACATCCCAGTCACTCGTGGCGTGGAATCACTGAATGTGGCGGCCTCGGTCGCCATCGCAGCCTTCTACTTCAACGAACTCTCTAGGGAAGACAGGCGTGAGTAGGCAAAACGACAAAAGGTCGTTCAAATCTCAAAGCAAGTCGGGGGAATTGTGGTGCCGAGGGACAGAATCGAACTGTCGACACCAGCCTTTTCAGGGCTGTGCTCTGCCAACTGAGCTACCTCGGCACGTCGGGGAATTCGGCGGCGATCACAGGTGAGCGCAGAAAACGAGAGTCTTGTTTAGCACTGATAGTGCTTGAAAATCAAGGGCCTCTCATCAAGGAGACAGGGTGGGTGAGGGGCTGAGAGTCGAATTTGACGCCTGAGTCCCAGGCGGTACACTTACCCAAGAGGGGAGGCTGGTCAGAAGAGCCGGGTCATAATACGAATAGGTCCGATTCACACCTACCTCACTCAGTTCCGGAGCCTCAACGACCTGCCTGCTACTTGGTTCCCTCCCATCCGAATTCTGATATCACCTCCTTACCGGTCGACTCAGCCCAGCAACAGGGTGTTCGTAAAGTCTTGATCTCCTGCAACCGAGAAGAATCGAAGAATTCCTCAGATGCGCATTCTACTATGTTTCTTGAGTATCCAAGCGTGTGCGCTTCACAGCCTGGCAACGGAATACGCTATGGCCGGAGAGGCTGAGCCGTCACTGCCCGTGGGCACTCAAGAGGTGGGACTATCCGTGGGATATCTCCTGCCACATCGTCTCACCGACGATCACATCACCAAGCAAAAGGGGCCCGCATTCATGCCTTCATGGGGCGTAGTCTTGACCAATCCCCTTGGGGACGCCTGGTATCAAGGCCAAGTCATTCTCGGGGCGGAAGTCGTGTATCTTATCTTCACGGAACCGACTGTAACCCACGGTATTGGGTTCACCCCAAAAATTAAATATTCCTTCACCGCGCTCGACCAAATACGCCCGTATCTCGAGTTCGCCGGAGGGCCATTCTGGACGGACCTGGGCGATCGCATCCCCGAGCAGTCATCCAGATTTCATTTTATCGTTACCGGGGGGGTGGGAATCGCCTGGTTCGTCACACGCAACAAGTCACTGAATGTGGGCTATCGTTTCCAACATATTTCGAATGCCGGCACCAGCATGCCAAATCTCGGACTCAATGCGAGCTTGCCCTTCATCGGATTTTCGATCTTTTTTTAAACCCTACGAGATCTAACGTATGGAAAAACCTTGCCGAGGACAGTCAGGGAGAGGCGAATGACCACCCCTAGGACACTGCTCACCGCCTGCGCTGTTGTGCTATTCCTTGTAGCCGGCTGTTCCAGGTGGAGTGAGGTGACCCATAGCTCCGATGTCCCCCGGAGTCCAACAGACTTTTCAGTCCAGGGCATGCATCACGCCGCACAGGTGCCCTTGATCTTGAGTCCCGTCCATGTCAGCCAAAACGGGGCTGGCATGACCACGACGTCAGAATTCGAGCGGCGTGTGCTCAGCCACTTGGACAGGGCACACTTGTTTTCATATCTTACTCATGAGGCTAGTGGTCCACCACCAGACCAGCAACACGTGCGCGCACGACTGACGGTGAAGGAAACCGCAGAGCCACATTCCGGGGAAAACGCCTTCAAAGGGTTCGTCGTGGGCGCGTCGATGTTTCTCCTCACCCCCTGGCTCCCATTTGAATACGACTTTTCGGCTCAGATGGTCTTGGATATCGAACGGTGGGACGGACAGGCCAAACGGTATTTGGCCTCATCAGAGGGGAAGGCCTATTTCCACTTGTTTGGAGCCACCCCGTTGACCATCCCAGAATTAGAGGGGCGGGTCACCGAAAGCTGCCTCACAAACCTCACGCAACAATTGATCGCAGACACCGCCTTCTTTACCGCCCCTCAGACGGTCGCGTTGACCCCGTAGCCACATTCTCTCCCTCTCCAATTCGACCTATCAGGAAAGCCCCTTAAAGCCGGACGGAACTGGGTAAGAGCTGGCGGAGAGGGCGGGATTTGAACCCGCGGTAGGGTTTTGCCCTACGACGGTTTAGCAAACCGTTGCCTTCGGCCACTCGGCCACCTCTCCG
>JBFJQA010000147.1:0-8467 GCA_041616875.1 Nitrospiraceae bacterium | reverse complement strand
GGCGCGGACGCCGCAGATTACCGAGGCGGACTATCAAAGGCTTCTGGAGATCATCGATGCAGAGGGCTACGACATTTCTGAGGTCCAAAGGGTTCCGCAACAATGGGACTAGCTCCCTCCAAAAACCGGATGAGAGCAGACAGAGGCCGTCTCACTTCCCAGCCCAAGCAGCGAGCTCAGGATCAGCTTCACCGAGACTTTCGATCTTGCAGGGAGATGAGCGATGCCACAGATGAAGGCCGTCCAAGTCAGCAGTGCGGGAAAAGAATTCGAGCTTGTCCAACGTGACATTCCTCAGCCTGGGCCCGGCATGGTCCAGATCAAAATAGACAAGTCCGCCCGAAAACACTTCGAAGGGTCGCATGACGGTAGTCGGCCTGCGAACCTCCTGTTATCTCTGCTCTTCCAGACGGCTCGCTGACTCTTAATCAGCGACCGACGGTGCCAGTTCGTTCGAACGGCGTGCAGTGGATAAGTATTTGGGCAATTGGAAGGGGAAGTTCCCGAATTACCAAGAGTTCTAAGCGTTAGGGAGGAACCCCTGTCTCGCCTTGCTACGGCGGTGGAGCCAGCCATCTATGCGATGCGAGGCTGGCCGTTACCTTCGACCCGCGGTTTCGGAAACCGTTTTCGAATCCTCACGCCACCTCACTCGGGCTCACCGGATAGCACTTAGGCCAGGGAAAACAACGCCGTGTGCCAGGTCTCGAAAAGAGGCTGAGTGGTGTGGAATGCTGTGGAGTGTGGTGGAGGTGAGCACGTGTTGAGCACCGCGTGACGGGGCCAGAAAGGTGGAACGATCTATCCCATGAGCTAGGGGTGGGTGGGCACCTCCACTAACACGCGAGTCCCACCGTCGGGTGTCGAGTGGAGATTCAACGTGCCGTGTAGTTTCTGCACCCGGGATCTGATGTTTTTGAGTCCATTCCCTGCGTTAAGGCCTTCTGTAGCCTGGAAGCCCCGGCCGTTGTCTTTGACTTCCAGCCGTAGGGAGCGATCCTGCTCAGACAGCGTAACCCCAATGTTACTGGCATATGCGTGACGAACCGCGTTGCTTATGGCTTCCCGTGCAATATGAAGGAGGTGAACCGCCTTTTTGGCAGGTAGAGGGGCGATGTGACCTCTCGCGGCCTCCAGATTGATCCTCGCGGACGAGCTGTCTCGAAACGATTGCACAAGCGCTTCCAACGCTTCTGTGAGGTCTCCACCCTGGAGAACGTCGTAGGCGAGGCCTGCAATATAACTACGGACTTCGCCCATGACGATCTTTAATTGGCTACACGCGTGATCTATAAGGCGCACGGTCTGTGCAGGATCCTCTCTTACGACCTGTTTGCCGGTCTGAAGGCTTAGCCCAATGGCAAATAGGGATTGGAGGATACTGTCGTGAAGATCTTCATTCAGCTGCTCACGTTCCGTGAGTGCTTGGCATAGAACCTGCTCCCTCTCTCGCAGCGCCTCTTCTGCCTGCCGGCGTTCGGTGATGTCCTCGACCATACCAATCGCATAGCGCGGCAAGTCCTTCAGGGTGGGGAATAAAGAGACAGTGAGACAACCCCACACGACATGTCCATCCTTGCGGACGTACCGTTTTTCCATTTGGTAGCGATCACGTCGGCCTTGCATGAGCTCTCTGTAGAGTTCGAGGTCGACATGAGCGTCCGCTGGGTGGGTAAATTCAGTGAAGTTCATCCCGCGAAGCTCCCCTTGGTTGTACCCAAGGAATTTCTGAAACGCTTTATTGCTGTAAACGAGTCGTCCCTCAGTCTCGGCAAGGGCGATGCCAATACCAGCTTGCTCGAAGACGGTGCGGAACCGTGCTTCGCTCTGCCGCAGGAATTCTTCAGCTCGTTTCCGGTCGGTGATGTCGAACATGAATCCCTGAAGAACCATGGGTCGGCCTTGAACATCTAGCACGACAGTCACCACATCGTGCAGCCAGACGATGTGGCCGCCGACGGCCACCATGCGATACTCCAAGTCGTAGTCGAGCTTCTGCGCCGCGGAGTCTTGACAGAACGTCAAGACCCAGTCCCTATCTTCGGGATGGATGTGAGTCTCCCAGAACTGGGGTTGGTACCAGTCCTCAACCGGGTACCCTAAGATCCTCGCGGTCTGCGGGCCGACGTATGTCATTTGCCATGTGACCGCATCGGCTTCCCAAGGAATGACGTTGGCGGTCTCCAAAAGCCGGCGTAGCCGCTCCTCGCTATGCGGTAGAGTCACCTGGGGCGTTCCGGACCTGCGCACAGCCCGTGCTGGGTCCATGAATTGGCGACGCGACCGTTTCACTTCACCCCGCGGCGTATCCCTGAGAGGGTCAAACGGATCCATAGGTCTCTCCTCTATGTCGACTTGTGCAGAACGTGTCGACCAGGGACTTCACCGTCGTGGCTGGCAATCTGGCGAGGGCTTTGGCAACCGGATGCCTTTCAGTTTCGGGAACATCATTGAGGATGATTATCAGCTATTAGCTGGAAAAGGACAACGCTGCCGAGCTTGCCGGCTTAGGTGCTCTACGACAGCTTCCAAGGTTGAAACTTGCGTGGCCCAGCCAGCCTTCCGTCTACGAAGCACGGAGTTCCCGTGAATCGGAGGGGAGTCATCCAGTGAATATCGGCGGTCCAAAAACCTAGCCGGTATTTGCTCAAGACGGCTTTGCTTGCAGGGCATCTTAGAGCGAGCGTACGAAGGGACCAAAAAGAATTCTTTCTGAACCGTTTACCTGGAACTGAAATTCAGAACCCTTTGACGAGGCGGTCATAGCGTTACCCGGCGCAGCCTCAACGCATTGCTGATGACCGACACGGAACTGAAGGTCATGGCAGCGGCGGCGAACATAGGACTCAATAAAACCCCCAGCATTGGGTACAGCACGCCTGCTGCAACGGGAACTCCCAGCGCATTGTAGGCGAACGCAAAGAAGAGATTCTGCTTGATGTTCCGCATCGTGGCACGACTTAGTCGGCGTGCGCGAGCGATGGCCCTGAGGTCGCCCTTGACCAGGGTGACGCCCGCACTCTCCATGGCCACGTCGGTCCCTGTGCCCATGGCAATGCCCACGTCAGCCTGCGCGAGAGCTGGGGCATCGTTGATTCCATCCCCCGCCATCGCCACCCGATGCCCTTGCGCTTGAAGTCCCTTGACGACTTGGCCCTTCTCCTGTGGCAGGACTTCGGCCATCACCTCGTCAACATCCAACTTCGTGGCCACAGTCTCCGCGGTACGACGGTTATCACCGGTGACCATCACAATCCTTACATGGTCATCATGGAGCATCCGTATGGCCTCTGGAGTCGACGCTTTAATCGGGTCGGCGACGCCTAACAAGCTCACCGGGGCTCCGTCCACGGCCACGAACATGACCGTCTGTCCGTCGGCACGAAGGCGGTCAGCCTCAGCGATGAGATGTTGGAGCGCTGAAGGCTTCTGCCCACATTCCTCCTCCAGGAATGTCCTGGTTCCCAGCACCACACTGCGCCCGTCGACAGTACCGAGGACCCCCTTGCCTGTCACGGAGCGGAAGTGTTGCACGTCGGAGAGCGCAATACCCTTGTCTGTGGCGCCCGACACGATAGCAGCGGCGAGCGGGTGCTCACTGCCCCGTTCGAGGCTCGCAGCGAGATGCAGCACCTCTGTTTCATTCAGGTCGGCAGCCGGCACAATTGCGGAGAGTCGCGGCTTCCCCTCGGTGAGCGTCCCCGTCTTATCGACGACGAGCGTATCGACCTGCTCCAGCACTTCCAGCGCTTCGGCGTTCTTGATGAGGACGCCAGCCGTGGCCCCGCGGCCGGTCCCCACCATGATCGACATGGGGGTCGCCAGTCCAAGGGCACACGGACAGGCAATAATGAGCACGGCAACCGCGTTCACCAGGGCGTAGGCCATCCGAGGCTCCGGGCCCATCAGAGCCCACACGATGAAGGTACTCACCGCGACGAGGATGACGATCGGGACGAAGTACGAGGCCACCACATCCGCCAGACGCTGGATTGGGGCACGAGTGCGCTGCGCTTCACTGACCATCCGGACGATTTGTGCGAGCACGGTTTCGCGGCCGACGCGCTCGGCTTGCATGATAAACGTGCCAGTCCCGTTCACCGTTCCGCCGGTGACCGGACTGCCCACGACTTTTTCTACCGGGATCGGCTCTCCCGTGATCATGGATTCGTCGACCGAGCTCCCTCCCTCAAGAAGCTTCCCGTCCACAGGCACCTGTTCACCGGGACGGACCCGAATGCGATTTCCGGGGTGGACGAGCTCTAATGGTATATCTTCCTCGTTGCCGTCCCGGATCACGCGCGCCGTCTTAGGGGCGAGCCCCAGCAGTGCCTTAATGGCGCTGCTCGTCTTGGCCCGGGCCCGAAGCTCCAGGACTTGCCCTAAGAGCACCAAGACGGTGATCACGGCTGCCGCTTCGAAGTAAACGGCGACCTCACCCTGTGGACCACGGAATGATGGAGGGAACACGTCCGGGAACAGGGTCGCCACAGCGCTGTAGAGGTACGCCGTCCCGGTGCCCAGCGCAATGAGCGTAAACATGTTCAGGCTTCGATGAACGATGGACGCCCATCCACGCTGAAAGAATGGCCAGCCACCCCAGAGGACAACTGGTGTCGCCAAGACCAGTTGGCTCCACGCGAAAAGACGTGGCTCCAGGACCTGCTGGAGTGGCTGCCCGGGAATCATTTCGGACATGGCCAGGACGACAACCGGCACCGCGAGGCCTAGCCCAATCCAAAAACGACGCGACATGTCCACCAATTCCGGATTGACTTCTTCTTCGAACGTAACCGTTCGCGCCTCAAGCGCCATTCCGCAGATAGGGCAGGCACCTGGCTTGTCCCGCACGATTTCTGGGTGCATCGGGCACACGTACTCAGTTTTGACCGAGGGCGCCGCGCCAACCACAGGTTCCAAAGCCATCCCGCAAATGGGGCAGGAACCCAGACTCGGCTGCTGCACTTCTGGGTGCATGGGACAGGTGAAGCCAGGTACGATACTACGCTTATTGGGCTGTTTTGGTGAGTCGGAGAGCATGGTCATTCTCTTGTTACATCTAGGGATGGCTCACGTGGCGGTGATTACGCGGCCAGTCTTCTCCATCCATGTTTTTGGCCCTAAAGCACAGCACGTGGTGGCACAGCCTCTTGGCACGCCAGGCCGTATAAACCCGAGGAGGACGTGGGGGCCGGTCAGTAACCTATTCAGAACTAGGCCCAAACCTGGCCTAGAACCGGCCCAGAACTGCTCCAAGAACTCGGCAAACAGCTCAACAAGAACCTGACCGAAACGACCTCCGCAACCATAGGCGAAAACTCACCGTATAGGGGTGCGAAGCGTGGAGTGCATGCCCGACCGAAGGTCGATATTCCTCGGGCAATAGTTCAGTCCGTGAAGTGTGGAGTGCTCAACAATGCGTGATCGATAGCATACCGCACAAGCTCGGCGCGCGTTTCCAGATGCAGCTTCTCCATCACACGCGCTCGGTGAGTCTCTACGGTCTTTACGCTCAGCGAGAGCCGGTCAGCTACCTCATGGTTCGTATAGCCCTGTGCGACCAGCCTTAGCACTTCCAGTTCTCGAGGGGTTAAACTCTTGAGCCCTGCCGCTGACGTCCAGGCCTGTTGCTTTTGTAATTCACCGCCCGCCTCGGTTCCCAGACTTGCATTGACAATAGTCCGCCCCTCCACTATCGCACGGATCGCTCCTATGAGTTCCACATCCGCTGCCCTTTTGATCACATAGCCAGCACATCCTGCAGCCAGCGCTGAACGGAGATAAGCCGGATCATCGTACATTGTGAGGACTAGCACGCGAGCTTTGGGGTCGACCTCGCGAAGGCGTCCAATGGCCTGCACGCCGTCCTGGCCGCGCATACACAAATCCAAAATAATAACATCGGGATGAAGCTCGCTGGCGACTTGCACGGTCTGAATGCCGTCAGCTGCTTCGCCCACCACTTCCATGTCAGGCTGGGCGTTGATTAGGAGACGCAATCCCGCACGCAGTACCGCATGATCGTCGGCAATGAGCACACGGATACCCATGTCAGTTCCCTACCAAGGGGACGTCGGCGTAGATCGCCGTACCATTCTCTCGAGAAGACTCAATTGAGAAGGCTCCGTTCAGCAAGGCCACGCGCTCGCGCATGCCAAGCAGACCGAGCCCCCGTTTATCACCTTGCCCTTCCAGTACCCGTCTAACGTCAAAGCCTTTACCATTATCCTCCACAATAACCCGGACGTGAGATGGTCCGCGTTTGAGCAGCACACTCACCCTGCTGGCGCCTGAGTGCTTCGAAGCATTGGTGAGCGCTTCCTGTACGATGCGATAGAGCGCCGTCTCGGCTGCAGGCGGGAGGAGGTGTTTTTCGACTCGTTCGGCAATCACCTTTGCCTCGATCGGGTTCGCTAGACTAAACTCTCCGACATAGCGCCTGATCGCGGCTTCTAGCCCCTGATCGTCTAGCACGCTCGGCCGCAAGCCTCGCGCCAATCGCTGTATCTCGCTCAGAGTGCTATCGACGATTTTGCGAAGTGACTTCGCCTGGCTCCGCACCTCGGCGAGTGAATTCAGCTCGTTGAGCAGCTGGAGACCCAAGAGCAAGGATGTGAGTGACTGTCCTGCCTCGTCGTGTAGCTCCCGCGCCACCCTTCGGCGTTCCTCTTCTTGTGCACTGATTACCTTGCTTAACAAAAGATGCTGTGTCGCTTCCGCTTGCTTGCGCTCCGTGATGTCTCGCGTAAAGCAGTGATGCCCCAGAAACTTTCCCTCTTTGTCTAGGCGCCTAACCATTAAGACTTGCTTGGCAAATGTTGATCCATCCTTGCGCATTGCTGTGGCCTCAAATTCAGCCTTGCCATCCTGTAACATGCGATGATAGGCGGCCATCGCGAGGTTCCAATCATCACGGTGCACCGTTACCTTCCAGTCCATACCAACAAGCATGCCAGGATCGTAACCCAGAAGTTGGGCATAGATATCATTGACAATCTCATAGTGACCCACTGGATCCAGGCGAGAGATTCCGGGCATCGCGTTCGCAAGTGCCACGTTCATCTCGCGCATCGCCTCCTCGGCCAGCTTGCGCTCCGCCTCCAACTTCGCCTCCCGCTCCATGCGACGATAGCTATCGTACAGGACGCCTGCTGCCCGAGAGAGGATTTGGATCTGGTCCTGCTCGTGTCCGCTGTATCCCCCGCTTCGATTTGCCACCCCGATCAGTCCAACGACTTCTCTTTCCCGAAAAATCGGGACACCCAAAAAGGCGTGTAAGGGCGGGTGACCGGGCGGGATTCCGCCAGACCGAGGATCCTTGCCTGGCTCGTTGGCAATGACCGGTTTCCCATCAGTGATCACTGCCCCGAAGAGATTCTGGAAATCTTTGAACTCCAGATACCCGTCCTCTTGGTATGTGCGTAGGGCTTCCTCATAGAATTCTCGATTGATGGTCGAATCCCATACAAGGCCTTCGTGGGCAAGGATGCGGAGTACTGGTCCGGCCCCCACTACGCCGATGAATCCATAAACACTCTCAGTCTGGACCAGAGCTTCATGGAGAAGCACACTGCTTGCCTCACGCCAGTTTCCGCTCTCCAGGAACACGAACATCGAATCGGTAATCGCTATGAGTTGAGCAGCCTTGACCTGTAGTGAGTGTTCGGCCCGCTTCCGTTCACCGATCTCTACCTCGAGCCGAGCGTTCGTCGCTGCGAGATCCCTGTGCGCCTGACGCAACGTTTCCGTCGCTCGCGTGCGCTCGGTGACGTCACGCACGACGGAGCAGTAGATTTCCTGGCCTTCAAACTGGATGAGGTTCGCTTTAATCTCAACTGGAAAGACATGGCCTTGCTTGTTGCGATAATGACCTTTGGCTGTCAGTGACTCACAGTCGCGAACCCTCTTCCAGAGTCCATGCCACGCCTCAGCCGCAAAATCCGGATCTATGTCACGCAAGGACATCGAGAGCAGGTCCTCGCGTGCATAACCCAGGATCTTGCATGCCGAGTCGTTGACATAGAAGAAGCGAGCATCGGATGTCATCCAGTAAACGCAATCTGACGCGTGGTCCACTGCAAATTGCGTAACCTGTAATCGGTTCGCCAACGGGAGCAATTTATGAGTCCCGATAGCAAAGCCAGCAGAAATGAACACGGTGGCAGTCAGGAAGTATATCCAACTGTAGTTGAGATGCGCTTGCTCCATGACCGCCAGCGCAGTCGCAGTACTTGTAAACCAGGGAAGCACGAACATGGCAACCAGATCAGTAAGATAGAACATACTGATGGTGGCGAGGCCCACGATCATCATGGACGCTCCGAGGGTGATGCCTGCTCGAACAAATACTTTCCTGTTCGCAGCGAACATCCATACAGAAGCACAAGTCGCGCTGATGATGAGCACATCAAAAACTGCCATGAGGAAGGTTGATTCCCAGATCATCTGGTAACTCCCGATTCTGAGG
>JBFJQA010000146.1:0-8530 GCA_041616875.1 Nitrospiraceae bacterium | reverse complement strand
TGCTTGGGAAAATGAGACGGTGTCCGATGCGATCGTATGATCCCACCATTCTGCAAGAGCCGCATATTTATCGGATGACCGAGGTCTGCGCCCCATTACGGGGAATCTATTCTCGATATCCTACATGAACAATTCGGCGACGGGATCATGTCGGCAATTGATTTCAGAATCACGGTCGAAAAGACTAAAGGCGACAAGGGGGAAGACCGGGTTGTGATGACGTGGAATGGAAAATTCCTGCCCCACATTGAGCAAACTGCAGTGTAATGCCAAACGCGAAGGGCGACTAGACAGAACAGGTTTCGAGAACTATGATACGTGAGCCGAATGCGGAACCTCGGGCGACCCCAACCACGTGAAGGAGATTCTATGGCTGTAGGCGCGACCGAAAGCGTGAACAGGTTTATGATCCGCGATCTTGAATCGGTGAGCGAAGATGACAGTGCAATTAACGCCGCAAGCCGAATGGCTGCAAGGAGCATAGGTTGTGTGTTGGTTCGGGCAGAGGATCACCCTGCGGAAAACCCAAAAATTGTGGGTCTCGTATCGGAAACCGACCTTGTCCGTAATGTAGTAGCGCGAGGACTATCCGCCTCGGGCGCCATTGTGGCACAGATCATGGCTAGTCCCCTGCATGCGATTGCTGCCGATCGCTCCATGCTCGATGCCAGCCACTTCATGGAGAAGCACGGCATTCGGCACCTCTGTGTATCGGAAGCCGGCAAGATCGTCGGCCTGATATCCGTCCGCGACCTCGTGAGGCATTTCGTCTATTCGGAGTCAGGTCCAATTCGTGACCTGGACGACGTCTATCGTCCGCTCAGTGTGCTGATGCAGAAAGCTATTGAAAAGATTGATCGAGAAGAAACGCTGCTTGCAGCGGCGAAGCGTATGGCGGAAAAGCGGATCGGCGCCCTGTTGGTCGAGCAGGCTGGAGCGATAGCGGGCATCGTTACGGAACGAGACATCGTTTTCAAGGCATTGGCTCAGAACCAAGATCCCGGGCATGTCAGCATTGGCACTTTCATGACCCAGCGGCTCATTGACATCGATATCAACCGGACCGTGCACGATGCCAGCGATCTCATGGCTGAAAAGAGGATTCGGCACTTACCGGTAACCGAAAACCGAACCATCGTCGGTATTCTCTCCGTGCGGGATCTCATCAGGATGATCTCGGTCAGGGATCGGCCACGGTTTCTGCGCGAGAAGTCTTGAAGCCCTCACGCGCGTGCTCGTCCTCATTCATTCACATGGTGGTTAGACTGGTTCCTTCGCTTGAACGCCAGGCTGATAGGTCGAATACAACAATATTGGAATCGACAGAGTGCTGAGGTGTTTCTCAATCAACGGCCTGACATCCTTCCAGTCGAGCCCACCCACTCCCGTGGCTAACCTAGGCAAGGCCAAGCTGGTGAACGCTTCCGTTTCAATGGTTTTGTGGAGGGCTTTGAGGCAATGGTTGACATGTTCGAGACTGGCTTTGCCAGGTCTGGCTCCATGATTGGGGGGAGGTTCCTGGGTCAGAAGGTTGACAATCCGAATCCCCCCCGCGCCTGCCCAACTCCACAACCCCCCGGGCTTAGGATGGGACACTTGGCAATAATGACGGAAATCCTTGTACATAGATGGCCACCGCTCTCGTAACGCAAGTGCCAAACCCGTCGCAAAATTGTCGTTCGGCGCAACCCCGTGAGCGATAGTTTGTGCCTTGGTCATGAGAATATCTCCCGAGACCTCGTGAATCATTCGATCCCCTCCTCTGTGAGTGATGTGCAATCATGAATCAACCAGGCAGCGTCCACTGAGTCCGTCGGTGCCACACGACGGAGCGAAGCAACTTCACGATTCAGGTGCCCTTCCAGAATGCCCCGGAGCCATAGAGCAATCAATCTATCCTCGGCTGAGTTGGTAGGGCTTCAAGTTGGCTCAAGGCTTCCTGAAGCGCTCTGACGCCGACGCCCCAGGTCCTGCGGGCATCATCGGCATCACTCCCGTGGGCGGCCAGAAAGGCCGTGAGGCTCCATCCGTGGAGGTTCTTCTGAAAAAAGGTCGTGGGCTGCAGTTCAAGCAGAACCCGCAGAAAGAGAATTCGCTCGAGCTCATCGCTGGCGTGCTGCAGGAGATCGGACATGCGCCTTTTCAGACCGTGAGCAAGATCGACCAGAGGTCGTTTCCCATTTCGTTCCACATCCGCATAGCACATCGTGACGAAGGATGTCAGAGCCATCCGAAACCCTGGGTCGTCTGGCGTCGTGAAGTCTTGGTGCGCTGCCAGGGACATCCAGGGGGACTCTGGCCGATTAAGGGCTCGTAACAGTCCTCGGGTCTCGGGCCAGCCAAGGGAAGCTGGGAGCATGGATACCCACTCGGGGTGGGCCTTCAAATCCACGAAGCTGGCCTCGAGGGTCCCGTCATGGTTAGGAGGGCCGTAGGGAATATGCAAGACAGCGCTTAGCTCAGAAATGGCAATACCCACGGGGAGATTCCCTACAAACACGGCTCTGGTGCATCAGCTGTCAACATTTTCAAAAAGGAATGCCCTCACGCAGGACGACCCACCACCCGCTCGAATATCTCATTTGTCTCGATTCAACATATCATAATGGTGCGAGTAAAGTCCTTCGCGTGGACGATCACAACGCATTGGCCAACGAAGGGAAATGCGTCGATTGGATTCCGCCTCTGCGGCTACTGTCAGGGTAACGCTGTAAGACGTCATGGGCGAGAGGTCGGACAGGCTACGACCGAGACCCATGCGCTGTGTGGCGTCAGTTGATATCCGCCAACTGAGAAACCGACGAGGCAGCCACATGTGTTTCCGTGCCCTGTTTCTCTTGATTACATCAGGAGGCTCCATTGCCTCTCTCGAATAATCCCAGCACAGACAATCGGTGTCCAATCGCGTCAAGGATCGACCGACTGAGGTCCTCACGATGAGGGGTCAGCTGATCGTCATTGAGATACCGGTTCAGCGTTTTGGGTAATCGTCGCCACCAGGCACGGGCACATTGTTGTGCTCCCTGAGTCGGAGGACCTCCTTCTGAGAGGATCCGCCGAATCTCACGCTCGAAAAAACCCACATGCCTCTTCTCATCCTCCAGGATTGAGGTGAGGTCTGGTCGTAAGAGACCCAAGACCTTCGCGAACTCCAGGCCTAAGGCCTCGTACCCGTACAGGTGAATCGCCAGTGCATACCACTGTGTGGGAACCGACGGCAGCTTGGTTTTCTCATGGGACCGTATGCCCAAGATATTTTCAAATTGCTGAAGGTGCCGTTGTTCGTCGGCCTCGTGACGTCGGAGAAAAGTCCGGACATGAGGCGGGATGCGCTGTTCCTGCGCAGCCCGAACCGACCACATCGCCATTGCTTCTGCGCGTAGAAACTGCTCGAGCAGTGCCCGCTCACAAGTCTGAGGGAGTATACACGGCATGAACAAACCCTCTTCAATTCTCATCTTCCGTCCTGTGGTGCGATGTCACACAGGCGTTGGCGATTGCCTCCATGCCCGTGAGCCCAGGCTCTAGGCAACTATCATAGAGAGCCAAAAAAAGCGAGGAGTCCGACAATGGGGCTGGCGTGAGGGGGAGTTTCGATCAAAGAGGCTGGCTGTCCGACATCCGAACATGATGGCGTCGGAGCCTGCCGGGTGGCGGGAGTCAAAGAGAGGGATACATTGTCCCCTTTCCCGGGGTGCTAAACATCGCCCCAAAGGCGACGTGGTTCGTTTCAGAAACGCAATAAGGAAGATAGAGCTCCACCGAGCCCTGCTCAGCGTGGTCCAACATCAACAGAATGGCATCTGTCTTTGTCTCTGTGCCGGGTGGAACGACCACGACGTCAACAACAATGACCGATGCTCTTGCCTTGCCGGTCTGCCCGAGTTCCTGGAAGGCTTCGGTCAGCCGGTCAATGACCAGTTGCGAACGAGGTTGCTCCGAATCGCCGTGTGCCGAGTAGGCTTCAATATGTCCATCCGGCGAAAGAATGCCGCCATAGGGGAAAAAGCCCCGTTGCGTCCTCAATCGCTCCTCAGCAAGAGGGAGAACAAATTGGGCCAGGGCTTGCAGGTCGTTCACGAGATCGGGGTCCATCGCACACTCCTAACGAGGACAAACCAATGAATGCAATGAAAGTCTCTCGATCCGGTGATGACTCGAGAGTGTCGCCAGCCTGCAGGAAACGCTTTTACCTGGGGGGAGAGATGTTAGGCCTCGTCCTTCAAAATATCTCGCACCACGGTGAGGAGTTCATCCGGGCCAAATGGTTTCTTTATTGTGTGACGAGCGCCGTATAGCTTTGCGAGTTCGAGATAATTGGGCCCCCCGCTCTCGCCGGTGATCGCAATCACCCTTGCGGTGGGAAATTCGGAAAAGAGTTCCTGAATAAACCGAAGGCCACTCGCGACAGGCAGCAACATATCGGTAATGACGATATCTGTGGGGGAACGGCGATACTGGTCGAGGCCCTGTGCCCCTTCATTCGCTTCCACCACCATGAAACCGGCTTGCTCCAACACCCGGCGTATGACGCCCCGAACTTGATGATCGTCGTCTATGACGAGGATCCTGGCTGCTGAATCGTGGGCCTGGAGATTTGGGTTGGAAGAGTTCTGGCTCTGTGGCATAGAACAAGTCTATGCGTAGAGCGGCAATCCGTCAATACGCAACCGGCTTCATCAGAAGTCAAAACAAGGCATTGTGGATAGTTGGTTAGCCTATAAATCTAAACCATTATCTCAAGTTCGCAGTGACCTTTAGTTCTAAGGCCAGGCCCCCTCGATCACCTCAATGGCGCAGGGCCCATACCGATCTTGCCGTTTCGACTCGTGAGCAACTCCTACTTCGGCAGCCTCACAACGCCTAGGCAGTCTCCCCGCGTACGCGAGGCCTGACCCCTTTCTGCCTGACTGTCGTTGACGAGCGGGCGTGGCCTGCTACGCTCCCCTGTAGATCGAAGAAATGAGGGAAGGTGGACTCACTGACGCATATCTGTTCGGGCATCCTGGTCGGCCACTGTTTGTCCTCCTGCCGCTGTGACCAAGACGAATAGCATTGCCATCGCAATTGCAAGGGCGTGGGGATCATAAAGAGGGAGGACAGGTCTCTCCCCTGGGGATCAGGAGCGAAAGGCACGCAAAGGCGGTGCCTTGGGACCTCACGAGGCATGCTGATGGGGCGCAGCAGCAACCGTGGCGGCCTGAACGAGTGGTATGAACCTTTGCCAGTCCGTCGGTGGCATCCTTTGAGAGACCGCTGTGCGTCGTGTCCGGTTTTTCAAGCGTAAAAGATTGTGACTGGTGATGGGCTGGTGAAAACCCTTCAGGTTCACCTTAGCAACCGGTTCCGTCTCGACGAAATCCTCAACCCTGCTGAGGAACCCCTGTGACGCCATGATTTGTCCTGGGCGGGCCTCGGCGCACAACCGGGCGGCTAAATTTGTGACAGAGCCAATCACGCCGTAGTCCCATCGGCCCTCAAAGCCGATGGCGCCGATGGTGGCATACCCTGTGGCAATACCCGCACCAAAGTCCAGCTCATATCCGCACGTGAGCCATCTCGCCCGGAGACGTTGTGCCGCTTCCCGCATGGCGAGTGCCATCTTGACCGCTCGCTTTTCGTGATCAGCCACCTCTATGGGATCATTGAAAAAGATCATCATCCCGTCGCCTGTGAATCGTTCCAGCGTTCCGCCGGACTTGAGAATCAGTTGGCCCATTTCGGAGTGGAACTCGCGGAGCACTCGCATCACTTCCTCGGGCTCTGCCGTTTCGGCGAAGGCCGTGAAGCCCCGGAGGTCTACGAACACGACAGTGACCTCCCGGCGGTGGCTCTTAAGGGGATCCTCAGATCGACTGCTGACAATCAGCTCGACCAATTGGGGGGAGAAAAAGCGCTTGAGACGTGCCAGCCGCTCAAGTTGAGTGACCTGTTCCTGCACTCGCTGCTCCAGCGTTTTGCTCCACTTTGCGAGCTGGGTCGCTTGCGACCGGACCTTGTCGTGAAGTTCCTTAACCCTGATCAGCGAACGAACCCGCGCGAGGAGCTCGGCTCGGCTGAAGGGTCTGGTTAAGAAGTCATCTGCCCCCGCCTCGATGCCCTTGATCCGCTCCTCGTTCGGATCCAGCGCCGTAATCATCACGACAGGCAGAAAGGCGGTGTCACGGTTCTCTCGAATTTTCCGGCACACTTCGTATCCGCTCATTCCCGGCATCACGACATCCAGCAGAACCAGGCTGGGCCTGTGACGGCCAAGTTGCTCGAGTGCTTCTTCCCCCGAGGTCGCTGTGATCGTCGAGTACCCATGGAATTCGAGCAAGTCCACGAGCAGTTTCACATTTGCCAGTGTGTCATCCACGATCAGGACGTTGGTCTGTGCCATCATGGTGCACCTCCGCGGAAGCTTTCCGTCTCACGCTCAGCAGTCTGATTTTGACTCCATGTGTGAATGGAGAGTCCTCTGGACTTCGTCGACAAACTCCTTGATTCGAATCGGCTTTGATTGGTACCCGTCAAAGCCCGCATCGAGGATCTTCTGCCGCTCGCTACTCATGGCCAGGGCGGTGACAGCGATTGTCGGGATGCCTGCCGTTGAAGGGTCAGCCCTGAGAATCCGCAGCGCGCTCATCCCATCCATCCCAGGAAGCTGGATGTCCATGAGTATCAGAGCGGGCTGTCGTTCACGAGCGATTTGAATCCCCTCTTCGGCAGTGGTTGCTTCAACGGTCTGGTAGCCCTTGAATGCCAGCACATCCCGAACCAGCTTAAGGTTTTTTTCGTTGTCCTCGACGATGAGAATCAGTTCATTTGCCACAACCAGTCTCCCAATTCGGTATCGAGTGTTTCTAAGATTCCATCCGTGCGGAGGAGCGAAGAACTTCCGCTCGACCCACGTACCCCCTGTGATTGTGCAACACGGATGCCAAGAGGCGGGAGGAGGAGCGTTCAGTGACCTGGGTAGGGCTAACACTTTGATTTCGGGGGACATGAGATTAGTGCCCTGTGTTGGATCCGTCGCTCTGTCTTGAAGTGACGCTATATCAACTTAGACGAATGGCTAAACGGCTTAGCCGATCCGCTAAAGAGCCAACGGAGAGTGGCCTGTGATGAAGCCTCACGCTGCAGACAAGCGCGGTGCTGTCCACCCTCTTCTCCGTCCTGTGCTCCGTCAGATGCGGGAGGATTCTGGCGACTGGGCCTTTGCCCATTGGCGGCCGGGCAGAGCGAGGGGGACGCGAGCCTAGGCAGCTCAAGCGTTGATGGTATTCAGCTCCCTATTGGCTTTTGGTTGATGGCGGGTGGTGCTCAGCCTCGTCGTTGATCTCCTTGTCACGAAGAAGCTGTGAAGGGCGATTGACCGGACGACACCCACCCATTTCGTCAGCGCTTGATGTTTATGCATGGTCGGGCCTGGCGGTCCCCAGATCCAGTGCAGAATCAGCAGCCCTACTATGATGGTGATGGTGGCCATGCCGAGAAGTGTGAGCTCCATGGTACCCTCTACCTTTCACGCCGCTTGCCCGAAGGTGTATCCCTGGCCGAGGCTGTGCTTGTCATCCATGGACCGCTGTGCCTTTGGCCTCCCCTTCACGATGACCTCCTGGACGTGGCGAATGCGAAGTGTGGACTGATCGTTCGCGTTTTGAGCTCTGTCGACCAGTGAGAGCAAGGGCTATGCCACTGTCCCAGGCTGGGTACACACCGTCGCATGAGAGAATCTAAGCCGTTGATTGTCTGGTTCCATTCCAGGCTGGAAGGTGCGGGGGACGCATGATCGGAATGCAGGCGGTGCAGGATCTTATCCAAACGGCTAAGGGCTTGAGTCAATCAGCTAAGAAGCGACTGGGAATGGCGAGACCGAGTGATCGCTCTTGCAGGAGGCGCAAGCGAAATAATTCAAGCGATATCGAACAGCCGGCACAGCCTGGACATGTAGGTTGGGTGAATCTGAAGAAGCTCGGCGGCCTTCCCCTTTTGCCCTCCGGTCCTGGTCAGGGCATGCCGAACCAAGGCTTCCTTGTGGGCTTCAAGGGAAGCCTGGAATGGTAACTCGAGAAGATCATCAAATGAGGCAGCTTGTCCGCCGGGCTTCCCGAGCAGGAGGTCCGCGGGGCCGATCTCGTCTTCCGCCGTCAAGGCCACGGCCCGTTCAATGACGTTTTCGAGCTCCCGCACATTCCCTGGCCAGGCATGGTTTTGAAGCCGCTTCACGGATTCGGACGAGAGGGTCATCGGCAGGCGCTTCAGCTCACGGCAGTATCGATCGATGAAAAACCGCGCGAGTGCCGGAATGTCTTCACGCCGTTCTCGCAAAGGGGGCAAGGTAAGGCTGATGACGTTCAGCCGGAAGAAAAGATCTTGCCGGAAGCGGCCTGCCTGGACGGCAGCCTCCACATCCTGGTTCGTGGCTGCTATCACACGGATATCCACGTGAATGGTTTGGGTCCCCCCCACTCGCTCAAAGCTGTGGTCCTGGAGTACTCGGAGCAGTTTGGCTTGGAGATCGGGTCGCATGTCGCCGATCTCATCG
>JBFJQA010000145.1:0-8609 GCA_041616875.1 Nitrospiraceae bacterium | reverse complement strand
GGTCGATATCTTAGAACGTGTCCCCAACGACGAAGACGGAACGTCACGGTGGCGATTGATTGAGGTCAAATCGTCCACGCGGGTGAAGGACGTCCATCTCGATGACTTGGCTGTCCAGACCTACGTCCTGACCGGGGCCGGACTGGAATTAGCCGGTGCCTGCCTCATGCATATCAATAACCGGTATGTCTATGGCGGTGGGGAATTCGATCTCGATGCGCTTTTTTCCGTGCAGGAACTGACGGACGCGGTCCGAGCCAGGCTGACGAATGTGCCGGAAGGTCTCGCCGACATGAAAAGCATGCTCTTGGTTCCTTTGGCGCCATCGATCAAGCCGGATGGACATTGCCATGCCCCATACGAGTGTCCGTTCTGGAGTCATTGCACTAAGGACAAGCCTGAGCGGTGGATCTATCACTTGCCTGGCGGTGGAAAGGTGATGCAGCAGTTCCTGCGTCAGGGGATTGAGACGATTGATGAGATCCCCGCCAGCTTCCCGCTCTCAGCCGTGCAGAAGCGCATGAAGAATAATGTCGAATGGATCAGCCCGAGACTCAAGACCGCGCTGCGGTCCGTCCGGTATCCCGTCCATCACCTCGATTTTGAAACCTTCATGCCGGCGACCCCCCGGTTCCCAACGACTCGTCCGTATCAAGCCATCCCGACGCAGTGGTCCAATCACATCCAAACCGAGGGGGGAGAGGTGCGGCACGACGAATACCTCTGTGTGGAGCCGAAGGACCCACGAGAAGAACTCGTCAAAGCGCTCCTCGACTCGGTGGGGATCGAGGGGAGTATTTGTGTGTATTCCGCATACGAACGGGCCATCCTCGAGCGGCTGGCTGAGTCGCTTCCCAACCTGAGACGGGAGATTCAGGCCGTCATGGGCAGACTCTGGGATCTCTTCCCCGTCATTCGCGACCATTACTATCACCCAGCGTTCAAGGGCTCGTTTTCGATCAAGTCCGTGCTGCCCGCCTTGGTGCCCGAGTTGACCTACAGCGATTTGGAAGTGCAGGAGGGGGGAATTGCTGCCCAGCTCTATGACCGGATGATCTTTCAGGAGACGGACTGGGTGGAACAAGTCCGAATCCGTGAGGCCTTGCTCAAATACTGCGAGCGCGATACCCTCGCGATGGTCGAATTACGCAGGGTCCTCCTGGAGAAGACCCTCAGTGTGCCGGATCGAACGTAAAGGGGCCGGTCGAGCCAATTCCGCCAATGTGAACTGCGACTAGATCATCTCTGCCTCTGCCCTTCTCAACTCCTTCACCAAGCCGCGTTCTGTTCCTCGCTCTGCCCATAACGCCCACGCCATCCAGATCACCAGAATAGCCAGCCGGATCATGCCTCGCCACAGATCTTCATGCCATAGCTCGAAGTGCGCCGGATCGTGAAGGCCAATGTAGAACAGATGGATCAGCCTGGTGACATTCAGGAGCATCAGCATGGGCAGTCCTATCATGAGTCCCACGATCCGCTGTCGCACGGGAACGGGAAAGAACAGAATCGCCGCCGTCAAGAAGGTCATCGGCAGAATCGCAGTGCAACGGAAGGAAATGTTGTACGCGAATCCCCCAGGCTGCGAGATCAGCGTCGCTTCGCGTACCGCGTCGATGCCGACCCAGTGAAGAAGCCAGACCGTAATTTGTGCGGTCAGGGTGGCCAACGGGGCGAGAGGAGGCCCCACGACCTCCTCCCGATAAATGAGAAAGACCACGCTCGCAAACACGGCCATGGCCGCAAGGAAGCGCAGGTCTCGTTTCTTAATTTGCACCACGCGACCCTCCTGATTTCCTCGTTAGGCTGGGCGCCGACGGACCAGCACAAAGATCACCATGCAGAGCGCAAGCAACCCCACCCCAAACAGGGAGAGGTCAGGCGTGTCTGGTGGGGGTGACGGTGGCGGGGGCGTTGGCGTTGGTGGCGACGGCGGCTGTGGGGGTTGAGGTCCTGGCGGTCCCGCAGCGACTTGAAGAAGGCCCACGCCACAGGGTCTTGGGCACTGGGTCGAACTCCTTGGGAGCGCATCGGACTGAAGTCTGGCCAGGAGCTGGGATGGACTGAGGGTAGGGTCTTGGGCAAGCAGGAGCGCAGCAGCGCCGGCCACGTGCGGTGCAGCCATCGAAGTCCCGTTATACCAGGCGTAGCCACCCTGAACCGTGCTCAGGACTCCGTCGTCCTGACCATCTCCATTATCGTCCCTGGCCAGATCACCACCGGGCGCCATGATGTCAACCGTCGTGCCGAAGTTCGAATAGCGTGTGACGAGGTGGCCCCGGTAATCGCTTGCCGCGACCGCGATCACGTTATTGCAGCTTGCGGGAAAGAACCCCGAGGCATCGGACGCTTCGTTCCCCGCGGCCACGACCACGGTGACCCCGGCATTCACGGCATCATCGATAGCCGATTGAGTGGAAGGGGAAAGGGAGCAGGACCCTCGCCCGCCAAGGCTCATATTGATGACCTTCGCCCGGGTAGCATTAGCAGGGACACCGGGGACAGACAGGCCTGCCGCCCAGCGAATGCCATCATTAATATCGGCGGTCGTCCCGCCGCACTTGCCCAGGACGCGGACGGCTTGAACCTTCACATCCCAGTTCATCCCGGCCACGCCCAGGCTGTTGTTGGTCCTGCCAATGCCGACGGTCCCGGCGACATGTGTGCCGTGCCAGCTATCTGTGTCCGGTGGACTCCCGGGATAGCATTCCCCGGGAGCGATCGCATCCCCGGCGTCTGTCGGGTCGTTGTCGCGCCCACCGCCGTCGTTGGCGCGGCTCGGATCCGTGATCATGTCATAGCCGCCGGCAAAATTGGGTGAGCCCGCGATGTCTTCATGGGTGGGAAGAATGCCGGTGTCGATGACCGCCACGACCACCTGAGCGCTGCCTTTGGTCATGTCCCACACTTTCGGCAGGTTGATGCCACCGGGCGCTTCGCCAACTCCCGACCCATTATTAAAGTAATGCCACTGTTCGAGGTATCGGGCATCATTGGGGATCGTGTCGGTAATCTGCAAAATATAGTTGGGCTGGGCGTAGATGACGTTTTCCCACTCACTCATTTCTTTGACAACGGCTAAGGTCTTGTCCAGCAACTGGTCGGCGGCCATGGACCTGGCGAGGGTTGGGGCGATGCGATAGATGAGTTCCCCGCCCGACGTGAGTTGCTCCAGAGTCTCCACTCCCAACCCTGAAAGGGTGGTGGCCTGGGGGCGAAAGTCCGGCTTCATCTTCACGATGATGTCACCAGGCACATACAGCTGTTTTTCGGGAAGATGGCGCTCAAGAAACTTCCGCACGTCTTCCGGCTTGGTGCCGACCGAATAGCCTGGCTGAACGCTTAGGAACAGGGTTGAGAGAGAGACGAGAACAACAAGCAAGGTAGACCGCATTGCATCCTCCTTTTGGGTTTCATATACTGTCATTGTGTGGACAATGAATGAAAACTCCTGCACCGGTGAGAAAGGGAGAACAGAATCGTGATGGGTGTGAGTGTGCTTTTGGCATCGATGGTCCTGTTCGGTTCACCATCAACTCCGCAATCAAGTTTCGTGCCAGGAGAAGTCTTGATCAAGTTCGTTCCCGATTCTGATGGGAGCCAAGCCGTGGTAAAGGCGAGCCAGAGTGTCCCGCTCCAGCTAGAGGAACTGACCGTGGTCACCGACCGGCTAGGAGAAGAAACTGATGTCCCCGTAAAGGCCACGCAGGTCAGCAGTGGCGACTGGGTACTCCTGAAAATTGATACGGACAAACTGAATGATCGGATTCTCGAGCGGTTGCGCAAGCGCGAGTATATCCAAGATGCACAAATAAGTCAGGAAGAACAGAAAAAATATATCGGCTTTACCCCACCAAAACGAATCGTGGTCGAGTTCTCTTCGGGGAGTTCGGAATCTCAGTCGTTCGCGCAAGAAGTTAAGCAAGGTGCCAAGGTCCCTTCTGCCGACCTTCTAACCAAATTGGCCACGGATTGCTCGACTCCGCTGAAAGGGGAGGTGAATCCAAAAGAGGGATTGCTCGTAGAAGCGGACCTCAAGGCCATCACACCGACCTTGGCTGATCGTTTGAAGGCATTACCCGAGGTCGAGGCCGTGCAACTCAACTATGTGATGAAAAGCTTTTGAGCCTTCTTAGCTCAATTGACTCTGCCTCTGGCGATTGTCGTTTCACCGTCGTATTCCATCTGGCCAAGCACTGGCTCAAATCTCCTTGGAACGGACCAACGAGGAAGTTACGCAGCCTTCTTGACCGCCTCATCCCTATGCTTCTTGGGCCTGGCACGCCGTTTCTTTCGTCCAAAGTCCTGCGCGCCTCGAGGTTCGCTAGAGGACACGCTCGCCACCACCAACACTAACGCGCCAACGAGATAAAATGCAGTGATCAACATTCCCCATTCCATGGCTAGTCCCTCCCTTCTCGCCAAATAGCCCGAAACCCCACGATCATCGCAAGAACGGAGATCGCGCTGATTATGATGAGTGTGAGTGTCATGGTGTGGCCTCCCATTGGATTGTTCTCCTTTCTACACGTGAGTTGGTTATGAGAGAGAGCAACAGCTGTGCCTAGCCGATGGTGGGTGCGTGAATGGGAGTTCTAACTTGGCGAAAGCCATCGATCTCATTGATTTCTATGGAAAACTGAGGACAGGCTGATTTTCTGCCTGTGTCAGTCGAAAGAGGAAATGCGTCTCTCTTCTGTAAACGATGTAGTCACATGTCTTTTACGTTTACAGCTACGGTGCCGTTCTGGAAAAACCACCACGGACGGGAAAGGCTCCGATCGCAGCGGGCGCCTTGTGTTGACCGCGAGGGGCATGCCTGTTAGTCTTGGCACGTACTTCTCCCTAACCCCTAGATGTGCTCGGGCTGCCAGAGGATTGTTTTCTGAATGCTCTGTACAATCTCGTAACAGGTGCAGTGGGAATGAGAGAGCTTAGCAAAACACCACTCGCGCTGAATGAAACGCGTTTGAAGGAAAAGCTTGAGGCCTTCTGTACCCAGCATGATATCCAATTGGTTATTTTGTTTGGGTCGACAGCGACAGGTGGGATTCACAATAGGAGTGATCTTGATATCGCCCTACTCGGAAGGGCGCCGCTGGACACCGTCGCAATGACAAACCACCTCATGCAGCTGGCAGAGCGTGGCGATGTGGACGTCGTGGATCTGCGGCGCTCGTCGCCCTTGCTGGCGATGGAAGTGGTGCGAAGTGGCCGGGTTCTCTACGAACGACATGCCGGGCAGTACGCCGACTTCTGTTCACTCGCGCACCGTCGCTATGCGGACACCGCAAAATTACGTGCCGCAAAGAAAGAGGCGATTGGCCGGTTTCTGCGGGCGCGAGGGGCATTGTGACACCGGTGGATCCGAGTGTACTCCGCCGCAAGTTGGAGGTCATCGTCACCAACCTCCAGGCGTTAGAGCCTGTCGCGAGAGGCTCCCTCGACGAGTACCAACGCGATCTGTTCAGGAGAAAGGGAACGGAGCGACTTCTGCAGGAATTGATCGAGGCTGCGATCGACCTCAATACGCATGTGCTCGTCCAGGAAGGTCATGCCCCTCCCGATGACTATTATCAAGGTTTTATGAGGCTTGCGGATATCGATGTGCTAGAAAGGGAGCTTGCGTCGGAGCTTGCCCCGTCAGCGGGGCTCAGAAACAGATTGGTACACGAATATGACGCGATTGTGGATTCCATTGTGTTGGATGCGGTGCGAAAAGCACAAGCACTCTTTCCCAAGTATGTCGCGTCGATCGAGGCCTATCTACGCAAAAAAGACTCCTAAGCCGACTTCCCGTTTGTGTTGAGAGACCCCATGTAACTCCTGCAAGGCCATCTGCTGGATAGGGCTGACCTTCCTGGCGTGTTCTTGTTGTGTTGTAGTGCGTCCCGGTGGGTCGCTGCCCGTTCCAGAGCTTGTGATAAGCTTTCAAGAACCTCGTTGGTACCCATCAGGTGAGGACTCGACCCTGTTCAAGGACGCGGTGCCGGAACCGATCGTCAACAACGCGCAAGTCCACCACGTCAATTTTGCGAAGGGTGGGCAGGAGATTAATCTCCTCTTTGAGGCGGATGAGAATCAGATCGTCGAGGGGCTCCTTGCCTAGGATACCAATGTCGATATCGGAGGTGGGTAAGGCGTCCCTTCGGGCCCATGAACCAAACAAGAGAACCTGGTAGGACGGATCGGGCAAGTGATGTCTGATGGCTTGGATAATGGCCTCCAAGAGGGTGTGAATGGTTTGGGTCGTATCAGGGTGCACGGCCTGATCTCACCATAGGCGACACATCGAGTCAAGGGGAATAGCAGTGATGCAGCTTAACGAACCGAGCCACATCAAGCCCTCGATGAGGCCCAGAGACGCCTCAATCGCGAGCGGATGAAGAGAAAAGATGTGTCTGTGAAATAACTGTGCTCCGATCAAGGCTCGAAGGCGGAAAAACATCTATGCCGAGCTTCACGCCTTTGTAGCCCGCAAACCAATCTCAAGGTTATGGACCTGAGGACAAGCGGGGTTTCTCTAAAGTGTGACCTACTTCATATATAATGGCGACGAGGTTCCTTTATTAATAACAGTTATGGGTGAAAAGATAAGGAGTTCGCCAATGGTTGCCCAAGCGACTGTAATAATCGCGATCGGTCTGATGAGTGTCGGGATGGCTAGTGCCCCGAAAGGCGAACAGCCAACGAGTTGTGCACTCTATGCCCTCTCTCGGGGTGGGAGTGAGGGAGTCCCTCAAGACACGCGCAACGCGCTACAAAAGGTGCGCGAAACCCTCGAGGAGGCAAAACAAAGGGGAGATGTCGTAAACATTATCCAAACGCGCATCGGTCTGGAGGGGGAGGTGCGCCTATGCGCGGAGTTCAGGGATGCAGAAACTGGCGAGCAGATGCTCGCGCAGATCCGCCCAATGATTGAAGATGTTCAACTCCTGAACTTGAAGATTGAGCCGTGCCGGAAGGATGGGCCATCCCCATAGATCCCCCTGAGATGCGAAATCTAAAATTGCTTTTCTGCGTTAAATTTTGATTATAAGGTGAACGCTAAGAATCGGCCCTTTTCATGTGGGTAGCCCTGCCTGGGGCAATTCTAATCGGAAATCAAGGTCGATCAAGGACGAGACAATCTTGGATGGTATTTCAGCATGGAGGGAACAATATGTCTAAGAACCCTATGAGAATAGTCAAATGGGTTGGGGCATTAATACTATGTACCGGTCTCGGCGCCTGTACCCATGAAGTCATTACCGACCCGGACTGCATACCGCAGGCGTTTGCAAACGCCAAGAAGTTTCTGGCAGGTGCGGCCAAGCAGGATCGCGAGAAATTCAAGGCGATGACTTTTGAAGAGTTCGAAGAGACCGTGTATCGGGAACCGTTTGAGGGAGGAAAGTACATTGTGAATGGTGACACCCCCATCCTGAACAAAGAACAACTCAAGGAATTCTTTGAAGCCCAAGTGCAGGGTGCACCGGAAACGGACCCTGCCATGATGGTCACGACCAAGCTAGTCGTGCACCAAGTGGGAGGCGTGGATGCGGTGTGGACCAGCACAGAAAAGCGGCAGCTCACCTATTGTGTCAGCACGGGTTTTGGCGGGCGTCACACACAGGTCGTCAACCAAATGCAGGCTGCCGGAAATGCATGGGCGGCGGTGGCGGACGTCAAATTTGTTCATGCTTCTGCACAAGACCGCAGTTGCACAGCAAATAACCAAAACGTGGTTTTCGACGTGCGCCCAGTCAATGTCAATGGGCAATACCTGGCGCGCGCTTTTTTCCCAAATGAACCACGGGCGGCGCGAAATGTGCTGATAGATGAGAGCTCATTTAATTTGGATCCGAATGACACGCTGAATCTGACAGGGATCCTCCGGCACGAACTTGGACACACATTGGGGTTGCGTCATGAACACACGCGGCCAGACTCTGGCAGATGCTTTGAAGACAGCGATTGGCGACCCCTGACCGATTACGATCCTTTCTCGGTCATGCATTATCCTCAGTGCAATGGTCTTGGTGATTGGAGCCTCAAGTTAACCCAACTGGATAAGGAGGGCGTAGCGTGTCTATACGGAGCTGCCCCGGGTTTCTCGGTGGATTGCAGCACGCCTGGAACCCCACCGCCTGCCCCTCCGGTCTGTATGGCTCACGCCCAGCCATTGATGCACCAGCAACTTGCAGCCCGAGAACCAAGTCATTGATTCATCTGACCGATTAGTATCCCTCCGGCGTGCCCCACGGGGTATGCCGAGAGGGACTTCTCCTAGCATCCGGCTTCACAAACCCCCGGCCCGGTGTTCGTGGGGACAGATGCTTGGTCTCCAGAGCATCAGGCTGCCATACCCCTCTGTAATTCTTCCCGATTCGTTCTTTGTCCTCACTCGTAAGGTTCTGTTCCCGAACTGTTGGCTTGCGTGCAACGCTGGGGTGATCTTTGCCACAGACCAAAGTGGGAAAAGGTATTATATCTTTCGTCATATTTACTGCTCTCCGAAGGGGCTGCTGAGGACAATGGGATTCTAGAACGACGCGTTACCGTGATCTAATCGCTGCCGAGTACCTGGAGGATTCTATAGCCCTGGTGCACATCAAGGACCAGATCGG
>JBFJQA010000144.1:0-8643 GCA_041616875.1 Nitrospiraceae bacterium | reverse complement strand
GGTCCCCACCAAGACCTGATCCACCACACCACGTCGAGTGATGACAAGACCGATTCGGCGTCGAAGCTCACCGGATAAATCTGCGCAACTCCGTGCGAGTTCGACCGTGATAACTTTGTCGACAGGGACTCGTCGACGATAAAGACGTTCGAGGCGCGTCAGGTAGCTTGTTTTTAAGCCACTCGTATTGCCGTAGATGAGCGGAATAGTCAGTCTCCTGTCTTCTTGTGGATTATCCGACTGCCGTCACGAACTTTTTTCCGCGGGTCGATGATCTTTTTGATTCTGATTCTGAAAGGGGCAGACCCGCCTCGGCTTCCATATCCCAGGAGCCAAGACGTCCCCTTGCATAGGCGCGTTGGCCGGCCAAGGCAATCATCGCTGCGTTATCAGTACAATACTGTAAGGCAGGGAGGCTGAGTCGTGTCCGCGCAGACTCAGCTCTCGCTGCGAGCACGCTTCGGAGTCGGGAATTCGCTGAAACGCCCCCAACGACGGCAAGCGCCGGGACACGAAAGCGATCCAGGGCCTGAAAGGCCTTTTCGACCAATACCTCGACAATCGCCTCCTGAAAGCTGGCCGCCAGGTCCGCAAGAGGTCGGGGTTGCCCAGCCTTATCAAGACCTCGTAAATGGTACAACAAGGCGGTCTTGAGCCCGCTGAAGCTAAAATCAAGGCTTGCTTTTTTTAGATACGGTCTCGGAAAGGCCACCGCGTCACGGTTCCCTTTTCGGGCCAGGCGATCGATGGCCGGGCCACCAGGGTAGTCGAGGCCCAGCATTTTTCCCGCCTTATCAAAGGCCTCTCCAGCCGCATCATCGAGCGTACGCCCAAGCAAGGACAGTGTCCCAGTCTCCCGCACAAGAAACAGGTGCGTGTGCCCTCCTGACACGACCAACACGATGCACGGCACCGGAAAGTCCGGCTCATCCAGCCATGCGGAGGCAATATGCCCCTCGAGATGATTGACCCCAATGATGGGGAGATTCAATGCGTAGGCCAAGGATTTGGCAAAGCTGAGGCCGACATGCAAGGCCCCGGCAAGGCCAGGGCCTCTGGTTACCGCGATGGCGTAGAGATCTTGCCACGAGATTCCGGCCTCCTGGAGTGCCTTCATTGGCACGAGTTCGATCGACTCGATGTGCCTGCGAGACGCAAGCTCAGGCACTACTCCTCCAAACTTTCCATGAAGCTCATGCTGGGAGGACACAATATTGGAAAGAACTCTGGCCTCACTGGTAATGACGGCTGCAGCAGTTTCATCGCAGGAGGTTTCAATTCCCAAAAGATGACGACAGGCGGCTCTCACGAGACGTTCCGTGTTGGAAGGGAGCCCAGTTGTGGCCCCTGGAGCCCCTGCTCAAGCAGTAAGAAGTCAGAGCAGCTCACAGGCTCCTTCACTTGGAGATTCCCGGCAGGAGGCGCTGGCCAGTGAAGAGGAATTGGATAACGGCACCCGAGGTGGAGGTCTGGACGCCTGGCATACTCACGAGCAAAAATAAGACGACCCCCGGGTTCCTGTGAGCTCGGGGGCCGCCACTCTGTTATTCATGGTGCATGTGAGAGGAAAAAGGCATATTCGAACGAAGCCTTTCTTCAAACTTCGGCCATAGCTTCCTCCTCGATGAAGAAGGGCGCACCGTCGCGCAACACGACCTTCACCTTGCTGGCGTCCTTGAACCGCCCCTTGATGAGTTCCTCCGACAGAGGGTCGCCCAGGACCCTTTGGATGGTCCGCCGCATGGGGCGAGCGCCATAGAGGGGTTCGTACCCTTCCTTAATGAGCCACTGCTTGACCTCATCGCCGACTTCAATCTGGATTCCGCGTTCGAGTAACCGAACATTGACCTCTCTGATGAGGATGTCCAGAATGCTGAAGAGATGCTCTTTTTCGAGGGAGTGGAAGATCACGGTTTCGTCGATTCTATTCAAGAACTCAGGACTGAAAGCGCGGCGAAGCTCGGTCTTGACCTCCTCCTTCATTCGATTCGTTTGGTCTGTCTGCTCCTCGCTGTGGAACCCGAGCGACACACCCTTTTGGATCATTTTGGTGCCCAGATTGGACGTCATGATCACCACGGTGTTCTTGAAATCCACCTTGCGGCCCAGGCTGTCGGTCAAGACCCCGTCGTCCAATACTTGCAAAAGCACGTTGAATACATCGGGGTGCGCCTTCTCAATCTCATCGAACAACACCACCGAGTAGGGACGCCGACGAACCTTTTCCGTCAACTGACCGCCTTCTTCATAGCCGACGTATCCCGGAGGAGCCCCAAAGAGACGCGAACTGGTGAACTTCTCCTGGTATTCAGACATATCGATACGTACCAGGGCATCTTCCGTGTTAAACAGAAATTCAGCCAAGGCCCGGGCCAATTCTGTTTTGCCCACGCCTGTGGGCCCTAAGAATATAAAGGAGCCGATTGGCTTCTTGGCCTCCTTAAGCCCAGCCCGGGAGCGACGAATGGCGCGACACACCGCGGAAATCGCTTCGTCCTGCCCAATTATGCGTTTATGGAGAAATTCTTCCATGCGGAGCAGTTTGTTAGATTCTTCCTCCTCAAGCTTAAAGAGCGGAATGCCGGTCATCTTCGACACGACAAAGGCCACATCTTCCCCAGTAATAACCGGTTTGTGTTTTTCCTGGTCTTTCTTCCACTCGCGTTTCGACTCCTCGAGTAACTTACGGAGGCGCTCCTCTTCCTCTCGGAACTTCACCGCCTCTTCAAAATTCTGCATGGAAATGGCCAATTCCTTCTCGCGGGAAACCTTTTTCAGTTCTTGCTCCAGAGCCTTAAGCTCGCCGGGCAGAGCGTATGTCTGAAGCTTGGCCCTGGATCCCGTCTCATCAATGAGGTCGATGGCCTTGTCCGGAAGGAACCTGTCTGTAATATAACGATCCGATAGCTTAACCGATTCGATAATTGCCTCCTCCGTGATCTCCACTCCATGATGTTCCTCGTAGCGATCACGGAGCCCCTGAATAATCCGGATGGTTTCGTCGATGCTCGGAGGTTGCACATAGATTGGTTGGAATCGGCGTTTGAGGGCACCATCCTTTTCGATGTGTTTTCGGTATTCATCCAAGGTGGTGGCGCCGATACACTGGATTTCCCCCCGCGACAGTGCCGGCTTCAGCATGTTGGAAGCATCAATGGATCCTTCAGCCGCCCCGGCACCTACCAGCGTGTGAAGCTCATCGATGAAAATAATGACATTTCCTGCTTGCACGATTTCCTTCATGACGACCTTGAGGCGTTCTTCAAATTGGCCGCGGTATTTCGTGCCGGCCACGAGGGAACCCAGGTCAAGCGCAATGACGCGGCGGGAGAGCAGGTTGTCCGGCACTTCCGACATCACGATACGCTGGGCTAAGCCTTCAACGATGGCGGTCTTGCCGACTCCTGATTCGCCAATCAAGACAGGATTGTTCTTGGTCCGACGGCTCAGAATCTGGAGCACGCGCTCAATTTCATCGGAACGGCCAATGACCGGATCCAACTGGCCTTCTTGTGCCAGTTGCGTGAGGTCACGTCCGAATTCATCCAGGGCGGGAGTGTTGCTCTTGCGGTCCCGTTCCCGTGGCGCAGACTTGCGGAGGAAGGTCACCGTCAGCTGACGAGCGGTGAGCAGATTGGCGCCAAGACTGCGGAGGATTTTTCCACCAATTCCTTCTTCCTCGCGCAATAACCCAAGTAACAAGTGCTCGCTGCCGATATGGTTGTGACCCAGGAGGCGGGCCTCTTCGACGCCGTATTCGATGACCTTTTTTACCCGGGGGCTGAATGGAATTTCTCCAAAGGTCATGGTCGTGCCGCCGCTTGGCAAGTTCCGTTCAATCTCTAATCGGATTTGCTCGGTAGACAGCCCCATTTTCTTCAGAATCATCAGGGCAATCCCATCTGACTCACGGAGGATAGCCAAGACCAAATGCTCCGTTCCTAAATAATCGTTCTGATGGCGCTCGGCTTCTTCCCTCGCCAGAATGATGATCTTGCGACCCTTGTCCGTGAATCGTTCGAACATCCTTCCTCCTTAGCTTGAGCGATTAGAGATCGGAATGCTTACGGCAGTGGCGTTAAACTGGCCTAGAGTCAAGGAGTTACAAAATCCCTTTCAACACTGGCTTAATTCTAACGGTGGGATCTCGCTCTGTCAAGAGCTTGGCATTACTTGGAACGCACACCAATTCGGTTGCATCCGGTCGGTCGTGGGAAATTGGAGAAGAGATCGGGTCAACGGCTTTCATTGACAAGAAAAGTGAGGCGTCGCTACAATCGCCTACCATTTCACTCATTAAGCCATCACCTTTCAGCAGGGCCGCTCCAGCCTTTGCCCGATCGCATGAAAACCATCGGCATCCTCACCAAACCCAAGTTTCCCGATATCAAACACGCGTTGCAGGATCTCGTCACATGGTTGCGAGAGCGAGACAAAGAAGTTGTGCTTGATGGAAAAACAGCTGCCCTGATCGGGGAGCCCTCGACGTATCGGAAAACTCATTTGGCGTCTCTCTCAGATTTGGTGCTGGTGTTGGGTGGTGACGGCACCATGTTGAACGCGGCGCGCTTGGTAGAGGAACGGGCCGTGCCTATTTTGGGAGTGAACATGGGCGGGCTCGGATTCCTCACCGAGGTGACCCTCGAGCACCTCTATGCCTCCCTAGACAAAGTGTTCGCCGGAGACTACTTTCTTGAAGAGCGTCTGATGCTGAAAGCGCAGATCGATCGACATGGAGAGCATGTGGCACATTCCAGTGTGCTCAATGATGTGGTGGTCAGTAAGGGAACCTTGGCCCGCATGATTGAAATTCAGATTTCCATCGACGGGCAGTTTGTGACAAGCTTGCGTGGTGACGGTTTGATCGTGTCAACTCCGACTGGGTCCACAGCCTACTCTCTCTCTGCCGGCGGCCCGCTCGTGAACCCATCAGTTCAGGCGTTCATTCTGACTCCAATCTCTCCGCACACCCTGACGCACCGCCCCCTCGTCGTGGAGAGCACTGTTTCGTTGGGCGTGACTCTCGCCAGTCAGGAGGACGGAGCCATGGCCACGTTCGACGGCCAAGTTGGGGTCTCCCTTTCGCATGGAGATACGGTTGCCATTCGAGCCTCCGACCACCGTGCAAAGCTGATTCGTTTCCCCGACTATACTTACTATGAAGTGCTGAGGAAGAAGCTGAAGTGGGGCGGAGGATAACACCTCATTCAAGCCTCCTTCCAAGCCCCCTTCGTGGCTCCTTTGTCGATCGGCCGACCAGACTCTCGCTGGCGAAGGGGAAGAGGTAGTCCCACCGGTCAAATTTACTCCCTTTGGTCCCTAACCTCTTTTTGGTCCCGTCATGCCTCGCGGGTCCAATAAGGCCGAGAGGCGTTTGTCGGGTAGGACCTTGCGTTGTCGAGCGACCTCCCGAACCGTCTTGCCGGTCCGATACGCCTCCTTGGCAATCTGTGCTGCCGCGTCATACCCGATTTCCGGTGCTAGGGCCGTGCACATCGCCAGGCTTTGTTCAATGGAGTCTCGGCATCGCTTCTCATCTGCAGCCAGTCCTTCAACGCAGCGCCGGGACAAGTTTTCGGAGGCACTCGCCAACAGCTCAATAGACTCCAGCAGGTTGTAGGCCATGACTGGGAGCATGACGATCAGTTCAAAGTTGGCAGCCTGACCACCTATCGTAATGGTGGTGTCATTCCCGATGACCTGAGCCGCCACCATGGTGACGGATTCTGGAATCACCGGATTAACTTTCCCGGGCATGATCGAGGAGCCTGGTTGGGTTTCGGGAAGATGGATTTCCCCCAACCCGCAGCGTGGACCTGATCCAAGCCAACGGATGTCGTTGGCAATCTTCATGAGGCTGACGGCGATCGTCCGCAACTCCCCGCTCGCTTCTACGACCGAATCCTGCGTCGATTGGGCTTCGAAGTGATCGTGCGCTTCCTTGAAGGGATAGCCGATTTCTCGGGACAGCAGTGAGATGACCTGAGGGGCGAATTTGGGATGGGCATTGAGACCGGTGCCTACGGCTGTCCCTCCAAGGGCGACTTCACTGAGCACAGAGGTTGCGTGTCGGACCCGTGCGAGGCCCAATTGAATCTGCCTTGCATATCCGCCGAATTCCTGCCCAAGTCGAACAGGGGTCGCGTCTTGGAGGTGGGTTCTTCCGATCTTGACCACCCTGTCAAACTCGCGACTCTTACGACCAAGGGCTCGGTGCAGGCGACGGAGGGCGGGCATGAGGCGCTGCTGCAAGGATTCCACGGCCGCCACGTGGATGGCGGTCGGGATCACGTCATTGCTGGATTGCCCGAGGTTGACATGGTCATTGGGATGAATAAGTTTGTTTCCACGGGTACCGCCCATCAGCTCTGCGGCTCGATTGGCAATCACCTCATTGGCATTCATGTTCGTGGAAGTGCCAGAGCCGGTCTGAAAGATATCAACAGGGAATTCGTGATCCCACCGGCCATCGACCACTTCTCGACTAGCAGATTGAATGGCTTCTGATCGTGTTTTGTCTAAGAGACCGAGTGATCTGTTCACAGAAGCCGCCGCCCCTTTAATCAGCCCCAGGGCACGAATGAACGAGCGAGGAAAGCGCAGCCTGCTGATTGGAAAGTTTTGAATAGCACGGGCTGTTTGCACGCCATAGTAGGCATGGATCGGTACACCCAACTCACCCAACGTGTCACGTTCGATGCGCAGGGCGGTATTCGTGGACGGATTGCTTACCTTGTCCCCGTTTGCCTTTAGGACGGCGGGTACTCTGGAGGTCTTCCGTTTTACGGGTTGTTTCCGAGGCTTCTTCATAGTGTCCTTTCCGGTCTAAACTGCATATGACGTAGCCCTCGGGTGTCCCGAGTGGCGTGAGGGAGCCCAAGGGTTTGCCATCTTAATCCAAGGATTGTAGCGGTACAAGGATTTTCCAAAGGGCTCGAGGTTAGTTGGATGCAGGGACTGGCCACCAACCCTGCCCTAGTGTGATGATCTTCCATCAGGAGCTTTGACCAGAATGGGGAACGTATCAGTGGAAGCCTATTGTGGATACAAAGGCGAGGAGACACCTCGTGCCTTCACACAAGGAGGAGCCCGGTTGATCGTGAAAGAAATCCTGACACGATGGTACACGGAAGAGCACAGCTGCTTCCGAGTTCTGGCGGACGATGGGCATCGGTATGTTCTTCGGTGCAATCTTGAAACACTGGAGTGGGAGCTGGTGATCCGTGAGGAGAAAGGAAAGATAATGGAGGGACCGTGCTGAGGATTGGCTCAGCGACGGTCTAGCGGAATATAGGGGCGATTATGCTCCCCGGCATAAATTTGGCTGGGTCGAAAAAGTTTATTCTCGCGAAGCTGCTCCACCCAATGCGCCAGCCATCCTGCTGTTCTCGCTATGGCAAACATGGGAGTAAATAACTCAACGTCGATGCCCAGTTTGTCATAGACGATCCCCGAATAGAAGTCCACATTGGGATATATTTTCTTCTCGCCGAGGAGCTCCGCGGCCACCCGTTCGACCTCGAGGGCCACATCATAGAGTGGAGAACTTCCGCACTCGCGGAACAGGCGATCGCATAAACCTTGAAGTATCGTCGCCCGCGGATCCTTCACCTTGTATACTCGGTGCCCGAATCCCATGATCCGTTCCTTCTGTTTTACCTTGCGTTCAAGGTACAGACGGACATTAGCAGGCGTACCGATTTCTCGGAGCATCTCTACCACTTCCTCATTCGCTCCACCGTGTAAAGGTCCCTTCAGGGTGCCAATAGATGAAGCGACTACGGTGTAGGGATCGGCGAGGGTGGAGGCTGTGACAAGGCCGGTGAAGGTCGAGGCGTTCATCGTGTGCTCGGCGTGGAGGATCAGGGAGGTGTCAAGAATTTCCGAGAACACAGGGTCGGGATCCCTATCGAATAACATGTAGAGAAAGTTTTGAGAGAAGTGGAGGTCATCCCGGGGAACAATGTGTTCGTCCCCTTTGCGAATCCTTGCGTGAGCCGCCACAAGGCTCGGCATTTTTGCGATGAGTCGAACGACGGACCAGTAATTGTTGTCGACATCGGTGACATTGCGGCCGGGATAAAACGTGCCGAGAGCTGCGACGGCCGCCTGAAGGGCATCCATTGGATGTCCCTGTTCGGGCAGACATTTAATGAGATCGACGATGCGGAATTTTATCCGTCGATGATGGAGAACGTCCTGAGAAAAGCGGTCCAACACCTCTTTGGTGGGTAGATGGCCAAAGATAAGAAGATAGGTGGTTTCCAGAAACGTCGAATTTTTGCAAAGATCCTCGATGCGAATTCCCCGATATTCGAGGACGCCCCTCTGGCCATCCACATCACTGATTGCTGATTTTGCCGCGGGGACTCCGGCAAGACCTGGCATGAAATCGTGCGGCATCCGGATACTCCTCCTCTAAGGCCACAAGTAACGAGACTCGTTGAAAGAAAGCCCCACGTGATTCACTCCACTGACGCGGGGGCCATGAATTCAGGTCCGATTGTGTGCGTAATGGTTTCGGAAATCATACGATCGATCTCCGCCATGTCACTCTGGGAAAGACTCCAGCCAGCCGCCCCCACGGATTCTTCAATCTGATCCGGGCGCCGAGCCCCGCAGAGTGCCACAGTCACGCCAGGC
>JBFJQA010000143.1:0-8662 GCA_041616875.1 Nitrospiraceae bacterium | reverse complement strand
TGATGACACAGGCCGAATTGGAGAACAAAATCGCCGTCCTCCTGGGCGGACGGGTTGCCGAAGAAGTCACCTACAAAGAAGTCTCGACCGGCGCACATGATGATCTTCTCAAAGCCACCGATATCGCCAAAAGCATGGTCAAGGCCTACGGGATGAGCAGCAAACTGGGGCAGGTGAGCTTTGAGCGAGACCGTCGGCCACTTTTCTTACAGCCCGGGCAAGCGCAACCTCCTGCTGATTACAGCGAAGAGACCTCTCGGGAGATCGACTGCGAAGTCCGACGCATCATCGACGAACAACATGCGCGCGTGATGTCCTTGATCGCCACCCAACAAGAAGGCCTTCGCCGCGCAGCCAAGGTGTTGTTGGAAAAAGAAGTGATCACCGGCAACGAATTGCAAGCCATTCTCCAACACAACGGCTCGCTGTCCTGATGTATCTCTCGGACGCGACGTAGGAATCAGACGATGAGAATAGAGACGATGGCCGCCCTCAGCCAGGGAGCCAAGGTTGCTCCCTGGGCGTACGAGAGTGCCAAGCTCGGCCCCTTTGATTGTCTCATCGGGGTTCATGCCACCGGCATTTGCTATAGCGACATTCACATGATTGATAATGACTGGATGATGTCCCGCTATCCACTCGTCCCCGGCCACGAGGTCGTCGGGGAGATTGCGGAGGTCGGCAGCCAGGTGACGCATGTGAAGCCGGGGGATCGCGTAGGCGTGGGCTGGCAAGCCGGCTCATGCCTTCTCTGTGGTGATTGTCTCAAGGGAAATGAGAACCTCTGCAACCAGAGCAAATGGCTCATTGTTGAAGGGTATGGAGGATTCGCGAGTCACCTGGTGGTGGACAGCCGGTTTTGCTTTCTCCTCCCATCCAACCTTTCGAGTGAGACCGCTGGCCCCCTCCTCTGCGGCGGGACCACCGTGTACTCTGCCCTGCGCAGTGCGGGAATGACCTCTGGCCAGGAAATCGGCGTGATCGGGTTAGGGGGGTTGGGGCATTTGGCCGTACAATTCGCCCACAAGCTGGGGAATCGCGTGACGGTGTTTACCACCACGGCAGAAAAGGTCGAGGTGGCACCAAGGTTTGGCGCGCACCGTGCCATTCTCGTCAAGAATGGTCAGCCTACGAAAAAACCCGATCTGCCCCTGGACATTCTCATTTCCACCATCGCACATCACCTCGAGTGGGATTCTTTCCTCAACCTCCTCGCCAGTGATGGGACGCTGACCTTCGTCGGGGTGCCCAATGCTCCGATGAGCGTGCCGCTGAATACGTTGCTCTTTAAGCGGCGGCGCATTATGGCCAGTCCCATCGGTGGCCGAGCCACGATTCAAGACATGTTGGGGGTAGCCGATCGGCTGGGAATTCATCCAATGGTTGAAACCTTTCCCCTGGCCGAGGCCAACACCGCCATCGGGAAACTTCGCACAAATACAATTCGCTATCGGGCCGTGTTACTCCCGACCTAGAAGAATTCTTACGCACAGGAGAGGGCAAGATGGCCAACACTTTTAAGAAATGGTCTCCCTTATGGGCACTCTTCTTGGCGGTGACTCTCTGCCTTGGTTGTGCCGGTCACCCCTCGGAGCCACCCCAGCGGCATGGAGAGGGCGCAGGCACGCACCACCACAGAGGGCCTGCTGACCTCCAAGAGTACTTGGCTCGCCTGGATCGGCCCGAGCGGGATGCGTACCAAAAACCCGATGAAGTCATTGAAGCGCTGAGGCTGAGACCGGGCATGCAGATCGCCGACCTGGGATCAGGATCCGGATATTTCACGCGCCGATTTGTGGAGGCCGTGACGGAAACGGGAACGGTCTACGCGATTGACGTCGAGCAGCAGATGTTGGACTACGTCCAATCTAGCATGAATCGTGTGGGGCACAGCGGACAGAGGACAACGAATGTGCACTACATCTTGGCACAACCGGATAGCCCCCGTCTGCCGCCCAATGCCGTGGATCTGATATTTCTCTGCAATGTCTTTCATCATCTGGAAGATCGTCCCACCTACTTTGCAAACGCCAAAGCCGCTGTGAGGTCAGGCGGCCGTGTCGCGATCATTGATTTCTATCATGATCAACGCTCCGGAGACGTCGGATTCCCTCGACGCCACTTGGTATCTCGCGCCACAGTCATCGAGGAGATGACCAAAGCGGGATACCATTTGGTCGGAGAACACGACTTCCTCGAGCGACAATACTTCCTGGAGTTTTCTCCTGCAGCGACGTGAGGGCAGCTCCACCCCCACTCTCGCTCCCTCTTTGCCTTGCCCTTCTCGCCTGAGCATGCGACACTGACTGTTATGTCCACCTATACACAGCTCAAGCACCGGCTCTATCTCGCCCTGGGACTCAATGCCCTGGTGATCTTGGCCGAGTTCGTCGCCGGATTCATGGTCAACAGCGTCGGACTCATAGGCGACGCAGCCCACAACCTCATTGACCAGGGATCCCTCTTCCTGGCCCTCTATGCCCATGTTTTGGCAGCCCGACCAGCGACCGAGGCCAAGACCTTTGGCTACCACCGAGCGGGTATCGTCACGGCCTTTATCAATGCTTCCCTGTTGTTAGTCACCGCCGCTGCCATCGGAGTCGTCGCGGTTCAACGCATGGTCAACCCTGTCCCCGTCGCCGGCGGCTGGATCATCATCACCGCTCTGGCTGCCTTTGCTGGTAATTTGGGCATCGCCCTCTTGCTCAAGCATGGCGCGAGCGACGATTTGAACATTCGAAGTGCCTTCTGGCATATGCTCGCCGACGCCTGGGTGTCGTTAGGCGTGGTGGCCAGTGGCGTGGGAATTATTCTGACCGGCTGGACAGGGCTGGACTCTTTAGTGAGTCTCGCGATTGTCGGGGTGATCGTGAAGGGAGCATGGCCGCTGTTAAGAGAATCGTTGGCCATCCTCTTGGAATCCACACCCCCCGGTATCAAGACCGCGCATGTGGTGGAGGCCATCGAGAAGATCCCTGGGGTGAAGAACGTGCACGATCTCCACATTTGGGCGGTGGAACCGAGGCTGGTGATGCTGACCTGTCACGTCATGGTGGAAGGAGACGATTCACAACTCACCGATGAACTGCTGCACACAATTCGCGCACGAGTTGCGTCGGAATTCGGCATTCAACACCTGACCGTGCAAATGGAAACTCAATGTGCCCAACCCGAACACGTACATTGCGATTTGAGCAAGCTCACGGAGGCCCAAACTCCCGTAGAATCCTGGCCTCATCATCACTAAGACCTCTCTGGCTCCTTTGCGACAGAGGCTGACTCGGGACGTGCGCGACTTGGCCTAAATGTCTGCCATCGCGTCAGGGCGAAGCCAGCCGCAAATCCTCCAAGGGCCCCAATACCCCATCCGCCCAACACATCGGTGATATAGTGCCCGCCAAGGTAGACTCGACCAAATCCAATCAGGACGACCAAGGGCCAACTGATCCACCCCGTGGTGGGGTAGAGTACCTGGAAAAATGTCGCTGCGGCAGCCGTGTTGACCGCATGGTTTGAAGGGAAGCTGAAGGCTCCGCCGCAGCCGACGACTTCATGAACCCGCTCAAGGAGTTGGCAGGGCCGAGGCCGAGCCACGAGGTGCTTGACTTGCGCCCCGAGAAAATCGGACAGTCCGATAAGCGCGGCAAGGCTCGCAGAGCCGATGAGCGCCTCACGGCGATTGGCCCAAAACCAGTAAGCGAAGGCCAGAAATCCTGGAACATATAGGTTGCCAGGGGACGAGAGAAAGACCATGACGAGATCGAAGAAGCTGGAGCGCCCCGCCAGGCTATTAATGGCATAGAATAATTCAACATCCCAGTCCACAATCAGTTCCTCAGATTAGTTTGGCGTGCTCGGATGGGACCGAGACATGTTTTCACAAGAAAGCTCACGAGTAACAACCTCCTGAATCTCAACACTATCAAACTACAAGATCATTTACACGCATTAACACGGTAGGAATTGAAAGGAGTATGCAGTTGTCCAGCAGAATCAGTTTCACCTATACTCAGGTCATGGATGCCTTTCAGCAAACGGGAATGATGAGAGTCTACCATCGCCCCATCAAACGATTTGCGTGTCTCCTCGTGCTTGTTCTCCCCTGGGGGCTGGGGGTCCTTCCAGCGCAGGCACTAGACCTTCGCTATCGATGCCAGGAAGCTCAGGAGGTTGTGTTCGGAGCAGCACGTGAAGCGGTTCAAGAAATGACCGCATGGAGATCCATCCGTATTGTCGAACCCAAACGTACCATTAGGGCTGTTGTACCCAGTTGGCGGAACTTGCGAGTCCCTGTGTGGATCCAGATCCTCCCAGTAGCAGAAAAAGAATCCAACGGGCGGACTGAGCTGCATGTCCGCTGGGAACAAGGCATGGCACCTCTCAATTATCCAGACCTCTTCCCCTTCTTCGAGGCATTCTGGAAGAAACATGACCAACTTGGCCTGCACTGTATCCGCGCGGAAACAGGCATTGGTCTGTAGGCGAAACTCTATGTCGCGAGATTCCTCGTCTATCATACTAACAGGAGTGGTTGTCGTCCTGTTCACGCTGGCCGGAGGGTGTCTGTCTCATCCTCGAGTGGAAACTGTTGTCCATGAAAGTTCTCGAGGAACCGTGTCTCTGAAGGAGTTTCCCGATTCAAACATCCGAGCGAGCCACCCAGTCACTCTCGATCCCGATCTGATGCGCCGGGTTCTCACCGGCGTTCGCGCCCGGCAGCGGAAAACCACCATCGAGTCAACCCTCACGGGGAACGCCAAGTCGATACCCGTCTTTACGTTTTCCGAAGCAAGCTTCCTTGCGCCCCTGCTGGTCTCCGCCCTGGGCCAGGCGACGGCGGAGGAGGAGGTGCGGTTCACGATTACCAATTCCATGTCGGGAAAGCGCTTGGACACCAAGGGCGCTGTCTATGCTACCGGAGAAACCTTGAACCTCTCCCTGACCGACTTCGGATTCACTCCTCAGCGACCAGGCACGCTTTCTCAACCTTCGCGGTCTTTTGATCGCGCGAAGCGTTGGAGTCTGACCTTCAGCCCCGAAGCCGCGGTCGTGAATTGGCAAACTCAGACCCAAATCTCGTCAGATGGATCTCTGCCAAACACTCTGGTGCTTAGTCTGGAGGATCTCACACGTCATCCACATTCGATCACGCGGGTCGATCCCGCTCCTAAGAAGGGCAAGGGGCAAGGCACCGTCAACGATGTACCCACACCAGCCCACGAGAAGATGGAAGAAGAGCTGCGCCGACTCGAGGGTACGGTCAAAGAACAGGAGGAGAGACTGGAGCAGCTTGAACGGCAGATGGATGACATGTAAGGAGCTCATCGGGCACTTCGGTACGACGTCGTTCACGCTTTGGCGCGCTTCACATGCAGCATCCATTGGGTGAGCGTCACAACTCCGAGCACGACACAGCCGAGCAGTGCATTCGTTGGGCCGGTCGGCCAATCAAGAGAATACGACACCAAAAATCCGAGAAAGGCCACACCCCCTCCTGCCACCCCCGCCACGACAGGGACCGCGTGGAATCGTCTGGCCAAGCGGATGGCGACCATCGGCGGAAGGAGCAAGAACGCGAAGGTGAGCAAGGGGCCCACGGTAAGGACGCCGAGCGAGATGGTCATCCCCACCAATCCGTAGAGCGCAAGATCCCACGCCCAAACCCGTTTCCCCATCGAGAGCGCCACATCCCGGTCTACGGCGACGAGTAGTAATTCTCGACGAAACAACCAGAGGGCCACGGCTACCCCTGTATAGAAACAGAGAAGGAGCAGCATATCGGTGTCGGAGATCGCAATGATCTGTCCACGCAACAGCTTGATCACGCCCACCTCCGGAATACGCTCCGACGCCAAGAACAGGATGGTCACCGCGCCGGCAAAGACATAGACCGCACCGATCCGCCCTTCGACAACCCCGCGGCCATGGCGTTCGAGCGCCGCGAGCAGCAGAAGTACCCCGGTCGTAATCACGGTAGAGCCGATTAGGGCGACTAAGAAGTCGCTGTGAGGTCCTTTACCTTGGTGAAAGACCAAGTGCCAAAAGATTGCGGCTACGACCCCCGTGGCTGATACCTGTGGCAGGGCAACGCCAAGGAAAATCATTCTCCGCGCATACATCAGCACCCCGACGAGCGGGAGGACAAGTCCCGTCAGAACACCGCCATAGAGTGCGTTTCTCAACACGTAGGACGGGTGCAGGATCTCTAGAAGCTCACTCATGGTCGGCCACCTCGTCTGAGGCCAACAACCATCGCTCGCGCTCCAATAGCACCTCAATCCTGCTTTGGACCAACTGGGCATCTTCAATCAGCATGACCTCTTTGACGACCTCATGCAGTGCCGGAACAAGATGGTCAGCCCAGAGGATTGTCAGGCTGTCTTCCGATCGTAACTTGGTTAGGAGAAGAATCATCGACCGGACAGAGTCGCGGTCGAGGCTGGCCAAGGGCTCATCCATGACCAACACTCCTGGGTCCGTTGCGAGCGCGCGAGCGATCAAAACTCGCTGTTGCTGGCCGCCTGAAAGATCGCAATAGGCCTTCTTGGCAAGCTGGGTGATTCCCACTTGTTCCATCGCCCAAGCCAGACGATCGCATTCCTTCTTCCCGAGTCTTTGCCAGGGCTTCACACTCCCGTAGACTCCCATCTCCACGACTTCCACAACTGTCAGGGGGAGCAAGCCGCTCACCGTAGCCCGTTGGGGGACATAGCCCACTCGAGGCGTTGCGCTCTCCCCGCGTGCGCGCAGATGCAACTCACCCCCCAGTGGCGGGAGGATCCCGGCGACTGTCTTGAGGAAGGCGGTCTTTCCTGAGCCGTTCGGGCCGAACACCGCGACGGATTGCCCGGCGAACAGATCGAGGGTCACATCCCGTAACACTGGGTGCCCGGGATACCCAATGGTCACATCTTGCAGGGTAAGAATTGGCCCCACCATGGGTCAGCGTCCCGCCTGAGCCGGGTTTGATCCGACGGCTTTGAGAATCGATCGCAGATTAAACTCGATCAGATCTTCATATCTGTCCACACCCGGGTTCCCTCCGACCATGATAAGAAATTTAGCGACAGTCCCCCCTGTCTTTTCCGCCACCCAGTTCGGAAGCTGCTCTCCGAAGTAGGGCTCGCGGAGGACAAGCGTGACCCCCTTCTCCTTCATCCGGTCCACAAGCCACACCAGGTGACCCTGGGTCGGTTCAATTCCCGGCCTGATCTCGATCTGGCCGACTTCCACCAAGCCAAACCGTTCGGCAAAGTAGATAGTGTCCTGGTGGTAGGACACAAACTTCAGGCCTCGCAGCGGTTCGGCCATCGCATGCCACTTCTCTAACTGCTCGTCCATGTGTGCATGAAATTGCTTGAGGTTCGCCTGAAAGACAGACTGTCCAGGTGGGTAGACTCGTGCCAGACCCTCGGCGATCGTTTCCGCGATCACTTTCGCGTAAACGGGGTCCAGATTGAAATGCGGATTGCCGAGAGGATGCACATCGCCTTCCCGTCGCAGGAGCGATCGAGGGATTTGCTTCGGCTTGATCTTCACCGAGCAGTCAATATAGCCAGGATTCCCCGGCAAAATATTGGAATTCCTGGCTACCTCTATCAATGCTGGCAGCCATGAATGTTCTGCTTGGAGGCCCAGGACAACCAGCACGTGAGCCCGGTTCAATCGCGGCACGAAGCTCGGCTTAACCGGGACACCATGAGGGTCCTCCATCCCTTTGGCCAAGCTCTCCACTGAAACGAGGTCGCCGCCGATCCGAGCCGAGAAGTCTGCCAGATCGGGGATCGAGGTCACCACGCGAATCTTGCCGCCATCTTCAACGGCGGGACGCCCGGCCATTCCGAGGAGCCCGAACAGAGCCACGAAAAGGACGCCGGCCACTGCCATCCGTCCCAACGAGAGCAACCTCCCCTCTGGAGACCTTGCCGGACTTCTTCCTGCCCGCTGATGTCGCTCTCTTCTGATCCCCCCCTCGCCTTTTCCTGACCCCTCTCCCAGCCCTCTCCCCTGAGTGGAGAGGGCTAAGATAAGGCCCCCTCGAGAGGGGAAGTAAGGGCGGACATTAGTCACGTTCCGTGAACCCATGTTGATGACTCCCAATCACGACTTCCCATTGAAACAGGATCTCGCTGGTGCTCGTGGCGTTCCCATGACTCGAGTAATTGTATTCAAGCATAAAGCGTTGGAACTCACTCGGATAGAACGTGATATATGGTGTCCAGGTGTTCACGCTTGTCCGGCTTCCCGTCAAATTCACCGTGGAGCCTTCAAGACCGGTGAAGGGGTTGGTCACGATGGCCGGCTCGCTGGGCATGGTGTAGTGATCGAAACGGAACCCTGGGCGCCAGCGTTTACTGATCCGGTACTCACCGTAGAGATAGCCTCCCCATGCTCCTTGGGAGACCGTGTTCCCAAAGACATCCCGACGCCCTTGGCTGAAGTCATAGATCACTTCGCCGTGAAGGGAGAGACTTTGGCGCAATCCGCGACCCAAGGGGTACCACCGATAATGGAAATCAATGTCGAGCGCATGTCGATCAATCGGCGTATTCTCGTCGACAGCCATCAGCGCCAACGTTTGGGCCGCGGGGACTCGACTTGAGGAACTATAGAGCCAGGAGAAGCCGAGCTCAAAGTTGTTGTCATCGTTGAGATCGTAATA
>JBFJQA010000142.1:0-8768 GCA_041616875.1 Nitrospiraceae bacterium | reverse complement strand
GATGTACTTGGCCATTCCTTTCTCGCCCATCACCTTCGTCAACGCCGAGGTGAGCGTCGTCTTCCCGTGATCCACGTGCCCGATCGTCCCAATATTAACGTGGGGCTTCCGCCGCTCAAACTTCGACTTCGCCATAACTTGCCTCCCTCACACAATTTCTTACGGTCGAGTTCAACAACGCTGGGTTGGGAACAGGAAGGATTTCCCACCTAATCTGGTAGAGTTCTGACAGTTCTTCACCGCGCTATCGCTGGAGCCCACGACGCGGATCGAACGCGTGACCTCGTCCTTACCAAGGACGTGCTCTACCAACTGAGCTACGTGGGCCAGGAACCCGATTCTGAAGCCAGCCCGGCGCCCTCCTCATTCATGGAGGGTCGGGCCCTTCCCTTTTCCCCGTGTACCTCTTGTATGTATCTCTTCGAGAAAATTTCCCAATGACCCCTCCAACGTCCGACCACGCCAGCAGGCCAAAAATTACACTCGCTTACACTCAGGACCTCGAGCAACGATCCCAGGTGGTATATTTGGAGCGGGCGACGGGATTTGAACCCGTGACAGCCAGCTTGGAAGGCTGGAACTCTACCACTGAGCTACGCCCGCCAGGTTGCAGAATGACCTCGTATGTTCGCCTAGACCGTGTAGCCCTTGATGAGAAAATTTTGGTGGGCAGGCAAGGATTCGAACCTTGGAAGCCGATGGCAACAGATTTACAGTCTGCCCCCTTTGTCCACTTGGGTACCTGCCCCTTCGGATATTCCAAAGCCCCCGGTTTCGACAGACCGCCTCACCGCCAATTTGCAATGCGTCCAGCTGCGTGTGTCCTCGTCCCTGGTACAGCGGGGACGGGCCCACAACGCAAAAGACGCCAGTCCAATTCCTTCTCCCCCTCGCACCAGGGGAGCCAGAAACCTGACAGACGAAGACTTCACAGTTAGAAAAGGAAACGTCGGATTCTACGTGCAAATTTTATCCGTGTCAAGCAACACCCCGTCACTCTCAACTAGGGACCCGTGGAACCGGCAACAAGCGGCTGCGCCAACATGGGAGACCCAAGACTGGCCAAATTTACACGCTGTTCTGCCAAAGGCCTTGGAAACAAACATAAACTCGTGACGCGCCTGGCCGGGGGCAAGAACGGGTAGAGAGAGGGCGATGAAGGTGAGGGGCTCTATACCTCTATACGATAGACACCTGCGAGCAACCTGTCCGGAACACAGGTTCCTTTGATGATCCTCATGACACAGGGTGATCCCGCCATGCCGATGAGCGGGTCCTAATCTTCAAAAACGACTGGATTTCCGCATGACAACGCAGACTCTCCCCGCACATCGCGGGAGTTGATCACCTGGGCGGAACGGCGGGCTGATACTGCGGGTTCTTCCAAAATCGTTTCAAGGAGCACGGCCACTTCCGGCGGACTGATGCGATAGGATGAGGCCAAGTACCTCTTATTGGTCACACGACGTTCTTCCGGGTTCTCTGGTTCATAATATCCAACGAGAATACCTTCTTGATCAGCCTGCCGGAGTCGTCCCAGCCACCCACTCTCCCCCTCGTCCCGTAGCCTGCCAAAATCCTCTTGCCCAGCCTGCAATTCCAATCGTGTCCAGATCGCCCACCCGATAAAGACTGCCCAGGTTTCGTTCAACGCCTCCCAGGACTCCCGTTCGGTCAGGAATCGCAATTCAGTCAACGACTTCCGTTGAACGATGGGGTTGATCAGGACCTCTTGATAGCGACACCGCTGTTGTCCACGCGCAAACGTCAAGAGACGAGAGTTGTCCGGATCTTGCCCCTCCGCCCCTTTGAGCTGAGTCAGGACGTCCAGGTAGGCATGAAGCAACTCATGGTACAGAGTGGCCACTTCCTGATTTGTCAGGGTGGAGAGTGGCCGAAGGGTTCGGCCTGCCGCGTTGAGGGAGAGCGTGCGGTTCAGGACCATCCGATGATGCTCGGGGTGGTACTCGGCGGCGAAGCTTCGTAGATCCTCAAATTCGATTGTGACGAAATCAGCTCCGATCCCGGATAGAAACTGGGTCGGAAGACCCAGCTCCTTCCCTTCCGATATCAGATTGCTCCAAAACGTGCTCCGATCACCTCCTGAGACCGAAGGCCTCCCCATCTCGGCGAAGCCGGTCCCCGCAGACAAGGACAGATAGAAAATCACCGTTATGAGACCGCATTCCCGAGCCCAATATCGAGATGCGGGGACGCGAGGTGGATGAGCCCGGAAGGCGCACATGAGATGAAACATGAGAGGCAAGCCTAGAGAGAGTCTTCCCTCCATGAGCCATACGGCCGGGTGGGTTCTTCTTCTAGCAGCGCCCAAGTTTCCAGAAAGGCATCTGGAACGCTGTCCAGAAACCGGGTGGGCTTTGAAAGCACAGCACCCGTGGCCCTGTCAAACACATTGATGGGATAGGTGAGGTAAAGATGCCGTTTCGCGCGCGTGACCGCCACATAAAACAGCCTCCGTTCCTCCTCCAGATCATCGTCGGCCGTAAAGGAATAGGCGGAAGGAAACCTTCCATCCACCAACCAAATAACAAAGACGGCACGCCACTCGAGCCCTTTGGCCGAATGAATGGTCGAAAGTACTAATCGCTCGTCATCACGGCCACCAGACTCCACATCAGCCACACTCTGATCGGGTGGCTCGAGGGCGAGATCGGACAAAAATTCTTCTAACCGCCCATACCGCTCTGCGATGGTTGCAAGATGGTCAAGATCCCGAAGTCGCTTCGGATAGTCATCGTAGCGGTCTTTGAGAAGCGGGAGATAGTAATCAGACACCCGCTTGACTTGTTCCACCGTCCCAAGAGATTCCAGGTCCGCCGTTTCCTCGAGTGCCAGCGCCAAATCTCGGAGAGCCTGCGAGGGTCGGCCCCCGATTCCTCGGAGTGTTTCGAAAGGCCGACTACTCTTTAAGAGGGTGGCAATAAGATCCTGAGCTTTCTTGGGCCCCACCCCCTCGAGCAACAGCAGAAGCCGATTCCAACTGACCGCATCGAGCGGATTCTCGAGAACCCGAAGGTGGGCCAACAGATCTTTCACGTGTGCCGTTTCGATGAACTTGAACCCGCCCCGCTTGGTAAACGGCAGATCGCGCCGAGCCAATTCAATTTCCAAATCAAAGGAATGAAAACTGGATCGAAACAATACCGCGATGTCCTTAAGAGGCACCCCTTCCTCACGAAGTTCCAGTATTTTCTGCGCCACGAACCGTGACTGGGTGTTCTCTCCGCCAGCCTCGACTAACACTGGCAAAGGCCCTTCCGTGAGGCGGGTAAAGAGCTGTTTGGTATACTTTTCAGTCGCGCGTTGAATGATCTCATTGGCAAGATTCAAAATCGGCTGGGTGCTGCGATAGTTTTCTTCAAGCTTGTAAACGGATGCCCCTGGGAACAACGCCGGAAAGTCCATGATATTGCGAAAGGTTGCCCCACGAAACCCGTAGATGGATTGGGAATCGTCTCCGACGACCATGACGTTGTCATGCGTAGCGGCGAGACTTCGAACCAGCTCAGCTTGAAGACGGTTGGTATCCTGGTATTCGTCCACCAGGACATACCGATACCGCTGAGAGATGATCCGCCGGGCTGCTTCATCAGATGTCAGTAGGTCACGGAGCTTGACCAGGAGGTCATCGTAATCGAGCAACTGTCGCTTGCTTTTGGTTCCCTCAAAGAGAACGAACAGCTTCCGCAGAGCCTCCAGATGCTCAGAAAAATGTGTGAATTCCTCCAGAACAACGTCTTCCAGGGATCGGAGGGTGTTGGCGCATTTACTGAATATCTCGATAATGGTCGCCTTTCGGGGGAAGCGCCGATCCTTGTCATTGAGTCCCAGGCTGGTCCGCAAGAGACTGACTAAATCCTCAGCGTCACCCCGGTCCAGAATTGTAAACCTCGCATCTAAGCCAATGGACCTTCCGTACCGACGTAGAAGGGTATTGGCCATGGAATGGAAGGTCCCTCCGGCCACCCGCTCGCTTCGGGCACCAATCAAGAGCCCAGCCCGTTTCAGCATTTCCTGGGCTGCTTTCCTGGTAAAGGTCACCAAGAGGATGGCCTCCGGATCAACCCCGCTATCAATCAAATAGGCAACCCGGTACACCAAGGTGCGGGTTTTTCCGCTGCCCGCACCAGCAATTACCAGCGACGGTCCGTCTGGAGCGGTGACCGCAGCCAACTGCTGGGGGTTCAGCTCCTGGCCATAATCAAAGGATAGCTTCCGCGGACCACCCTCGACCTCGCGCCTGAGGAGGTACGGTTTCACGACTCGATCCATTTCTTGGAAACCCTCCTCATGATAAGTGATCCACCTGGTGATTCTCACCCATCGATTTGGCGACTTGCGCTCCTGCCGGTCAAATTTTCAATGCTTTTTCAACCGTGGGCTGTATAACATACCAGGTCTGGCCATGCAATCGAGGAAGGACGCTGTTCCCTTGGCCCATCCGCAGGATTTGTATATAATGAAGCTGGTCGAAACGGGAGGGAAGATGGCGACAGCACATGACCCACACGCTCGTATTCTCCGCGACCTCGCGTCGCTCATCTTGGCCGTGGCTGGAGAGTCGGTCTCAATGGTCAAACGCCACGCGCCGGAACACTCCCTCAGGTTGAAGCCGAAGGATGAGTGGGGGATTTACCTTGAGTTCTTAAAAATCCTCTTCAACTTTTCAGACAGATTGTCAGCGCTGTACCTGCCACTCAAGGAACAGCCTCAGTTCATGGACAGCCTTGAAGATGCAGTGTCTGATCAACTCAAGGCCGCTATGGCTCCGGCCTTGAGTCAGGATGCCGATCCGATGGAAATTGTCATCACCGTGGGCCAAGCCGTATCGAACAGCCGGGAATTATATGAACGTTTTCGCTTCGATCTTCTAGAGGAGAATACAGAAAAAGCCGCCTGCCTCGACCTTCTGGGAGAACGGGTGGCCGAGGCGGTAGGCACAAAGAATGAGGGGATGGTGCCGTCCGCCGCAATATTGTGCGCAAGCGCGGTAATCCCGGCAATGAACTCGCTGTTTGAAAGCCTCACGGGCATCGGTCAGAACGTCCGAACCCCTGCCGGAGAGAAAGACACTCCTCCCCAGGCACAGGCAAAATCCCCTCAGTCGCAAGCTGGAAAAGAAATTAAGTTGGTGAGTGTCATGGCCAGCATCCAAGGGGAAGAAGTTGAAACCCGATGGGGGTTCCACCCGCAATTCACCCAAGACCTCACCCCGGAAGAATCCAGGAAACTGACCCGCCTGATGAACCGGATTACGAGGATCCTAGGAGAACGCTATGCAGCTGTCGCGTTTTCAGAAAATTGGGCCGCCTGGCACCATCCCGGCCATGCCTAACCACACAACCGCAGCCGATTCTTGATATCCTCAAGCCTAAAGGTATTTCTTTCCGGCGAACATGAATCTGAATCCATGACCGTATTTCTAAGGAGGCCGTGTGACCAACGATAAACCTGATCCCGCACCTGTCGAGCCTCCGCTAGGGGGACTGGCCAGACTTCATGATCTCGCCCACAATCTGTGGTGGAGCTGGAAGCCGGAAGCTCGGGTACTCTTTAGGGACCTAGACCCTACCCTCTGGCATCTCACCAAACACAATCCTGTCAAACTGCTCCAAGAGATTAAGCCTGATCGACTTCTGGCCCTAGGGGAAGATCCGTCATTCATCCGGCGGTATTCTGCGCTCCTCAAGACCTTCGACGAATATTTCTCAGCCAAGGATAGCTGGTGCAGCAACAAATATCCGATCGGGCTCGGTTCCAGCATCGCCTACTTTTCAGCAGAGTTTGGTTTGCACAGCTCCATCCCGATCTACAGTGGCGGGCTCGGCATTTTAGCTGGCGATCATGCGAAAGAAGCAAGCGACCTCGGCATCCCCCTCGTGGGGATTGGGTTCATGTACCCCCAGGGCTATTTTCGGCAGCGGATTAATCCTGAGGGTTGGCAGGAGGCCGAGTACGAACCTTTCAATCGGGATGAATCTCCGATCACCCAGGCTCTCTCTCCGGATGGCACCCTGTGTAACGTCTCCGTCGAGTTGGGGGCCAAAAGGATCCAGTTGCTCGTGTGGCAAGTGTGGGTGGGACGGGTCCTCCTGTATCTGCTGGATACAGATGTTCCGGAAAATGACCCTGAGGACAGAACACTTTCGGCAAGACTATATGGTGGAGACCAGGAAGTCCGGCTTCGACAAGAAATTGTCCTGGGAATCGGAGGAGTGCGAGCACTGAGAGCTCTCGGAGTCAAGCCCGCGGCTTATCATGCCAACGAGGGGCACTCGGCTTTTCAATCCCTCGAGAGAGTAAGGGAACTCGTTCAAACGGGACACGCGTACGACGAGGCTGTCGCCATCGTGCGACAGAGCACCGTCTTTACCACCCATACTCCGGTCCCAGCAGGTCATGACGTGTTTCCTCCATCCTTGATGGAACGATACTTTGCCCACTATTGGGAGCAACTCGGGCTCACCCGTGACTCTTTTCTCGCCCTGGGAGATCATCATGATACTCAGCGTCCCGGCTTCAATATGACGGCGTTAGCCATGCGAATGTCACACCACCTGAATGGTGTCAGCCGTGAACATGGGCGAGTGTCAAGGCAAATGTGGCAGAGCTTGTGGCCTGGGACACCCGAGGATCAGGTCCCAATTCGTAGCATTACGAACGGAATCCACGTGCCAACGTGGGTGGCCGGTGAGGTGCATCATCTCTACTGCAGATACTTGGGGCCCGATTGGGCAAACCGCTCGGATGACTCGGCCATTTGGCACAGGGTAGCGGATATTCCCGATCAGGAGTTGTGGGCCGTGCGACTGGAGCTCAAGCGAAAATTGCGGAGACTCATGCGTGAACGGGCGAGGGCCAGATGGATGCAACGCCCTCAGGAGTGGGCCCAGGTGCTCGCAGAAGGAGTGTTGCTTGATCCAGAATGCCTGACGCTTGGCTTTGCGAGACGATTCGCCACGTACAAACGAGCGACACTAGTTTTCAGTCAACTGGATCGACTGAAGCACCTACTCCTCAACCGGTGGCGTCCCGTGCAGATCATTTTTGCCGGCAAGGCTCATCCGGCAGATGACCCTGGCCGACAGTTCATACATCAGGTGAACCAATTCTGCCAGGATCACTCGCTCGGAGGTCGCATTGCCTTTTTGGAAGACTATGACATGCATGTCGCGAAGCACCTCGTCCAAGGGGTAGATGTATGGCTCAACACCCCTCGGGCACCGCTTGAAGCCTGCGGCACGAGTGGTCAGAAGGCCGCGCTCAATGGGGTTCCTAATTTCAGTATCTTGGACGGATGGTGGAAAGAAGGATATGACGGCGCCAACGGGTGGGCGATACCCTCGGCCACAGACTTTTCTGATCCTCAAGCCCAGGACGCCTTCGATTCCGATCAACTCTACAGAATTCTTGAGAAGGACATTATCCCCCTCTATTACAACCGAGACCGTGACGGGATCCCTCGCGGGTGGATCCAAGTCATCAAGGACACGATTAGGACCATTGCACCCCAATTTGGTGCACGTCGAATGCTGAAGGAATATATGGAGCTAGCGTACGCCCCAGCGGCGTTACGAAAAGATTCCTCTCAACACAGGTAGCAAACAAGATCGTTCCTCTTCGCCGACCCCCCGGGGGGTCGACCAAAGACACTCGCAATCCTTGACAGAGTTATGTCACTCTCTTGACAGTCCGAGCAGGGCTAGGGAAGGATGACGGCAACTGCACACCAAGCCCGTATCAATCGTTGGGGCCGGCCGTTCTTGTTGTGGGGGACAAGCGTGCTGGTGACTTTCTTAGGTACCTCCGCTCTTTGCGCGCCTCCGCCAAGTCGAAACTCCTCCCCTCCCGCATCCGCGCGCTCTCTCGAAAGGGATATTTCGCTGGCGTTCAAAGAATCGCGCTACGAGCAGGTGTTGCGTCTTCTCGACAGCTTACCCCCCGGGCAATCGCCCTCACCGCAGTCGCTCGAGATGGGTGTGCGTAGCTCACTGCGGGTCGGGCAGCCCAACACAGCACTGAAGACCTATCGCCTGTTGGTTCCCGACGGGACTCCGGATCAACCAGATCTGCTGCGAGAAATTGCGCTCGGGCACATCACCAGCCGAGCCCGGGACTCCAAAGAATACCTCAGAGTCACAGCATTCACCGCACTAGCGGAGGCGGCCGATCCTCTTACGGGACCGTTGTTGGAGGACGGCCTCCTGGATAGATCCATCCTTGTCCGCGCGAGAGCAGCCGAGGGCCTCGGACGCGCTGGACTTGCCGCCAGTTCACCGGCCCTAAGACGGGCGCTTCACGATCCAGCCCCCGCCGTACGTATCGCGGCCATCAATGCCCTCGGAGAAGCTCGAGATACGAAGGTCAAAGACCATCTTGTCAGAGTCGCGCGCTCAGGCACGGGGGCCGAGCATGTCTTCGCATTAGGCGCCCTTGTCAAGTTGGGATCAGCCGACGCGTTCGATGAGATCAAGAGCGCGGCGACATTACCGGACCCTGATATTCGGATGGCTGCCATCGGAATCCTCGGACAACTTCGACGGCCGTCGAGTTTTTCGGTCCTGAGTCAAGCCATCTATGACCCGGATCCCTCAGTCCGCGCATTTGCCGCTGGAGCACTCGGAGCCTATGGTGACGCGAGGGGAGCCTCTTCTCTGCTCCACGCACTGGGGGACGACAGCCCTCAGGTCCGTCGTATTGCCGCTTCCAGCTTGGGGCGGTTAGGGCTGAAAGAGGGCCGTGGCCTC
>JBFJQA010000141.1:0-8803 GCA_041616875.1 Nitrospiraceae bacterium | reverse complement strand
CCCCGCCGCACCATGATATTTACTCCATCGAGGATCTGGCCCAATTGATCTTCGATCTGAAAAATTCCAACCCTCAGGCCGATGTGTCGGTCAAGCTCGTCTCCGAAATCGGCGTGGGTACGGTGGCCGCGGGCGTATCCAAGGCGCATGCCGACAAGGTGTTGATCAGCGGGGACTCGGGCGGAACTGGCGCGTCTCCGCTGTCTTCTATCAAGTATGCAGGAATTCCTTGGGAGCTGGGTCTGGCCGAGACGCACCAAACCTTGGTGCTGAACGACTTGCGCGGGCGCATCAAAGTCGAAACCGACGGACAGATGAAAACCGGTCGGGACGTTGCCGTCGCTGCCATGCTGGGGGCCGAAGAATTTGGCTTTTCCACCGCACCCCTGATCGTGGAAGGCTGCATCATGATGCGGAAGTGCCACCTGAACACCTGTCCGGTGGGGGTTGCCACCCAGGATCCGGAATTGCGCAAGCGCTTTACGGGCCAACCCGAGCATGTCGTCAATTATTTTTTCTTCGTGGCGGAGGAGTTGCGGCAGATCATGGCCAAACTGGGAGTGCGGAAGGTGGCGGACATGATCGGGCGAGTTGATAAACTCAGGGCGCAAAAAGCCATTGATCATTGGAAAGCAAAGGGGTTGGACTTAACGGCGTTGCTCAGCAAACCCGACGTTGGGCCAGACATTGCCACCCACTGCGTGCAGAAGCAGGATCACGGGCTCGACAAGATTCTCGATAACAAGCTCGTGGAGTCGTGCCAGCCGGCAATCGAGCGAGGGGAAAAAGTCAGTCTCGATCTCCCGATTCGGAACGTGAATCGGACGACGGGGACCGTCCTGTCCAGTCATATCGCCCGCAAGTACGGCCTGGAGGGTTTACCGGAAGACACGATCACCATTAAATTTACAGGGTCGGCCGGTCAGTCCTTTGGGGCATTCATCTCCCGCGGCATCACCTTGATTCTGGAAGGTGAGTCCAATGACTACCTCGGGAAGGGACTCTCCGGGGGAAAGATCATTGTCTATCCGCCCAAGGAATCGACCTTCACCCCGGAAGATACCATCTTAATCGGCAACACCTCGCTGTATGGCGCCACGCAAGGCGAAGCCTATTTCTATGGTACCGCTGGGGAACGTTTTGCAGTCCGCAACAGCGGAGCCCGAGCGGTCATTGAAGGAACCGGGGACCACGGATGCGAGTATATGACCGGCGGCATCGTCGTCGTGCTCGGAAAAACAGGGCGGAATTTCGCCGCCGGGATGTCCGGCGGGGAAGCCTATGTCTTGAATGAGGATGGGAAGTTCCAGTCCCGCTGCAACATGGGAATGGTCGATTTGGAAAAGGTTGTGGAATCCCAGGATCGCGCGAATCTCCGAACAATGATTGAAAACCATCTCCGATACACCGAAAGCCGTCAGGCCAAACGGGTGTTAGACAATTGGGACAACATTCTTCCAAAATTTATGAAGGTTATGCCAGTAGACTATAAGCGGGTCTTGGCGCAGCGCAAAGTTGCCGCCGCGTAACGGGATCAGGGTGAAGCCGTCACGTGCATGCAACGCCTCTCGCTTCACCGTATAGTTACATGGCTTCATCGAGTGATGTGATGAGTGAGACTGGTAGTCTTCTTTAACAGCCCTGTAGGGAAAGAATGGGTGACGCGAAAGGGTTTACAAAGTACGCCAGAGAGGGGCCGCAACGGCGACCGGTAGAACTGCGCGTCCTGGATTGGCGGGAGTTCTACGAGCCCTTTCACGAGGACAAACTAAGGCGCAAGGCGCGCGGTGCATGGACTGCGGCGTGCCGTTTTGCCAGAGCTCGACGGGCTGTCCCGTGGTCAATCTCATTCCAGACTGGAACGACCTCGTGTACCGCGGGAGGTGGGAAGACGCCCTCAAGGCCCTCCACACCACGAACAATTTCCCGGAGTTTACCGGCCGGTTGTGTCCCGCACCTTGCGAATCCGCCTGCGTGCTAGGAATCAACAGCGATCCTGTGTCGATTCGAGTCATCGAGTGGAACATCATCGATCGGGCCTTTGCACAGGGCTGGGTTCGTCCCGTGACACCTGTCGCCAAGACGGGCAAGCGCGTAGCCGTAATCGGCTCGGGACCAGCCGGATTGGCAACGGCGCAACAATTAGCGCGAGCCGGCCACAGTGTGACCGTCTACGAAAAGGCCGACCGCATCGGGGGCTTACTGCGATACGGAATTCCTGATTTTAAAATGGAAAAGTGGGTCATCGATCGCCGCCTGGCACAGATGCATAAAGAGGGTGTGGAATTCAAGACGAGCGCGAACGTCGGCGCGGAAGTCTCGGTTGACGAATTGCGGCATACCTTTGATGCCATCGCATTGGCCCTGGGAGCTGAGCAGCCACGTGAATTGCCCGTGCCGGGACGGGAGCTCAAAGGCATTCACCTCGCCATGGAGTTTCTCACCCAACAAAACAAGCGAAACGCCGGGGACTTCCTTGAAACCGATCCCCTCACTGCGAAAGGAAAGAAAGTCGTCATCATTGGGGGTGGTGATACCGGATCGGATTGTCTGGGCACCGCGCATCGTCAAGGTTGTGTTGAAGTCCACCAATTTGAGTTGTTGCCCGAGCCCCCGCCGGAGCGGGCGGAAAGCACGCCTTGGCCGCTCTGGCCCATGCAACTGCGGACGTCGCACGCGCATGAAGAAGGGTGCGACCGGCAGTGGAGCGTGTCCACCACCAAGTTTTCCGGGCACGACGGGCACGTCACGAGACTGCATGCGAACCGAGTCGCGTTTGAAAAGGGAAAATTCATTCCTATGCCGAATACGGATTTCGAGTTGGAAACCGACCTAGTCCTGCTCGCCATGGGCTTCACCGGCCCCGTTAGAAACGGATTGCTCGATAATTTGGGCGTGAAATACGATGCCCGGGGGAACGTCGCGGTCGATGAGAATTACATGAGTTCTGTTGAAGGGGTGTTTGCCGGCGGTGACGTGAAACGCGGGGCTTCTCTCATTGTCTGGGCGATTGCCGAAGGCCGCAAAATGGCCGCAGGTGTGGACACGTACTTACGCAGCGGACAACGCGCCATGAGATCGAGGTCATGACACGTCAGGATCAGAAGACGGTTGCCAGGTCTGGAACCTTGTTGAGGCCCTGCTCGTACAGCAAGGCTGCTAACTTACCCCGTCGGAGAAGCTCCCGCCCGTGAATGCCTGCCAGAGAACCAGGCCCACATAAGCGCTGTTGAATACGGATCCGACCCACGCACCTCGAAGTGATAGACAGGCGGAACGTCGGTGAGTCTTTCCCGAACACCTCGCCGCCTGAAGAACAGTCAGAATTTGGACTCGCTGCTCCCCGCCAGTCTAGCCCTTTGCTGTGTCCTTACGGCGTTAAGAGTTCCGGTCATGATCTTCACGGAAGCAGTCAGGCCGCCCTTCTTGCTTGCTGAGGACCCCGATCACTGGGGGCCCTCGATGCGCGCCATGGAGAGCATCCCCGTGACCTCGCCTGTATGGCTACATAAGATGCATGAGCGCTCCGGTCTTGGTTGGTCTGGCACAGTAGACATTTCAGAGGGACCCGCTAGGCATGTGTTTGCGAGGTGTGCGGAAGGAAGTGGTTTGGGAGTGTGACACCGAGACTGGGTTGGGGGGCTAATCGCCTGGCGGTCGTGGATGGCGGGAGGCGGTAGAATCGAGGGTGCCACGACGGGTCGACTGCTCAAATCGATGCCCGTTGACATCGATCCGCCAGTTCCAGAACTCCCCGTTTCCCGATGAGGAAATCTCGGCCAAAATTCGATTGCCCCGGTCTACCCGCACCGGTCGGTCGATGGGAAAGAACGCCAACCCCCAGTGAGAGGCGCGGTCACCGGGCCCATTCGACACAGTGAGTCCTTGCATAAGCTCGGCGTTGAACCATCCGGCCAGCCCATGCACGCGCCCCCGCCGTGTGGCGAAGAGCGAGACTTTGGTGTCAATCTCCGTATGTTTCGTGTCGGCGAACACGACCCGCTCGACGCGGGCGGGCTCGCTGAGAAACGTCCCTTCGTGTAGCTTCAGCGGGTGGAAGTTATTGACGGTCAGCTCGCGGACTGGTGAGAAGTCAAGCCCTTGGCAGCCGGTGACCCAGAAATCGATGACGTGTTCGTAGAACTGCGGCAGCTCGACGGGAACGAGGAACAATTCCACACTATGGGGAATGAGCCTGCCCCCCTCCTTGAGAAAACGGTCTCGTGCGTCGGTCAGTGAACCCAGAATGCCTTCCTCGAACCCAAAGGTGCCCATGGTCTCAGTGACGATGACGTCAGCCCGCTCGGGCAGTTCGACATGGAAGGACACGTCGTTGAAAAAAGTCACTCGATTCTGCAGTCCATTTTTCGCAGCCACGAGCTTTGCGATTTCGATGACGGCTTCATTCTCAATCGCATACACATGGCGCGCCCCAGAACGGCAGGCCAAGAGAGAAAGGATCCCCGATCCGCAGCCGATATCGACCACCACATCCCCCGGTCTCACCACCTGGGAGATCGCCTGGCGGTATGAGCCAGTCCGTACGTTGTCCACCAACATGGACAGGTGGTAATTGATGAAGTCCGTGTATTTGTTCATAGGCTCTGGTGATCCGTCGCAGAGAAAGCAGGGCTTCGACCCCCGAGGGCCCTAGCATAGCTCCCCTCCCGCTGTGAAGACAAGTCGCGCACCTCCGCTCGCTCACCTGGAGATGAACGCGATAGTAAATCACGGGAACCTCGACGAGGATGTGCCCCCAAGAGAAAATCGCCAACATTCTTGCCCCCGGGTCACTCCGCATCTGAAACACGTGCGGTGGGTGTTCGAATAAGACATGGGTCCCATGTAGGGTGATCCCCCCCTGGATCCTCACCCTCCTTATCCTGTTCTGGACGACATTCTGCCTCGGTTCAAACACGATTCCACGTCTTGTCTTGAGAGATTTCTCGCCATAAGGACCTGCGGTTGGCCGTGCCTCCCTGCGTCGTCAGACATCCGGGGTGCGGGCCTTGTTTTCGCGAGTGCCCTGTGGCAGCTTACGTCGCCAGGTGCGGAGGAGAGGAAATCAGTTCTATGATTACCGAGTTTGTCGTCACCGCGGGGGAAACGCCCAAACGCCTCGACGTGTTTCTGGTCCACCGTGAGCCGGATATTTCGCGCTCGGGTCTCCAGCGGCTCATCGAGCTCGGGCGTATCCGGATCAACGACCAGGTCGTCAAGCCGAGCCAGAAGATCAAGCCAGGCGACCGAATTAGGATGGATGTGCCCAAACCCGGGCCTTTAGAACTCAAGGGGGAGGCGATTCCCCTGGAGATTCTTTACGAAGATGACGTTCTGCTTGTCCTGAACAAACCGGCTGGGATCGTCGTGCATCCGGCGCCGGGCAACTGGTCGGGGACCTTGGTGAATGCCCTGCTCCACCACTTTCAGACCTCTGGGGGAACCGTGTCTACGGTGGGTGGGAAGGAACGGCCGGGGCTGGTGCATCGTCTAGACAAGGAGACTTCGGGGGTAATGGTGATTGCCAAGACCGATCAGGCTCATCGTGCGCTTGCCGCGCAATTTAAGCAGCACACGATCACACGCGGCTACGAGGCCCTGATTTGGGGCGTGCCGAAGAAGGGTCATGGCCTGATCGAGTTGGCCATTGGACGCGATACAAAAGAGCGAAAGAAATTCTCCTCCCGTACAGCCCGGCCCAGAGATTCCGTCACGGAGTACCGCGTCACGCATCGGTTTGGAAAACTTGCATCCCATGTGCTGTTGTCCCCACGTACGGGCCGGACGCATCAACTCCGGGTTCACTTGGCGTCCCTGGGTCACCCGATCCTCGGGGATCCGACCTATGGAGGCCGCAGGGTGTCTCACATGGAGGAGATTGAGATCCCGCGAGTGATGCTGCATGCGCGCACCTTGGGGTTCCAGCATCCCTTGTCGGCCATCGTCCAAGAATTTACGGTAGATCCCCCCTCAGACATGCAAGCGGTGTATCGCGCGTTGGAGGGTTGCACTGAGGGTCGGCCCTTACCGAAAGTCGTCCCCCTTCGGCAATAGTGGGCATGCCTCGATGTCTCCTCTGGACATTGTGTTCAAATCTATATATCGAAGTAGTTGTTTTCAGAAGATGGCCTCGAGAGATCGCGGAATGTCTTGGCTGATGATTTCACCCCTCAGGGTTCGTTTTGTACGTTGGATTGAGCACGAGCCCGCATTGAAAGCGTGCTCTCTGATCCGCCGTTTGGGTGTAGGTACAAATTCCTTAAGGCCTTAGGAAAGGCAAATTCGGTGCATCTTATCGATGAGGGGTCAAAACTCAACATATGGACACGCCTGTCATCATGGTTCGACGTGAAGAGGGCAAGATCGCGAAGGTTCCGTTGAATGTTGGTCGGGACCTACAGAGAACACAGGTGGCAAGTGTTTTTGACCTGCTCTTCGCTCAGAACCTGCGCGAAAGGGGAGGAACGCTATCTCTTCGCTTCAGGCGGAGGCCAGGCCATCGTCGTTTGCCGACCGCAGTAATAGCATGACAGGCGATACCGAGCCTTTCGGCGGGGGTTGGGCAAGGAGGTGAACACGACGGGGGTGTCATCAAAGGGACAGAGCGGCTGCTGATGCATCAAATGCTCGTCGGCCATCATCAGAAGCGAGGCGTCATCCCACACGGGCTGGAGTTCCTCCTTCCCCGTGATCCGTTCCTGCCACCCGCAGCGCGCGCACCGGGCCTCGTAGGTTTTGATGCGGTCAGACTGTTGCGAGAGATCGACCACGTCTAGGTGTTCTCTGCAGCCAGGTTTCGAACAAGCCATGGGTTCGTGTTGGAGGGCCAGAACGAAGCGCCGGTGGGCTTGACGTTCTTCTCCTGATTTCATCATATATCCCTCTTGTTCCTCCTTCTCTCTCGGCATTGTCTGAGGATCGCGTTACGTTGTCAACGGCGGAATTCCCCTCGGCGAGGCTCGATCCGATCACGCTCCGTCATAGCCGCGGGCATGGCTCGTCTTCTCAGTGCCCCGCATTCCTCCCAGGGCTGCCACATTTCAGGTAGAATGCCGTTTCATCTTATCCGTGGAAAAAGTGCGGGAGGGGTGAGTTCTCATGAGCAGTGTTTGGAAAATTTGGAATCCTCGGGCCATCAAAATTATTCTATTGGTTGTGTTGCTTGTGGGCTTGCCGATTCTAGGCGTGGCCCTCGCGGGAAAACCGGTGGCGCAATATCTTGAGTTTCCCCCGTTGACGCGCTACGTTGAGCATGCGCCGTTTTCTTGGGGGGTGTTTGCCCTGCTGGGTTTCGGCCTCGGTGTCATTCTTGCCCCTGCTCTGTTTGCCCTGCTGGGGGCAGACAAGCCGCAGCATGTGTATGTGCTGCAACCAAAGGTCTTTCCCTGGTGGGGCTGGCTCGGGCTTGGGGTTACCGGTGTCGCTTGGACACTGGCGTGGACCCGGTTCTCCTGGTTTTCCCTATTCCAGCTTTATACCTTCACGCCGCTCTGGCTTGGGTATATTGTGACCGTGAACGCGTGGACGTTTCAGCGAACCGGTCATTGCTTGATGAGGGATCGGCCAGGATATTTCTTGGGTTTATTCCCGCTCAGTGCCCTCTTTTGGTGGTTTTTTGAATACCTCAACCGATTCGTTCAGAATTGGTATTACCTGGGGGGAGCTGACATTACGGCTCAGGAGTATGTGCTGCATGCGACCCATTCCTTCTCCACCGTCCTTCCCGCCGTGCTCAGCACCATTCAATGGCTGGAGTCTTTCCCGGACGTAGATCGAGCCTTCCGTGATTGGAAAAGCATAAACCTTCCCACAGAACTGTGGCCAGGGTGGCTTGTGCTTGCTCTTGCCGGGGGGGGGCTCATGGGCATCGGGGTGTGGCCGGATTACCTGTTTCCACTGCTCTGGGTCTCTCCGCTGTTGATTATCACGGGGCTTCAGGTCGTCTTCGGGGAAGACACAATTTTTTCCAGTTTGAGAAATGGGGATTGGCGACCAGTATGGCTTTCGGCTCTCGCGGGACTCATCTGCGGGTTTTTCTGGGAAATGTGGAACTCCCGGAGCCTGGCCCATTGGGAATATGCAGTGCCCTACGTGCATGGCTACCAGATATTCGAAATGCCATTCCTCGGGTACGCCGGCTATGTACCGTTTGGGCTGGAGTGTGTGGTGGTTGCGAGGCTCCTCTCAGGCCGCATAGCGAGTGACTCTACCTCACGCTGACGAACCGTTCTCTCGCGAATGTTCGAAGGCGTTCGATATCTTCGCGACGTGAAACGGACAGCGGAACAGTTTGTCGTAGCTCCTCCAGTATGAGGTTCGTGTCGAGTGGACGTTTGAGATGCAAGGCTCGATAGAGGGACCCGACGAGAGCTTGCTCTATCTCCGCACCACTGAATCCGTCGCACACTGACACAATGTGCGTCAAGTCAAACGCACGGGGATCTTGTTTTCGCAGGACTAAATGAATTTTTAAGATCGCGTGACGTTCATCCTCGTTTGGAAGGTCCACAAAAAAGATCTCATCGAAACGCCCCTTCCGAAGAAGCTCGGGCGGCAAGCTCGACAGGTCGTTTGCGGTCGCCACCACAAAAATGTCCTGTTTCTTTTCCTGCAACCAGGTCAGGAAGGATCCGAATATGCGGCGACTGACTCCGCCATCCCCATCCCCGCCTCCGGTTGAAGCGAGACCTTTTTCGATCTCATCGAGCCACAACACAGCAGGCGCAACAGATTCTGCGAGCGAAATCGCCTTGTGAAGGTTCTTCTCGGTTTCTCCAATATATTTGTCATACAGACGGGCCAT
>JBFJQA010000140.1:0-8866 GCA_041616875.1 Nitrospiraceae bacterium | reverse complement strand
CTTGGAAGGGCAGGGGAAATTTAGAGTTGGCTCAGAGGAACAGATCCTTGCCCCCGGGCAGGGCACCATGGCACCGGCAGGAGAAGAACACGGCGTGCTCAATCACACCGAAGGCCGGTTGAGAGTCCTCGTGTTTATGGCTCCACACTCAGCCTGAGAGCCAAATTGGAATGGGCCTGACCGGTGGGGACCATTCTGCTCTTCCTTCGATACTCTCCCGTCCCACCGGTCTGCTCCTCGGGTGGTCCTACTTGTCCTGTTGCACTGCTTCCAGCTTCCAGGGGGTTTGTGGCATGAGGGACGATGGCGCTTTCGCCTGTGGGGACACCGCCAAGACCGCAATGGCCCCCCGTAGCGCGCCAGTGAGGGAATGCGTGACCATCGGATAGGCGCCAGCTGATTCGGCAACTAGATCGAAGGTGGCCGCGCTCCCGGGACCCACGACGTAGGTTTGCACTCCCACCTGTTTGTTGGCAGGATTCCCGCTCTCATATACCGCATCCCAAATTTCTCCGATCGGGTGGAAAGAGGAAAACTCGTTCGGCCCTGCATTCACAAAATAAATCCGGACTCGTTCGCCAGGTTTGGCTTCCAAGGCCTTTCCCCCAGTCACAAAGGGGTGGTATTTGAAAATGCCTCCGTTAAACACGACATGGTCGAATTTCCTGTCGAACATGGCTTGGACATCATCGGGATTCTTAAAGAGCTCAGACTGGACAAGAACATATTCCCTATCGGCTTTGGGCCACCTCTTCGGATTCTTTGGGTCCACAATGATGGCGCCGATCATGCCTCGTGCCACATGCTGCAGCATAGGCGGAGCGCCACAATGGTAAAAGAAGATACCAGGCTTCCGAGCTTGGTAGGTAAACGAAATGGTTTCCCCCGGGTTGATGGCTCGGTAGTTTTTCAAGAAGTCGATTTCGGCCGCGTGAAAATCCATGGAATGCGGGTAGCCATTCGATTTTGGATTCTCGAGAGTGAACTTCACAATATCGCCTTCCGTCACGCGTACCACCGGTCCAGGAAATTGCCCGTTAAAGGTCCAGGCCTTGTAGGTGGTACCTTCGCCGTCGATCACCACGTCGGCCTCGACCGCCTTCATTCTTACCTCATGAGTCTTGGCTATTGTGTGACCCGTCCCGAGCAGGACACTGAGCATCACCATCGCGCCCAGGAGACTTCTCCTAACGCTACGCTGTCCTTCTGTAGTTCGTACCCCATAAGACTGTGCCGCCATGTATATTCCTCCTTTTTCCTCATTCGCGCGTCAGGGTGCTGACGCAGCAGTTTAGGAAGGGCATCAAGACAAAACCATGAACGATATCATATTTTCATTGGGCAGGGAGAAGGGATTTTCTGCGGGGTCGCGCTCGGCATGAAGGGCTTACAGCATGCGCTTCACTGCTTCCACAATCGCCTTGGTGTCGATCCCAAAGCGACTGAGCAGCTCATCGGGTTTGCCGCTATGAGGAATCTCTCGAACGGCGAGCTTCTGGACCCGTACGCCTTCGTTGCTCACAGCATCCAAGACGGCATCTCCCAACCCGCCATGGGCGTAGTGATCTTCCACAGTGAGGACACGCTTTCCCGTGGCGCGGCCACTCTCAATCAACGTGGCGCGGTCGATGGGGACAATGCTGTAGAGGTCAATGACGCGTACGCTGACGCCTTGGGCCCTCAATTGGTCGTAGGCCTTGAGCGCCTCAAACAAGGTGACCCCCGCTGCAACGATCGTCACCTGATCCGAGGAACTCTGTCGCAGAACTTTGCAACCGCCGATCGTAAACGATTCCTGGGGGCCATACAAGACGGGAGACTTCGGACGACCTGTTCGGATATAGACGGGGCCTTGATGCGAGGCTGCCGCTTCGACGAGCCGGTGCGTGCAGACCGCGTCGGTGGGGTAGAGCACGACCAGGTCCGGTTGGGCCGACATCATGGCTAAATCTTCGAGCCCCATTTGGGAAGGGCCATCCTCACCAATACTCACGCCCGCATGTGACCCCATCAGCTTAATATTGGAGTGACTGATCGCGGCCATGCGAATAAAGTCGTAGGCTCTCGTGAGAAAGCATGCAAAGGTGGCCGCAAAGGGGATCTTTCCGCAGGCAGCTAATCCAACAGCGGCACCGACCATATTCTGCTCGGCTATAAAACATTCGAAGAACCGTTCGGGATATTGTTTGCCGAATTTTTCCGTGAAGGTGGAATTTTTTACATCGGCATCGAGAGCGACCACGCGGGGGTTCGCCTCACCGAGTAGGGCAAGGGCCGACCCAAAGGCCTCCCGTGTCGCCACCATATCGGACGGCTGGTAGGACGGCCCCGGCATCCGTTTCGTCGGCTTCTCGCTGGTCTGGATTGGATCCGGCCGCCGAATCTCTGTGTGTTCCTCAGGTTCACGAAGATGTCGAGATAGCTCATCGATGGCCCGTTGTGTTTCCTCGCCCTTCTTTAAAGGCTTCCCGTGCCAGTTCGGTTGATCCTCTACAAAGGATATGCCCTTTCCTTTCAGGGTCCGCGCTAAGACCACAGTCGGCTTCCCCTTCGTGGCGGCCGCGTCGTCGAAGGCTGCCAAGAGAGCCGGGATGTCATGGCCGTCGACCACAATGGCATGCCAGCCAAAACCGGCCCATCGCGACTGGTAGCCCTCCATATCGTGCTGAAGGATAGTCGGATCGCTCTGTCCCAGGCGATTTACGTCCACAATCGCACACAAGTTATCGAGCGAGCAGCTCCTCGCCATTTCCACTGCTTCCCATACCGCACCTTCGACGGATTCCCCATCGCCCATGAGGACATAGGTGCGGGCCGAGGAGCGATCAAGCCGTTTATCATTGAGGGCCATCCCCATCCCGGCGGACAAACCCTGACCGAGCGAACCGGTGGCGACATCCACGAAGGGTAATCGGGGAGTCGGGTGGCCTTCAAGGTCGGAAGTCAGTGTGCGGAGCTTCACCAATTCCGTTCGGTCAAACAATCCGGCCTCGGCCCATGCCGCATACAACAGGGGCGCCGCATGGCCTTTGGACAGCACGAACCTGTCACTGCCTGAATGTTTTGGGTTCTTCGGGTCATACCGCATAACGGAGAAGAAGAGGGTGGCCACAATGTCGGCTGCTGAGCAGCAACTGGTCGGATGACCACTCCCGGCCTCAGTCGTAGACCGAACGCTGTCAATGCGCAGGCGCGCGGCTTTATGCGTGAGTAGTGAGATCAGAGCGTCCTGAGTTATCGGCCCAACCATAGACAAGGCTCCTTCGCAAGATGGCTATCGAGGAAGGGTTGTAGCAAAGTAGAGAACCTCTCGTCAATTCGAGGGAAGCGACCCGGTCGCGGTTCTTTTTGCGCTTCTATTTACGGTGAGCTTAGAGGTGTCACTCGGCCCCATCCCACACGATCCCATGCCCGTTCGTGGCCCCAATAGAGGAAAATCTTAGAGAGTGCCTCGGTGGAGCCAACTCCGATCGCGATGAAGAGGTCCGCGGTGAATAGAAATGTGATGCCGCCCGTGACCATGGTCGCTAACACTCGCCAGCTTATCGCTTTCACAACACTACGCCCGTGCGTGTCCATACTCAGTGCTCCTACAACGTGTGGGGCTCTTGCCTATCCCTCTCGTGGTTTGACCACCGCCCGTGTGTGTTTCCCGCGGCAGAAGTCTTTCAAGCTGTAATGGTCCAGGATGCCCGCAATCGCATTCCGAACTTCGCCCATGGCATCCTGCAATGGACAGAACACCGTTTTGGCATAGGGGCAGTCTTGGCATTTCCGAAACGCGGTCTTACTGACGCAGCCGATAGGGGCGAGGGGTCCGTCGAGAATCCGGATCACCTGACCCAGGGTAATTCGCTCAGGTGGTTTGACCAGGCTGTAGCCGCCGCTCACACCTCGGCGACTCGAGAGAAGCCCTGCGTTGCGGAGCCGGAGCAGAATCTGTTCAAGAAACTCAATGGGAATGTTTTGACGTCGAGCGATCTCCTGCCGCTGGAGGAGACTGCGTCCATACTGGCTGGTTAACTCGATAAGGGCGCGAAGCGCGTATTCACTCTTTTTCGACAGCTTCATGGGCGCAAGAAAGATGATTCTTTACTAAGTTGGTCAACTTCATCCACAATTAATCGATTCTTGCGTCTATGTCAATAACTGCGGGGCCACTGAATACCAGGTTCTCGATGACGTCGTAGTCCAGGAAGGGCTCAAAATCTCGCAACTATTTGATGAGACAGAGAATTTTCATTGACAGCAGGCCTGTTTCTTGTTAGGGTACCTCTCCCGTGTAAGAGACACTCCCTGGCTTCAAGTGGGCAAGGGCCGTCCTTTCACCGGGGCTAATCCTCGGGCTACCCCGCGACGCTGAAGGACGCTCTGTGACCTTCCAAGAATTAATTCTCTCTCTCAATCGCTTTTGGGCCGACCAAGGATGCCTCATCCACCAGCCCTATGACTTGGAAGTTGGGGCAGGCACCTTTCATCCTGCGACCTTTCTCAGATCCTTGGGCCCGGAGCCCTGGCGTGCCGCCTATCCCCAAGCCTGCCGGCGTCCCACCGATGGACGATATGGCGATAATCCAAATCGGCTGCAACATTATTATCAATATCAAGTCGTTCTCAAGCCGTCCCCGGCCGACATCCAGGCGCTCTACCTCAAGAGTTTGGCTTTTCTCGGCATTAATCCACGCCAGCATGATATTCGGTTCGTCCAGGATGATTGGGAATCGCCAACGCTGGGCGCCTGGGGTCTTGGGTGGGAAGTGCGACTGGATGGAATGGAGATCACGCAGTTCACCTATTTCCAAGAAGCCGGCGGGCTTGAATTGGATCCGATCACGGTTGAGCTCACCTATGGTACCGAACGCATCGCGATGTATCTCCAGCAGGTCGACAACGTGTTCGATCTGCTTTGGAACGGATCGATCCGATATAGGGACATCCACCATGAAACCGAGGTGGAGTTTTCCCGATATAATTTCGAAGAAGCAGATGTCGCCATGCTAACCAGCTCGTTTCATGCGTTTGAAAAGGAAGCCCAAACCCTGGCCGCTAAGGACCTGCCGCTTCCAGCCTACGACTACTGCATGAAGTGCTCCCACCTCTTCAACTTGTTGGACGCAAGGGGAGCCATCAGCGTGGCTGAGCGCACTGGTTACATTGCTCGGGTCCGTGCCCTCGCCCGATTATGCGCAGAAGGGTATGTCCGCCAACGGGACACCATGGGACATCCGCTACAGGAACTATCTTCCGCTACAGATGGACAGAAAACGAGGTCGCGGCCAGCCAACACGTGGACTTGATACATCAAGGCAGGTTTTGTTCATGGCCAACAGGAAAAAGCCAGTCACCGTCTCACAATCCTCGAAAAAGACCGCACCACAGCGGACCCGCGAGAATGTCGAACTCCTGCTTGAAATCGGAACAGAGGAGTTACCTCACCAATTTATTCCCCATGCCCTGCAACAGCTGGGGCAGTCAGCCGAAAGACTCCTGAAAGATCACCGCCTCTCGCACGGGCGCATACGAACGATCGGCACCCCACGTCGGCTCGCGCTCGCGGTGGAATCGTTGTCGGCCCAGCAGACCGCATCGGTGACGGAAACTATCGGACCACCCAAAATGGCTTCGTTCGATAATGCGGGCCGACCGACGAAGGCCGCGATGGGTTTCGCTGCATCACAGGGCATCGCGATTGAGGATTTGCAAATCCGGCAGACTCCGAAGGGAGAATACGTTTGTGCCGTCAAACGTGAGGCCGGCCAGCCAGCGCGGATAGTCCTCGAAACGATCCTGCCTCTTTTGATCCAGAGCCTCTCCTTCCCGAAGTCCATGCGTTGGAACGAAACCGGCGTGCGATTCGCACGCCCCATTCGCTGGCTTGTCGCCCTGTGTCAGGGCCGAACCCTCAACGTCGAGGTGGCTGGGATCAAGGCCGGAAAACACACGACAGGGCATCGTTTCCTGGGCGGGAAGGCACAAATTTCTTTTCAAGGGGTACCCGTAAACAGCTTCAGTGATTATCTCGCCAAATTGGAACGTCGCCTGGTGATTCCGGACCCACAACGGCGACGAAACATGGTTGTGGCGCAATTGGACCGCTTGGCGAAATCAGTTCAAGGGCAAACCGACCAGGATGAGGAATTACTGGAGGAGGCCGTCCACAGCGTAGAGTACCCACAGGCAATCCTGGGGTCTTTTGATCCTGGATACCTTTCCCTTCCGAGCGACATCCTCAAAACGTCCATGAAGGAGCACCAAGGGTTTTTCTCGCTCAGTCGGGGCGATGGTTCGCTCCTCCCACAATTTATTTCCGTCACGAACATGAAACTTCCAAGCATGAGGCTCATCCGAGAGGGAAATGAGCGAGTGCTGGCTGCTCGTCTCGCTGACGCGAAGTTCTTTTTTACTGAAGACCGGAAACTGAAAATCGAGGAGCGGGTCGAACTTTTAAAAGGGATGATCTTTCACCATAAGCTCGGAACGTTGCATCAAAAAACCGGTCGAATCATGGCTCTTGCGGCCAAGATTGCCGATTTGCTTGGAGATCTTGACCTCCTGGAAACGGTCAAGAGGGCCGCCCAACTGAGCAAGGCTGATCTCCTGACCGGAATGGTGGGAGAATTCCCTACACTTCAGGGCGTCATGGGCGCGGAGTATGCACGTCTAGACGGGGAGCCAAGCGGGGTGAGTCTCGCCATACGTGAGCAGTATCTTCCGCGCGCCATGGACGGCCCCTTACCCACAACACTTGCCGGCAAGGTCTTATCACTGGCCGATCGTCTGGACACCATTGTGGCATTTTTCTATGTCGGCGTCGTTCCCACAGGCTCCGAAGACCCGTTGGGACTTCGCCGTCACGCTTCAGCTGTTGTCCGAATCCTTGTCGAGGGGGATGTCCGGCTAGATCTGCATGACATTGTCTCCCATGCCCGGAAGAACGTCGAGATTCAAGGATTTCAACCCATGGCTCCCGCGAAAGACCAGTCCGTGTCTCCACGGCTTCTTGATCCCACTGAATTCATCATCGACCGGATGCGACATTATGGTCGGACTCTCCATGGATTCCGCGATGATGTTCTTGACGCCATTCTGAAGAGGCAGACCGACCAACCATTGGACTTGAGGGATGCTCTTTCTCGGATGAACGCCCTGCAGAGCATGACGAAACGTCCAGAATTTGATCCGCTGATGGTCGGGTTTAAACGAGCACATCGGCTAACAGAAAAGGAGCGGTGGGATCAGAAGGGAATTGACCCATCGTGGTTCCAACATCATACCGAAAAGGCCCTCTACGACAATCTTCAGCGAGCGCAGAGTCAATTGCCCCACTATCTCGAGCATGGCGAATACCTGAAAGTGTTGAATGTCCTGGTGGAGATGAAGCCCGTGATTGATGATTTTTTTACGGGGGTCATGGTTAATACCGAGGATTCGAGGGTGAGAGGGAACCGACTATCGTTATTACAAGCGGTAGCTGGCCTGTTCATGTCCTTTGCGGATTTTTCACACATATTGGTCCAAGGGTCTTCATAACAGGGACCTTCCTCTATGGCTGTCTCCACTGCAGAGCCCGTGATCGTGAGTGACACCCTCGAGAAGGAGCGGCGAACCTCTCTTGTGCGGCGGTATGCCACGCGTGTGACTATTTGCCTGATCATAGCCTGCAACGCCGTTCTGTTGTTGGGGATTTGGGCAAGTGGAGTGGATCTCGACAGCTTGTTCAGGCCACCAGACGTGTTTAACGCGGAAAAGGATGTCTGCGTGCGTTTCGCGTGGCACCGAGTCGTCGGGGTGGACGAACCTATTCGCCTCTGCTCGGAGTGGATCAATCTCTCGGACCCGTCAGGGAACACCCATACCTTTCAGAGGGACACTCAGGTGAAGCAAGGGGCCGACGGCCATTTGTATTTCGACCATGGATCTCAGGTGGACTACCGACTTCTGCTGTATGCGACATTCACAGCGGTGGTGCTGGGACTCGGTATCGGGGTGAATCGGTATCTCATTGCCCGCTACCGAAAGCGCCTTGAAACAGCCAGCGGGAGACCGCCATTCGGTATCCAGTAAGGCACATTCATTTCATTATTTTTGAGTAGGGGAGATGCACGTGCGCACAAAACACTATGTCTACTTTTTTGGTGACGGTAGGGCTGATGGTACGAGTGACATGAAGGAACTCCTTGGCGGAAAAGGTGCCGGCCTGGCGGAGATGACAAATCTCAAAATCTCCGTTCCCCCAGGGTTCACGATTTCTACAGAAGCGTGCGTTGAATATTTCAAACTGGGGAAGAAATACCCCCCGGGCATGTGGGAGCAAACGGAAAAAAACCTCAAGAAGGTTGAGCGTTCGCTGGGCACCCGCTTCGGAGATCCCGAGAAACCGCTCTTGGTGTCGGTCCGATCCGGCGCGCGGGCTTCCATGCCGGGCATGATGGACACGGTGCTGAATGTCGGGTTGAATGAGAAAACGGTCGAGGGCCTCGCCGCGAAAACGCGCAATGAACGCTTTGCACAGGACAGTTACCGGCGATTCATCGGCATGTTCGGCAGCATTGTCATGGGTTGCGATCGCGAACAATTTGAAGAGATCCTGAAGCACAAGAAAGAAGAACTCGGTGTCACCCAGGATAATCACTTGGCGGCCAAGGCGATGAAAGACCTGGTGAAGCAATACAAAGCCCTCGTGAAAGAACACACTGGCAGAGCCTTTCCCGAAGACCCCATGGAACAGCTCCACATGGCCGTCAATGCCGTATTTTCGTCCTGGTACGGCGCACGGGCAGTGACCTACCGGAAGCTCTATAATATTCCTGAAACGTGGGGAACCGCCGTGAATGTGGTGGCCATGGTCTTCGGGAACATGGGTGAG
>JBFJQA010000139.1:0-8937 GCA_041616875.1 Nitrospiraceae bacterium | reverse complement strand
GACCGCCTCGTGATCTTTGGCCGTTCCCTGGGTGCGGCGGTGGCAGGAGCCGTGGCCAGTCAACGACCTGCAGCCGGTCTCATCCTGGAGTCCTCCTTCCCCTCTGTGGAAGCAATGGCCCGAGGGCATTATTTTGGCCTTCCCCTGCACTGGCTGCTTGGGGCTCGCTACGATCTCCTTGCTCGATTGCGCGATATCCGGATTCCGCTTTTGGTGATCCATGGTGACAAGGACGAGATCGTTCCCATCAAGCTGGGGCGCGAAGTGTATGAGGTCGCACACGGACCGAAATCCTTCTACCTGGTGCGGGGCGCGGATCATAACGCGCTGTATTGGATTGGTGGCCGACCCTATTTTCAAAGGCTGAAAGAGTTCATTCACGAAGTAACCAACGTAGCCTTCTAACAACCCGTCCCATCCCTTACGGTCGAGATTTTCCCCAAAACTATCCCGGTTAGCGCATCATAACGAGATCGGAACTCGGCTCAAGCCTACTCTGGAGATGCGACGGCGGCTGTCCCAAAACCGGCCGTCTGGTGCCGCCACCTCGGTTCACACTGTAGCTCTCTGCATCAGAATTTATTTTGACGTTCCATTGTCTTCTGGTACAGTGCGCCGGAATCACAACGCTCGAGGATTCCCGTGCGTTGCCGATCCACTGCTGACGATAGTCCTGTGATCATTTCCCCTGTACTAAGGATGTAATAGTGGACCAGCCTCTCAGGAAAACGAGTGTATGGCTCAGTTGCGCGTTCCTGGCTCTATGGGTCGGGGGGTGCGCCACCGTCAGGGACGTCTCTTCTCCTGTTCCATCCAGCCTGTCCCTTGCCAACACGCTTCAAGACGGATCCGTCGAAAAGATTTCTCGCTCCTTTCCCCAGGACCAGATCGAGGCGAAGTCTCTTGTTCTGAATGGTGGAGTGCCGGACGGGTCCTCCCCGGCAGCAGTCTCGGGTGCACGGCTTCTTGCCCAGAATGACACGACCGAGCAAGGGGGTGCTCCTGATCAGTCAGGGGATGATGTTCCGGAGGAGGACGAGTTTTTTGATCCTTTCGCCCAACCGGGAGAAGGGGGAGCCGCCGAAGCTGAGGAATACGACCCGTGGGAACCGTACAACGTGGTTGTGTTCCGGTTCAACTATAACCTCGACAAGTATGTCGTGAAGCCTATCGCAAAAGGCTATAACTTCGTTGTGCCGAACGCGGTCCAGCTGGGGATCTCCAATGTCTTTACGAATGTGCGATTTGCGCCGCGGCTCCTCAACAACCTCTTTCAGGGAAAATTTAGGGGTGCCGGGGTGGAGGCCAGCCGTTTTGTCATTAACAGCACCCTCGGAATCGGCGGGTTGTTCGATCCAGCCGAAAACTGGTTCGAACTGGAAACTCCCGTCGAAGATTTCGGTCAGACGTTGGGTGTCTATGGCGTTGGTCCTGGCCCATATTTTCTCATTCCGTTCTGGCCATCGCCCCTGACCATACGCGACGGAACCGGGGTGGTTGTGGATTTGCTGCTGGACCCGTTTAACTGGCTTGTTCTTCCTCTCTTCCGGTTTGATGATGTGCCGGTCTTGGCTCAGAACGAAGAGGCGGCATTTTGGGCGAACGTCACGCTTCGTTCCATTGATTTGTTGAACACGCGTTCGTTGAATCTAGAAACCTTTCAAGGCGTCGAAGAAGCCACCATCGATCTTTACAGCGCCGTACGGAATGGATACTTGCAGAGACGTGCCCAAGCGATTCGAGAGTAACCTCCCTACTCCTTCTGCACTGTCTGTCTGCCGTCCACCCAGCAACTGGCCGGTTGCCAGTGGATCGCTTGCTGAAGGGTCCTGCAGCGCAAACCCTTCCTAGAGGGACCGATGTTGCGGGGCAACACCCCCGCCCACTGCTCCCTGGTATTTTCCCAAGAACTTGTGGTTGCTTAACACTAAAGAGGTGAGTAGCATAGAGGCCTATGCCGCAAACCGTTGGACGTTCCCTCTCGAAGAGGATTCCCTTCGTTTGCTACTTCGTTGTCGCCATCGTATTCTCCGTCCCGGCTGTCGCGGGCTCTCCCCCTCCAAATTCCAAAGCTGTTCGCGCTGTCTACTTTGATTTGGAGGAAATGAACAGGAAGGGCGTGCTTGACCCCGCGGAGCCTCTGATTCTTTCCGCCTTCCTTACCGGCCGGGCTATCGGTCGTGAATCGGTGGTGGCCATCTTCGAAGGAAAGCCCTTTGGGCGACGACTGGTTCCCATGCAGCCGACGCCAGACGGAAAGATGTTGCGGTCTATTGTGACGCTCGAACCCTACTTTTCGGGCTTTGCCTCATCGAAGGAAAAAGCGCTTCGAGTCAAAGCGACCTTTGCGCGGTTGCGTGGGATGAAGCTCAAGCAGTTTTTGAGCCGGATCGTGTACGTCACCCTGGGGTTACCCGATGGCGTTGGCGAAGTGGACACGGCCTCATTGAATCCGGAAGTCGCTGATCCCGAAGACGTACGATCGGGCGAGCGCCAGTCAACCTCAGAGGCGCCTTCTGTGAAGGTGAAGGCTCGCATCACGGAGAAGGACATCATTGACCAGCCTGGGTCGGATGCCCTGGCCGGCCAGGAGGAAATCTACTGGAGGCAAATTAGTCACCTCATCACACGGAGCTGGACCGGCCCAGCGAATTCGGAGAGCCGGATGAAGGGGAAAGGGACCGTGCAAATACGGTTCAAGCTTCATTCGAACGGGGAGGCGCAGCTTATCCAGGTTGAACGCAGTTCAGGAAGACACGATGTCGATGAAGCCGGACTCAAGGCCATTCTGGATGCGCACCCCTTTCCCCCCTTTCCCCAGAATCTGCCCTATGATTCCATCGATCTCCACGTCGAGCTGAGCCGGACTGCCAAAGCCACTCCCCGTGCCGTTCGCCCTACGACGCCACGAGCTGTCCCTTCACCTGCTCCCTCCCCTTGACCCCCTGGGCTCAGGCCGGTAAGCTGGTAAAATCCTGCGTGAGCGCTGTTCAGACTCAGGGCAGTTTGAGTCTGGTCCCAGAGCGCCGCTTCTGTCATCCTCGGGATTCCGGTTCCAACAGGGAGTACATGGACAACCACGTGGTGCGCACAAAATACTGGCACATGCTTGAAGACGGGCGTATTCAGTGTGACCTCTGCCCCCGGTTCTGCAAACTCCATGACAAGCAAGAGGGTCTATGCTTCGTGCGTGCGCGTCACGAGAATCACATCGTGCTTACCACCTATGGACGGTCTAGTGGCTTCTGCGTGGACCCGATTGAGAAAAAACCCCTCAACCATTTCTTGCCGGGCACGTCAATCCTCTCCTTCGGAACCGCCGGCTGCAATCTGTCCTGTCGATTTTGCCAGAATTGGGATATCAGTAAGTCCCGTGAGGTCGACACACTTGCAGATCAGGCATCGCCCGAAACTCTGGCTCGAGCCGCTCGCGACCTTGGCTGCCACAGTGTCGCGATGACCTATAATGACCCAGTCATTTTTCACGAGTACGCGATTGATGTCGCGCAAGCCTGCCGAGCTGAGGGCATTCGATCCGTTGCGGTGACGGCTGGGTACGTCTGTGCAGAGCCTCGGGAAGAGTTCTACCGTTCCATCGACGCCGCCAATGTTGATCTCAAGGGCTTTACCGAACGGTTCTATCAGCGGGTCTGCGCAGGGAGTCTCCAACCGGTCCTTGATACGTTGCTGTATCTACGACATGAGACCAACGTGTGGTTGGAAATCACGACGCTCCTCGTTCCCGGAGAGAATGATTCCGAAGGTGAATTAGAGGAATTGACGCAGTGGGTTGTCGAGCGGCTCGGCCCCGACGTGCCCTTGCACTTCACCGCCTTCCATCCCGATTGGAAGATGGTGGGCAAGAGTCCCACCCCACCGAGTACCCTGGCCCTGGCCCGCCGCATAGCCATCAAGAACGGCATTCGATACGCCTATACGGGCAATGTTCACGACGAGAATGGCGGCAGTACCTACTGTCATGCCTGCAGTCGTCGCCTGATCGGGCGGGACTGGTATCAATTGGTGGAGTGGAATCTCACCGATGATGGGCGGTGTCTATTCTGTGGCGCGATCTGTTCTGGGGTCTTCCAGGGGCCACCAGGCACGTGGGGAGCGCGGCGGATGCCCGTTCGGCTCAAGAATTTCACAGCCCCCTCGTAACGAACCCTCACACAGATCCACTCAGTCAGTCATCTCCAACACGCCAGCACCCTTAATGCTCCCAATCTTCAGCGCCTGGAGGGCTTCATTGGCCCCCTCGAGCGGGAACCGTTGGGTATGGGGACGTATCGGAATGGCCGCCGCTTCGCGAAGGAGGTCGAGGCCGTCCTGCTTGGTGTTGGCCGTGACGCTGCGGAGCGTCCGTTCCCCGAAGAGCTCCCGATCGTAGTCCAGTTGAGGAATTGGGGACATGTGGATACCGGCCAGCGCCAGGGTCCCACCGCGTTCAAGTGCCCGCAGTGCCGGCGGAACGAGTTCGCCGGCCGGTGCAAAGATGATCGCGCTGTGGAGTTTGTCTGGGGGCAGTTCCGCTGCCTCACCGACCCAGACGGCACCGAGTTCACGGGCCAGCGCTCGGTGCTCTTCGCGAAGGGAGCAGACGTAGACGGGACACTCCCAATGTCGGGCGACTTGGATCGTAATATGGGCTGAGGCACCGAAGCCGTACAATCCCAGCCGTTGGCCCGGCTTCACCCCGCTGAGGCGTAAGGCGCGGAAGCCGATAATCCCGGCGCACAGCAACGGGGCGGCCTCATCGTCCGCAAAAGAAGCGGGGATCGGGTACGCGAACTGCTCGGGGACGACGGCGTATTCTGCATACCCTCCGTCCACATGATAGCCGGTGAACTGAGCGTGGAGGCACAGATTTTCGCGGCCGCTGGTGCAGAATTGGCAGGATCCGCAGGTCTTTTGAAGCCAGGCAATCCCCACTCGATCCCCCTCCTGGATCGTCCGTACACCAGTCCCGATCCGGTCTACCATGCCGACGACTTCGTGACCCGGGATAATGGGGCGCTTGGCCGGAGGCAATTCTCCTTCGACAATATGCAGATCGGTTCGACACACCCCACAGACTCGTATTCGAATCCGAACCTCTCCAGGACCCGGCTCTGGAACGGGCAGCTCTCGGAGAGCGAGCGGGTGGGATTCAACCGTCCCTGTCTTGTCCATCGCCATGGCTCTCATCACAACACCCCCGAGAAACGACTCTGGATCATGAATCAGTCCTGCCTCGTGACAGGCAGGTGATCACCTCGTCATCATCGATTTGAGAAAAGTTCGAATAAAACTGCCCGATGGCATAAAATCGAGCCGGACATTCGAGAATGACAACCTGATCGGCCCTCGACTGCAGCTCTTCCCGGGCATGCGGTGGTGCGACCGGAACGGCAGCGACCAGCGACGCCACCTCCAATGCTCGAAGGGCGGCAAGAGAGGCGTAAAAGGTCGCTCCCGTTGCCAGACCGTCGTCCACGAGAATGACGGTTTGACCAGCCAAAGAGGGGAGCGGCTTTCCTTGTCGGTATTGTCTGATTTGCCGTACGATCTCCTCTTGTTGGCGCCGGATCTCCTTGTCCAGTTGCACATTGGAAATGCCGTATTGACGGAGGACGTCTTGGTTAAGGTGACGGTAGCCCGTTTCGGCCAGCGCACCCATAGCCAACTCGGGATTTCCCGGAACTCCCAGTTTCCGCGTGATCCATACCTCCAAAGGGAGAAGCAGAGCTTGGCTGATCTCGCTACCCACCACCACGCCACCCCGAGGCAAGGCCAACACCTGAGTCCTGGGCGTCTCCTTATATTGGGCCAAGGCCTGAGCCAGCCTTCGTCCAGCTTCCCGACGATCACGAAAGATGACGTGTTCTCCAGCGGTCATACATCCTTACCAATCCAGACAGATTTCACAACGTCCCATTCGGGTGGGTCTTGCCGTTTGGGCAGTTCCCCTGCGTGTGACTCGGCAACGGCCAGGAGACCTACCCTACCATGATCCCGGGACTGGGTGGGACCGACAAATGCGAGAATCTCAAAAAGGGATCTGGTATTCTCCTCGACCGACGCCCCCTGATTCGGGCGTGATCGAGCTCCGTGAGGCGGTGGTATACTTTTTTTTCGGCCGATGGTCTGTGGATCCATGCCGATCCGCAATCCCACTCGATGGTTTTATGTGGGGGAGGCCTGACGCCTGCCAAGGAGGGTTGACGCGTGACGGTCATCGCAGACCGATCTTCCATGCATGGGCAATGGTCTTCGCGATGGGCCTTTGTCCTGGCCGCAACGGGTGCTGCGGTCGGCCTCGGAAATATTTGGAAATTTCCCTACTTGACTGGACAGCATGGCGGAGCCGCGTTCGTCCTGATCTACCTCGTTTGTGTCGCCTTCCTGGGTATCCCCATGATGATGGCTGAGGTGATGCTCGGCCGGCGTGGACGTCAGAGTCCCATGAACACCATGCGTCTCCTGGCGCAGGAAACCAAGGCCTCCCCTCACTGGCAGTGGCTTGGCCTGGGCGGCACTGTCGCCGGGGCTCTTATCCTGTCCTATTACAGCGTGATCGGGGGATGGACACTGGCCTATGTGTTTCGTTCTGGGGCTGGGATTTTCAACGGGACCACGGCCGAGCAGGTTTCGGACCTGTTTAACCGCTTTGTCGGCGATGCTTGGACCGTCTTTGTCTGGCATACCGCGTTCATGATCCTCACCATGGTGGTTGTGGCGTGTGGTGTTCGAAGCGGCTTAGAACGCGCCACCAGGTACCTCATGCCTGCTCTGGCGGGGTTACTGATCGTTCTGGTGGGGTATGCCGCCACCACAGGCCATTTTCTCGAAGGGATGCGTTTTCTGTTTGCGCCGGATTTTAGCCGGCTCTCAGGGGCTAGCATGTTATCTGCCATGGGGCAGGCCTTCTTCAGTTTGAGTCTTGGGATGGGGACCATCATGGTCTATGGGTCCTACTTGCCTCAAGGCACCTCCATTGCCAAGACATCGGTGATCGTGGCACTCGCGGATACGGGTATTGCCCTTACCGCTGGTCTCGCGATATTCCCCATTGTGTTCGCCAACAGCCTTGAGCCGGCCGCCGGTCCCAGTTTGATCTTCGAAACACTTCCCCTCGCCTTTGCTCACATGCCAGGAGGCATGCTCGTCGGGGTCTTGTTCTTCATCCTGTTATTGGTGGCCGCCTGGACCTCCTCGATATCACTGATCGAACCGGCCGTGACTCTCCTGGTGGAGAATCTTCGCGTGACTCGTCTGAGAGCCTGTCTCTGGAGCGGTATTGCGATTTGGCTGTTGGGGCTGGGGACCGTGTTCTCGTTCAATCTCTGGGCTGGGTATCGAGTCTTTAATCGGACCTTTTTTGATCTCTTGGACTTTTTGACCTCCAACATTATGCTTCCGCTTGGTGGGCTTTTTATTGCTGTCTTTGCCGGGTGGCTCATGGCCAGGGAGACGAGTGGGAAGGAACTCAGCATGGAATCGAGCCATGGTTTTCTGTTCTGGCACGTCCTCATCCGCTATGTTGCCCCGGTCGCGATGCTCATCGTCTTCGCCTATGCGGTAGGCCTGCTCTGAAGCTGCACCAGGTCGTCTCCCACCACTCCCGGCGTCCGAGATGAATGTCCCCGCGTTGTGCTGGAGTTCGAGGGAGGGTCGGAGGGGCCTACGGTATCACCCCTAATTCGCGTCCCACCTTGGCAAAGGCCAGAAGCGCTCGGTCTAATTGTTCCCGTGTGTGTGCAGCCGATAGTTGGACCCGAACTCTGGCCTGTCCCTTTGGCACGACGGGATAGCTGAAGCCGACGACGTAGATGCCTTCCTGAAGCAACCGATCGGCCATACGAGTCGCGAGGGACGCTTCACCGAGCATGATAGGAACGATGGGATGGCGCCCTGGCACGATCCGGAATCCCAGGCTCTCCAGTTTCGTTCGGAAGAATTCGGTGTGCGCCCGAAGCGTGTCCCGAAGGGAGTCGCCCTGGGCCACGAGTTTCAAGGCCTTCAGCGCCGCAGCGGTGATCACGGGAGGGAGGGCGTTGGAGAACAGATAGGGTCGGGATCGCTGGCGAAGCAGTTCGATGATTTCGGCTCTCCCGGAGGTGAAGCCTCCAGATGCACCACCCAAGGTTTTTCCAAGTGTGCTGGTAATGAGGTCCACTCGATCAGCAACCGCAAAGTGATCTGGAGTCCCACGCCCCTTGTTTCCCAGCACTCCGGTGGCATGGCTATCGTCTACCACGACGGCCGCATCATACCGGTCTGCCAGTTCTGTGATGTGATCGAGGCGGGCTAGATCTCCATCCATGGAAAAGACCCCGTCCGTCGCAATGAGGCGGAGGCGGCAGCCTGATGCCTGCTGAAGCGCCGATTCCAGTTCCTTCATATCCGCATGTGCGTAGCGGAACCGCTTGGCTTTGCAGAGCCGAATGCCGTCGATTAGGCTGGCGTGGTTGAGCGCATCGCTGATTATCCCGTCCCGTTCGTCGAGAAGCGTCTCAAATAGGCCCGTATTGGCGTCGAAACAGGAACTATACAGAATGGTATCTGCGGTTCCCAAGAATTGGCTGATGGCCTGCTCCAACCGCTTGTGTAAGTCCTGGGTGCCGCAAATGAAACGCACAGAGGCCATCCCATAGCCATGAGTCTTTAATCCCTCTGCCGCGGCCTGGATGACCTCGGGGTGATTGGCAAGCCCGAGATAATTATTGGCGCAGAGGTTAATCACGTCCCCTTGGGCGACGCGAACTTCCCCGCCTTGTGGGCCAAGCACGTGCCGCTCAGTCTTATACAGGCTTGCCGACCGAATCTCCTTCAGTTGGTTATCGAGGATTTTTTTCAGAGACTTGGAGGCCATAACCGTGCCCTCGAAATCAGACGTGAGGAAATCGCGGGAACCGGACAAGCGAACCTAGGGGAAAAGAACCACCTTGCCGCACT
>JBFJQA010000138.1:0-8957 GCA_041616875.1 Nitrospiraceae bacterium | reverse complement strand
CCGATCTTCGCAAAGCTGATGCAGGAAGAAATTCCTGAACACGTGAGGGGAATGGACCGCACCGAGCTGACCGAACTCGGCATACCTTACGGGACCGCTACTTACGCCGCACCGGAACAGGCAAAGGGTGAAAAGTGGGAGCATGGTGATGGCTCGTTTCATAGCCTCCTCCTTCTGAGACCAAAGGGGTATTGGGTCACACCTCAAAACGGTGGAGCATCCTATCACGGACAATTTTTCGGGAGCAACCGGCCTAGATGGATGGTTCGAACAGACCGAGCTGAAGTTCTTCGGCCCGAGTGAACGGGATGGGATAGCGCTCGGTGAAGCAGGCGTTGCAGTAATCGGATGGCATGCCTGGTACCGCATTCAACATACCTTCCAGGCTGAGGTAGGCTAAGCTGTCCGCCGTTATGTATTTTCTGATTTCTTGAATGGAGTGGCTGGACCCGATTAACTCTCGTTTTGTGGGCGTATCGATACCATAAAAGCAGGGCGACACAATTGGAGGCGAACTGATACGCATATGCACCTCCTTGGCTCCTGCCTGCCGAATCATCTTCACGATCTTGCGGCTCGTTGTGCCCCGAACAATGGAGTCGTCTACCACCACGACTCGTTTGCCCTGAAGTAGTTCCGGGATGGCGTTGAGCTTGATTTTTACGCCGAAGTGCCGGATGGACTGCTGTGGCTCAATAAAGGTTCGCCCAACATAGTGATTGCGGATCAACCCATGTTCAAAAGGAAGGCCCGATCCTTCGGCGTAGCCAAGAGCCGCGGCCACACCCGAGTCAGGCACGGGAATCACAATGTCTGCCGGCACCAATGATTCCTTCGCCAACTGCCGGCCCAGCGCTTTGCGAGTGAAATACACCGCGTTACCGCCGAAGATCCGGCTGTCGGGCCTGGCGAAGTACACATACTCAAACACGCACCTCGCCGAATCCGTCTTATGGAAAGGACGGTAGGAGGTGACACCTTCTTTGTTCAGGACCACGACCTCACCATCCTCGATTTCACGTACGTATTCCGCTCCGATCAAGTCAAAGGCGCAGCTTTCTGAAGCAACAATCCAACTTTCTCGCAGCCGTCCCAAACACAGTGGCCGAAGACCGTGAGGATCTTTTGCGGCGATCACACCGTCATCAGTCAGCAACACGACAGAGAACGCGCCTCGCACTTGGTTCAAGGCGTCAATGACCCGAGCAAGCAAGGTATCTTCCCGCGAGTGGGCGATGAGGTGAATAATCACCTCGCTATCCGAGGCCGATTGGAAGATGGCTCCATAGGCCTCCAATTCATTGCGTAACATGTTCGCATTAATCAGATTCCCATTGTGAGCTAAAGCAAGGTTCCCAAAAGCGAAATTGACCGTCAAGGGCTGGACATTTTTCAGGTGATTTCCGCCAGCGGTCGAGTACCGGTTGTGCCCGATCGCCATGTGCCCTGGGAGCCCCTTCAACACGGACTTCGTGTAGATATCGGCCACAAGCCCCATCCCTTTTTCGGCGAAAAAGTTTTCCCCATTGGCGGACACGATCCCGGAGCCCTCTTGTCCACGATGCTGTAAGGCGTAAAGACCGAGATAGGTCAAGTTGGCCGCTTCCTTATGTCCAAAGATTCCGAAGACGGCACATTCCTCGTGAAATTTGTCCGGCATCATCAAGTTCATAGAGAAGAGGCTAAGAGTTACGTTTAGGTAGAATGGGCAAGGGATCGCTCCAAACTCTGCCCCCACCGGTCTGACAAAGTGTGCAGATCGGCATCAATTACGCAGCCAGGCCCTAGCCGGTCTGGTTCGACTTCTACCCTCAGGCGATCCCCACCGATCGTACCAATCTCCGTGGCGGGGACACCAGCTCCGCTAGCAGCCTGGAGCACGGCCTCCGCGTTGTCGGCGTCGGTTGAGATGATGACTCTCGACTGACTTTCACCGAAGAGGAGACCATCCCTCCGCATACCATTCGCTTGTAATTTTACCACAGCGCCGAGCCTTTGGGCGGGATCAGAAACACAACATTCCGCGAGGGCCACAGCCAACCCTCCATCCGAGCAGTCATGGGCGGAGCTAATGAATCCATCCTGGATGAGTTTCAGCACACAAGCCTGCAGGGCTCGTTCGGCTTCCAGACTGAGATGAGGTGGGGAGCCCTGCTCACGATTGTGAATGACACGAAGATACTCAGTCCCTCCCAAATCTTCAAGTGTGTCGCCCAGGACAATAATACGATCCCCTTCCTGGCGAAATGCCTGTGTTGTGACGTGATCTACCGATTGGAGCAGGCCGACCATGCCGATAATGGGCGTGGGATAGATCGAGAGTCCGTTTGTCTCATTATAGAAACTCACGTTCCCACTGACCACAGGAATCTTGAGTGTCTCACAAGCATCCTTGATGCCTTCGATGGACATGACGAACTGCCACATGATGTCGGGACGCTCCGGATTGCCGAAATTTAAGCAATCAGTCAAGCCAATCGGCTCTGCCCCTGAGCACACCAAGTTTCGAGCAGCTTCTGCAACGGCAATGGCCCCTCCGACATAGGGGTTCAGCAGACAGTACCGTCCATTCCCGTCCGTCGTCATGGCCAAGCCCTTGTTGGTGCCCTTGATTCGAATCACCGCCGCATCCGATCCCGGCCGTACCAGTGTATTGGTGCGCACCATATAGTCATATTGTTCATACACCCAAGCCTTGTTCGCGATGGTGGGCGATTCCAACAGCGCGAGCAACACCGAGGTCGGGTCTGTGACATCCCGTATGATATCCAGGTTTAAGGCTTGTAGGTGTTCCTGATAAGCAGGTGGAGCGTCCGGCCTTTCGTAGCGAGGGCCGTCATCAGCCAGTGCCTTCGCTGGGACTTCGGCCACGACTGTACTTTGGTCCTCTATGCGAACCATCCCGTCGCCGGTCACGCGACCTACCACGGCTGCGTCAAGATCCCATTTGCGACAAATCTCGAGAACCTGATTCTCCCGACCACGATGGGCGACCATCAACATTCGCTCTTGGGACTCTGATAACATGAGTTCATACGGCGTCATCCCGGATTCCCGTCTGGGCACACAGGTCAAGTCCAAATGAATGCCAGTCTCTGCGCGAGAGGCCATTTCACAGGCGGAACTGGTCAAGCCGGCCGCACCCATGTCCTGAATGCCTACCAAGAGATCATCGTCCATTAACTCCAGGCAGGCCTCCAATAAGAGTTTCTCTGTGAAAGGATCGCCGACTTGAACCGTGGGTCGTTTCGCATCCGATTCAGCGTCAAACGCATCCGATGCCATCGTGGCCCCGTGGATGCCATCGCGTCCGGTTTTTGACCCGACATACATGACCGGATTTCCCTCACCAACGGCAAGGCCCTTAAAGAGCTTTTCGCTCTTGGCAATGCCTAAACAAAACACATTCACGAGAGGATTTTTTTCATAGATCTCATTACAGATCACTTCGCCGCCAATTGTCGGCACGCCAATGCAATTTCCATATCCCGCAATACCCTCGACAACTCCCTTCAAGAGATGGCGATTCAACGGCCGATCCAACAGGCCAAAGCGCAAGGAATTCAATAAGGCCACGGGCCTTGCCCCCATTGTAAAAATATCTCGGAGAATTCCGCCCACTCCTGTAGCCGCGCCTTGATACGGTTCAATAAATGATGGGTGATTATGTGACTCCATCTTGAACACGACCACCAAACCATCCCCAATATCGACGGCTCCCGCGTTCTCTCCAGGCCCCTGAACAACCCGAGGCCCTGTCGTAGGCAACTTCTTCAGGTGCACACGCGAACTCTTATAGGAGCAATGCTCACTCCACATCACTGAAAACATGCCTAGCTCGGTCAGATTCGGCTCCCGACCGAGAGTCTCGACAATCTTCTTGTACTCCTCGTCAGCGAGTCCGTGCTGAGCAATCACTTCTTTTGTAATCGGCTGCGGCTCTGTCTTCATATGACGAGGATCATATACAGCATCACTCACTGACTTGGAAGGAGAAGGCTCGGCCCGATCATGTTACGGAATAGTGTCCCTACGACAGCTGCCGATCAAAAACAAGGTGACCGCAGGTACAACACTAGGCGCTTACTTCTTGTATGGCCACCCGTGGCTTGTTCAGGGAATCAATCATGGAAAGGAAGATGAGCCGGCCATCCTCGTTCCCCAATACCTCCTCGGCGCAGCGCTCGGGGTGGGGCATCAGCCCTAAGACGTTGCCGGCCGCATTGCGAATACCGGCAATGTTATCCAACGAGCCGTTAGGGTTCGCCTGGTCACTGGTTTCGCCATCAGAGGTACAATACCGGAACACGACTTGCGCGTGGGCTTTAAGTTGGGAGATCGTGACCTCGTCGGCATAATAATTCCCATCCGCATGAGCCACGGGAATCTTCAAGACCTGCCCTGACTCACAATGACTGGTGAAGGGGGTCGCCGCATTTTCAACGCGCACGTACACATCCTTACAAATAAAAGAGAGCGCCTTGTTCCGAAGCATCGCTCCTGGCAACAGCCCTGCCTCCAAGAGAATCTGAAAGCCGTTGCAGATCCCCAGTACCATCCCCCCAGCTTGAGCAAACTGCCTGACCGCTGTCATGACCGGCGAAAATCTGGCGATCGCCCCGGTCCGTAGATAGTCCCCATATGAGAATCCACCAGGCAGTATGATCGCATCCACCCCGTCCAGCGAAGCGTCCTTGTGCCAAATCGGTGTCACCCGTTGCCCGAGCAGGTTGGACAGAACATGGATGCAATCGTGATCACAATTCGACCCAGGGAATATGACAACGCCAAAGTGCAGGAGGGTTTTCATCTGCTCACCCTCACCGTTTAGCCCCCTCACGCTGCCCTGTTCCCAAAGGGTTGAGGGCAGAGGAGTCCAGCTCAAAGGTGTAATCTTCAATGATCGTATTCGCGAGCAGCTTCTCACACATCGCCTTCACCTGAGCTTCAGCTTGATCCCTCGCGGTTTCACCCACATCCATCTCCAGATATTTTCCGACGCGCACGTTGTACACGGACTTGAACCCCAAGGTTTCCATGGCATGTTCGATCGCCTTCCCCTGCGGATCCAAAATGCCCTTCTTCAACGTAATGTGAATCCTGGCCTTCACGAACTGTCCCTTCTTCTCGACCTCCGCTCTTTCTTTTTCGATGTGAACTCGGTCGGGCGCACAGATTCTCTCCTCTTCACCTCACCCTCCCACCGGATTGTGGCGGCCGGGCCTTGGCCCGCGTCGCGAATCACGGAGGCTCGGGCCACCGCACTTGCCGAGCACGTGTGATCCGCCGAAGGCGACGGCGAGGACTGTCTGAAGTTCCGTTCGAGCATCGCTCTCAACGGAACGAGTCCCGCAGCCGAGCAGATGCGAGGCATAGTGCGGTCGAGCCGGAGTGCCTGAGGAGGCGAACCAAGACCCGGCCTATCCACACACCCGCCTCAATACCTCCTGATACGCCTCTTCGACCTTTCCCATATCCTTTCTAAATCGATCCTTATCCATCGAGTCCCCACTTTGCTTGTCCCAGAAGCGGCACGTGTCAGGAGATATCTCATCAGCCAGCAAAAGATCTTTGTGGTGGAGCCCGAATTCCAGTTTGAAGTCCACCAAGACCATCCCCCTCTCAAAGAAAAATGGGCAAAGGAGCTCATTGATCCGAAGCGCCCATTTCTTGATCGAGGCCACTGTCTTGGGAGTGGCCAGATCGAGGAGGCGGATGTGGTCCTCCGTAATCAGAGGATCACCCAGCGCATCATTCTTGTAATAGAATTCCTGCAAGGCCGGATCAATCTCATCGCCTTCCTTGATACCCAGACGCTTGGCCAGACTCCCGGCTACACGATTCCGCACGACAACTTCCACCGGAACAATGGCCACCCGCTTGGTCAACATCTCCCTGTCGGAAAGCCGCTCGACAAAATGGGTCCGAATGCCCTCCTCCTCGAGCAAACGAAACAGTCGTTCCGAAACCTTATTGTTGACGACCCCCTTGTCGGGGATCGTCCCGCGTTTCTGGGCATTGAAGGCCGTGGCGTCATCCTTGAAGTACTGAATAACCAGATCAGGCTGGTCGGTCTGAAAGATCTTTTTCGCTTTCCCCTCATAGATCAGGGCACCTTGTGTGACCACCCTCGGCACTCCTCCACCTGAGCTACTTTCGTCTTCTTTTCCGCCGAGCGGACGCGGGAACCTTTTTCCACGAGCCCGCCGGACCAAACACGCGCTTATAGATTTGGCCCAGGTGTCGCAGATAGTATTTCGGATCAAAACAGGATCGAATCTGTCTGTCGCTCAGATGTCTTCGTATGAATGCATCCTTCATGACCAGATCTTCAAAAGAGGCCCCACCTTGCCAGGCCACCATCGCATGCCCTTGCACGATTTCATATGCATCCTTGCGCTGAGCGCCGGCATCGGTCAGGGCCAACAATAAACGTTGGGAGTAAATCAGCCCACCCGTGAGTTCGAGGTTCTGTTTCATACGAGCAGGATAGACAGTAAGATTCTTGATGATAGTGTTGAGCCTGTTCAGCATGTAATTGATGAGAATGGTTGTGTCGGGAACGATGACGCGTTCAACCGACGAGTGACTGATATCCCGCTCATGCCAAAGGGCCACATTTTCCATGGCGGCCAGGCTATTGGCCCGAACCACCCGTGCCAATCCACACAGATTTTCAGACCCAATCGGGTTCCGTTTATGCGGCATGGCTGACGAGCCCTTCTGCCCGCTGGAGAAGTACTCCTCTGCTTCCAACACCTCCGTTCGCTGCAAATGGCGAATCTCTGTCGCGACCTTTTCTATGGTAGCCGCCAACAACGCCAGAGCTGAGATATAGGCTGCATGACGATCCCGCTGCACGACTTGGCTAGAGACCGAGTCCGGCTGTAATCCCAGCCGCTTACACACAAAAGCTTCTACGTCCGGCCCTTGGTGGGCGAACGTGCCCATCGCGCCGGATAGCTTCCCAACGGCGATGTCGGTCCTGATCGTTTTCATTCGCACGAGGTGGCGCCGGACCTCTTCGTACCAAATCGCCAATTTGAACCCGAAGGAAATCGGTTCACCATGAATCCCATGGGACCGACCAACCATGAGAGTGTCTCGATGTTCATAGGCACGATTCCGTAACACCGCGAGCAGACCCTGTAGATCGCTGAGAATGATATCCAGGGCCTCTACCATCTGGACGGCTAGAGATGTGTCCACCACATCGGAGGAAGTCAGGCCTGCGTGGAGAAACCTCGCCTCGGGGCCAACTGCCTCGGCGACCGATTCGAGAAAGGCAATGACATCGTGCTTCACCACTTTTTCGATGGCGGCGATCCGCTTGGGATTAATCCGAGCCCTTCGTCGAATCCTAGCTGTGGCTCCGCGGGGCACCTTCTTTGCCCGCTCCAAGGCCTCACAAGCCAGCAATTCGACTTCCAGCCAGATTTCATACTTGTGACGCAAGTCCCAGAGAGCTTTCATCTGGGGAAGGGAGTACCGATCGATCATGTCCGCTTAATTTCCTTTCCTGATGGCACTAGCCTTGACCCTTCACTTCCTCGAGCGCCATCTCCTGCCGTTTGCTTTCCAGCCGCGGATCATCCCGTAGAACCTTATCGAGAATCCCATTGATGAAGCGCTTGGCCTCTTCATCCGCAAAAGCCTTGGCCAACTCAATCGCTTCATTGACCGTCACTTTCGCTGGCACATCCGGCACCCAGATCAACTCATAGAGGCTCAGACGGAGGATGTTTCGGTCTACGATCGGCATCCGGTCGACGGTCCAATTGGTGGCTGAGTTTCCGATGAGGACATCCAGTTCCTCCCGATGTGCCATAGCCCCATACACCAGCCGTTCGGTGAAGGCCTGGACATCCGGAGCCACTCGTCGCTGTTCCCAGTAGCCCTCCAACCAGTGCTCCGTGTCACCGTGCACGTCCCACTGAAAAAGAATCTGCAGGGCACATTCGCGTGCTTTCCGTCTGGTTCCCATAATCACCTGGGTACGCAGGCAAGCTCTCAGGCTGACCAAATCTAGCCGAGACGTTTGCAAGCTTACAAGTATGGAGTCAGGGCTGTCCCCTTCAGGACCGACGAGATTTCGACCTGACCCGCTTGGGACGTACCACCTTGTCAGGGGTCTTCGACAAAGTTTTTATCAGCGTCGCCATCTCGATAGCAGTCCGAGCCGCTTCGGCCCCGCGGTTCCGTTCAGGTGCGCCGGAACGTTCTAGAGCTTGGTCTGCATTTTCGGTCGTGAGCACTCCGAAGATAACGGGGATATCCGAATCCCAGCCGGCCTGCGCAATCCCTCGACTGACCTCCGCACTAATGTAGTCAAAGTGGGGCGTTTCCCCCCGAATCACAGCGCCGAGACAAATCACCGCATGGAACCGGCCAGAGCGAGCCAAGCGACGAGCCAGGAGAGGAATTTCAAACGCCCCCGGCACCTGGACGACCTCGACCATTTCTTCCCTGACCCCAGATCTGGTGAGAACCTCTCTGGCGCCAGCCAGCAGGCGAGCGGTCACAAACTCATTATAGCGACTGACGACCAGTCCGAATCGCAGACCTGTCGCGTCCTGAGTGCCTTGGACAGCGCTCATAGCTTCTTCTTGGCCCAAAACCTGACGGGCCCCAACTCCCTCTTATGACGAAAACTCTTGCGATCGACCTCCGGGGAAGCCGCTAGCGAGAAGTGCGGTGAGGCGAGAACCTTGAGCTGCTGCCGCCACAGGCAACCTTTGCGCATTCCATCACCACCAGAGCCTGCGTTCAGCAACTGATCACACGTTATTGAGGATATGCCCGAGCTTGGACTTCTTGGTACGTAGGTAACGCTCGTTGGCTTTTTGCGGCACAATTTCAATGGGGACCCGCTCCACAACTTTCAGACCGTACCCTTCGATGCCAACGATCTTACGCGGGTTGTTGGTCATGAGGCGAATATTTCGGAGCCCCAGATT
>JBFJQA010000137.1:0-8985 GCA_041616875.1 Nitrospiraceae bacterium | reverse complement strand
GTCCTGTCTGGACCAACCTCACCGGTCCCGTTCCCGACCATGGCTTGATACCTTGGGACGGCCCTACCTCCACGAATCCGTTCGCAACTCCGCATGAATGATTCTCACGCGGTGGGACCCAGTACCCCAGGAATCCTTCGGAAAGTCAGCGGGTTCACCACCGCGTGCGTACTAGTCAGCAGTGTCATTGGAAGCGGGATTTTTACGACGACCGGATTTATGGCAAGAGACTTGGGTGACCCATGGCTTATCTTGAGCCTTTGGCTACTGGGCGCCCTGTTCGCACTGACGGGCGCTATGTCCTACAGCGAACTAGGAGCGGCGATGCCTGAGGCAGGTGGAGAGTACGTCTACCTCCGCCAAGCCTATGGCCCCTTTTTCGGTTTTTTGAGCGGCTGGGCTTCTTTTACCGTCGGCTTCGGCGCAGCGGTGGCCGCGGCGGCCATGAGCTTCGCTGCGTACTTTCTTCAGATCTTTCCGATTGGCCACGAGACGGACACCATCGGCAAAACCCTCGCCTTACTCCTGGTGTGGACGTTTACTTTTGTTCATACAGCAGGCGTTGAAGCGGGAGGTTGGCTTCAACGCACGCTGACCGTCTCAAAGATGGGAGCCGTGTTCTTGCTGATCTCGGGAGCCTTTCTGTTTGGAGAGGGCCATTGGGAACATCTTGCCGTTCAGACCGCCGAGCCCCAGCCACACATCGGAACGATTGTCGTCTCTTTCATCTTTGTGATCTACGCCTATTCGGGTTGGAATGTGGCTGGCTATTTAGCCGGAGAAATCACCGAGCCCGAACGCACCATTCCACGCACCATGATCGCGGGAACGCTCTTCGTCGGGCTCGTCTACCTCATTCTGAACCTCGTCTATTTCTACGCCATGCCCGTCACTGCACTGGCTCAAGCCCCACTGTTGCCTGTTGCCGAAAAGGCTGCCGCTGCCCTGTTTGGTCCCACAGCGGCCCACTTCGTGGCCGCCCTCCTGTGTCTATCAATCGCGGGGGCGGTCAGTGCCATGGTATGGGCCGGGCCCCGCGTGTACTACGCCATGGCACGAGATCGACTTCTGCCGGAAGTCTTCGCTGAAACCAGAGCCAAGGGCGGTGCGCCATGGAAATCGATCATTCTGCAGAGCGTGTGGACATCGATCCTTATTATTTCAGGCACCTTTGAACAGCTCGTAGTCTATAGTGGAGTCGTCGTCACCATTTTCACCGCGCTCGCGGTGGCAACGGTGCCCGTCCTTCGCTGGTCCAACCCGAACCTTCCCCGTCCCTACCGGATTCCCCTCTATCCCCTTCCCCCTCTTCTCTTTTTGAGCGCCTCCATTATGATACTCGCCTATACATTGATCGGGCGGCCTCTTGAATCCCTCTTCGCCGTGGCAACGGTCCTGACCGGGGCACCCGTGTATCTCATCTGGAGAAGGTTCCAAAGAGGATTGCGGAGGTAGGCGATAGACGGGGGAGAACTCGCATCCTGACCGACACCGAGGAATCAGCCAATAGCGTAGGTGGCTCGCTGCAATCCACGTGGCCTGATCAGTTCAATAGATACAGGGAGAGCGAAGCATGGGCGGAAGTTTTCTCCCTTACTAGATGCAACAGATCGAGGTGATTCTTACCCCGTCACCTTTTCCTGTAAACACGTGATGGATGGCGGAGGGCTCAGGAGAGGTTCTCGATTTCTCCACAATACGCTTCGTGGGTGACCAGAAGGGGAACGAACGTCCCCCCCCTGGATTAGGTGGAATTGACGGCTCGAAACGCTTCGATAAACTGGTGTATTTGTTCGGCAAGGTATTGTCTAAGTTCTTTGACCTGGCCGGCTTCAATCATGCCAATTTCCTCACGGGCTCTCCAGGTGGGAACTTGAACCGGCGCCAGTTCCTGAAACCGTTCAAGCCGGACCGCCTGAAACATCTCGACAGACAAATGAAACGCGTAGCGGTCTTCTTTTTTGACCGTGCTTACCCGAACGTAAAGAAAGGGCTTTCCAGGGGTCATTGACCATTCTGGTTCGGTCATGATGCGAATGCCAGCTTGCCGGAGCTGAAACTCCACATCCCTCTGAATCGCACTCGTCTCTAATCCTTCCTGCTGAAGTTGGTCGCCGAGACCTTCGACCACAAAATACACACCAGGTAGCGCGCGCAGGGTTTCCATACGTTGTTGCTCCGGGGTCCGTGCCCCGCCAAGCGCAGGCCACATCACAACCAGGGTCAGCAACGCGATCATGGTTCCTTTCATCCAAGACCTCCTTTTTCCAACTAGAGGCACCATACGATGAGCCCCTGAAAAAAGGCAAGCCCACTCTTGGCCACCTCCCCCTGCGGACATGAGGCCTGGTATGCGCCAGGGGAGACAATCCCGTTGGATTCGTGTGATGACAATGTCAGAGAATAAGTGGAAAAACAGGCCAGCACACTATGGAGTGCGGGTTGACGGCTTGGCGGGTAGCGAAGACTCGTTGTTGCCTTGGTACGCCCGATAAAAGCGGAGTACCTTTCGGACGTAGTGTCGCGTTTCGCGGTATGGCGGGACTTTCTTGTGGAGCCTTACGGGAGTTTCCCCTGCATTATACGCGGCCAGAGCCAAGTGAAGTTTCCCGTCAAAACGGTCCAGAAGGTAGCGAAGATGACGGGAGCCCCCCTTGATGTTTTCGACCGGGTTATACGGATCTCGCACATTCAACGCGGCGGCTGTTTTCGGCATGAGTTGCATAAGGCCCATGGCGCCTGTTCGGGATCGGGCTCGCGGATCAAAGCCTGACTCAGCCTTAATGACCGCACGGACAAGGGCAGGATCCAGCCGGTGTTTCTTCGAGTACCAGGCGATGGCCCCTTCGAGGTCCTGCCTGGACGTACGGGGGCCCAGATGTGAGTAATCCCACTCAAGTTTCCTGAATCGGCGATCAGCCGGGACATTCGTCATATGCAAGGTGCCATGTTCATCGATGTACTGATAGATTTCGCCCGTGGCAAGCGTTGACGGAGCCGCCACCAAGCCGACAGCCAAGGCGGCGAAGAGGACGATGACCACCGTCGACCCCTGCTTCCTGAATTCGTGCGGCAAGAAATCCTTCCAACTCATGATTCCCTCTACAGCGTGTCCTTAGTTTCCGACGTGAACCGTTGATACAGGCAGTGAGAATGGCACAAACCGTGCCCGCCACATCCTCCTTGGAAAACGCTGTCTTTTTCATGATTACGGCGAGTTACGGACTATTGCCATTCCATACTTTGGTAGGGGACAGACGGAGACATCTGCCGTTTTCTTGTCTCCAGGGCCGTACAACGTCTCATCGTGGGGGGCCTGGGGTGTAGCGCGTTAATCACGTTCTCACAGATCGACTCAGAGTTCCCAAGGATCGTCTGATCCCTGTGACCCATGCTTGCGGCGCTCCACCTGATGATAGGAAAATGATGTTAGAGGGCGTGTCGGTGTCTGATCTGACAATAGAGGAGAGATCCGCCCCAGAAAAGCGCCAGGATCATGAGAAGGATCCCGAACCGGTACGACGCAACGGCAAGGACATGGTCGTACTGCAACCAACCGAGGCTCCCAAGGATATGCTGCCAGTCATGGTACCCATCGACTTCCTTCCCGGTTACCCCTCCTAACAGGATCAGGTCGAGGGCTCTCGCGTCGTTAATATACGGTGCGATGTCCATGAAATTTTCCGCGACCCACCACAAGGCGACTGACGCCCCAAATGGGTCCCGATTCTTGATCAGGAACACCCCGAGACAGACACAGGGCATCAGAATCTGTCCCAAGGTCCCCCCAAGCACCTGAACGAATCTCCCCAACGGGGAAAAAATGAGATGCCCGGCTTCATGAAACGGGAGGTTGACCAAGTGCATGAAGGATTCCCCAACATAGTTGGTCTCCATGGGAGTGGTCATGAACTTCCACCCCCACACCACCAGCCCTAGGAACACGAGTGTCCGCCCAGCTAAGTGGAAAGGGTTGACGCCCGGATCGACGGTGAAGAGAAGACCTCTCAACCGCTCTAGCAGAAGCGATTGTGGACACTCCTTTAACTCCAACGTGGATGCCTGCGAACCCTCCTGAGCAACCCTGACCGCCTCGGAAGCCTGAATCTTTGCGAAGATAATTCCGCAGCGCAGACATTCCGACATTCCTTCATCCTGGGTGAAGCTGCATTTCGGGCAGATCATTGTTCTATTGAACACCAGGTGTGTGCGCCAACCCTGCCCTTCTATGCGCGTGAGGCACCCTCATCACGCGAAGCGGATCGATGGACAGACAGAAACCGGCAGGTCCCTCCCTGCCGACGTCAACACGTGAGTGGTCGTCACCATTTGCCAACGGTGTGATTGCCTTCACTCAACTATACGGATGGCAGTCTCCCCCCGCAAATGATCTTCGATTCCTGACAGCCCACATGATTGCGAGCGGGAGTCACTTCTTCCTGCCCTCGCAATCGACCAATAAATTGAGAGCCTGTCCCTCGACGAGAACGTGTGGTGTATGTGGACGGAACTGTTCGTGTGTGACGGGTCTACCAAATTACGGCTCTCATCAGCACAATGCGTCACCCCCCGGGAGAGCACCAGGGGAAAAGCGGTTGATTTGTCAGGAAGACTGTCGGCACGCGGCTTGCCTCTGTTTAGAGGCAGGGCGCGACAACCCGAACTCCAGAGTTTGAAGATAATGCTGGTTGTTCACTGTTGCGTTCATTTGGGATAGGGCCGCGATTACTCAAGAAGCCAAGCGCCCCTTGCCACTGAGGTGTGTGAGGGCGCCCGCCAAGGGCCCTCCATGATCCCAAGCAGGATGGTGAGAAGACTGACACGCGAGTGCGACTACAGAGCTTCCGTGTTAGGAGGAACAGAGGGATGAAAAAGGTGTTGGTAGCGGGGATCATTCTCACCGGCCTCGTCTGGTGGTTCTGGGGAAGAACCCTCGAACCGGTTCAGGTGATCCGTAATCAATTGGTAGCCCTCCAGGCTGGAGATGACCAACAAGCCTACAAGTACCTTTCAACGGATGCGAGGCGCGCGCTCCCAGAGGATGAATTTCTTGCCCTTGTCGAAGCCACGCCCGTTGTGAGACAGCCGTGGGAAAGTACCTTCCTCTCGCGGAAAGTGGAAAATCAGACCGCGACCGTCAGCGGCCATATCACGGGCCGAGATGGGCATGACTATGCCGTCAGCTATACCTTGGTGAGAGAAAACGACGTCTGGAGAATCCACGGCTTCCAATGGTGAAAGCCTAACAGAGGCCTGGTCCTTTTACAGATTACGGTCACTCTCACAGTTTTCTGCTGCGGCACTCCCCCGCCCAGCATGGTGACGTGAGCGTGGCTTCCTCCCCGCCCGACCCAGCGGAATCGCCCTTGACATGCATCACGGTCCCGACTAGCCTTGGCTTCAGTTTTCGACTTCGTGACAGAAGGAGGATCATTCCCATGAACGTGCTATGCCGTCTCTTCGCGCTCCTTATCCTCATGATGTGGCTTCATACAGGGGCGGGTCTGGGTACCGCGTTTGGGTTTCAGGAACTCGTAGACCAGATCTGGAGCGACACCAATTCCAAACCGAGAGGGAATTGTAGGAATTTCCTCGTACAGGCTGGTCCGCCCAAAGTGTTACGAGGGAAGACCTCAGGGCGCGACTGCCTCAAGCATGCGGTCCGGGCGTATCGGGAAGGCGATCATGAAGAGGCCTTCGGCTGGATTCTCGCCGGCCAATGCTCAGACCGCGAAGCTCGCGTTGCTCTGGTCGGCCAAGCGCCCAAGGTGATGGATTACGTCATGCACACCTATGGCCCCAAGGTCCCGTAACCATTTTCCTCCCGTCTTCAACATGAATTTCGCCGCCCAGGGTGATCCATGACGTCGGAACAGAGCCGGGCTGAGCGGCTCCAGCGGGCAGAGTCATGGATGACCGCCGCCTCCGCGCTTCATGCGACGCAGGTCCATGAGGCCTTCTTGTTCCTGTCGATTGCTCTGAACAGCATGCTGAGCAGGCGCCGCTACGAAGGTGACAAAGCACAGGTTCGTGAGGACCTCGATGACTTTCTCAAGACAATTCTGATTCTCAACAAACTGGATGAAAAGCAAGGCGGGACACTGCTGCGGCAAGCCATTGCCAAGTCACGCCAGGATGGAGCCGTGTTGATTCGCGACCGGTTTCTTAAAGACGCTTACTGGCGGCGAGCTGAGCCATCACCGCAGTTACAGCAACGCCTTGTTCGTGAAGCCCTTCACGCAACGGGCCGGCTTCTCGACGGGGATTACCGAACATTTCTGTCCTTAGCCTTCAACCGAATCGTGGTGTTGAGGAACCAAATCACGCATGGCTGTGCCACCTATGGCTCCAAGTCACTCGGCCGGTCTTCCCTCCTCCGCGGTGTTCGCTTTCTCAAGATCATGGTGCCGACGCTTCACCAACTGATTTCCCAGTACGGTTGGACCGTGAAATGGGACCCCGTACCATATCCGCGATTTGGGTCACAGCAACAGTCCTATCGCAAGGGGTGATGACCTTCATGAGCCCGCCGTCGCAATCACGACATAGCGCAAGGCACCACCGGATGTGATGGCATCGAAGGGGTAGCACGTGACCAAGACAAGCGTCGCCTCATCCGGATGGTCGAGTACCTGGCCCATCCTGGAATCGACAATCTGGATGTCGTCCACCCGGTAGCGAAAGGAGCGTAAGCCTGCATCCTCCAGCAGCAGCTCGTCGCCAAGCCCGAGTCGCGAGAGAAAGCGAAAATGTGTATCCCGATGGCCTGTCAACACGGTTGTGCCAGTGCGCCCGGGCAGGGCGCTGCCGGATACATAGGCAGGCCCGAACGCCAGGGTTCGTCCGTTTGCGCCCGCGAGAACAATGTGGCTCACGCCATGCTTTGGAGCCAGCAAGCGGGCGACCGGCCAGGTGTCTGCCCAGGGCCAGGGGTTCACGCGGGTTTCCCCGTTGCGAGTCTTTGTCCAGGCCCGTTGTAATAAGAACTGCGCGAGATCTGCCTTGAGGTAGATCCACATGCCCTGCCCCATCTGGTGAAGGCCAATCGCCACCAGTGCCGCCAACACCCCAGGAAGAAGGGCCTGTCGCCTCAAGAATCCTGCCTTTGCCAACGATAGATTCCTCCGGCCAGCAACAGAAGGAGCAGTCCTATCAAGATCTGCCAGGTCGCGGATGTGGCGGTCTGTGGGAGCTGTGGAAGACCAAAGATCTTGGTGTAGTCCTGCCCATGTGGCAAATTCGTCTTCAGTGGATGGCGATGCTGCGCCTTGTTACCCGGTCGCACCGGAGTGATATCGACCGCGACAAGACTCGTGAACTTGCTGACCAAGTGATGTTTCATGGCGAGGTCGATCACCATTTGTCGAACCTGTCCGTTCCGATCTGCATTCGTTGTCCCGTCCAGCATGCTGGCGATCTTCTGTCTCGCCCAATACACCGACAGCCCTTCTCGAGTCTTCGCCTGATCAAGCGCGACCTCCATTCTCCAGGGCTGATTTCCAAGACGGCCCTTGAACATGACTCTGTCCGGTACGTGCGTCGCCTTCACTGCGACGACAACCGGCTCTCCCAGGTAGAGATCCGGAATCCGATCCGGGACGATCTCTGTCTGTTCCCAACCAACCCCGTCGATCCGGATGTCGGTAAGCGCAGGATGCTCTAACTTGCGGAGAAGCCGATCAATCTTGCTGCGCACTTCCGAAAGTTTTCCGATATGGATATACGTGCCACGGCCGAAATGGGCCGCCTTCCGCATGAAATGACTATTCGGCGCTGAGCCGATCCCAATTGTGAATAGTCGGCTTTCCCCCAACCGGCGCCGAACGCGATCGAACAGAGCTGCCTCATTCCCGATTTGCCCATCAGTGATGAAAATGATCTGTCGCAGGCGGTTACCCTGTTCTGAACCCTCGAGGGCGCGTGTCATGGCCGGCAACATTTCTGTCCCCCCGTTGGCTCGAAGGTTCTCGACGTAACGGATGGCCCATTCACGATTCTTTTTTGTTGCCTCTTGAGAAGAATGAAATAGGGCGCTGGTCACATTATTGAACTGGATGATGTTGAACCTGGCATCTCGCGAGAGACGATCCAGCGCAAGCCTGAGCGCCTCCTTCGCTTGCTCAATGGACGTCCCATACATCGAGCCTGAGGTATCGATCACGAAAATGATCTCCCGGGAGATTTGGAGCCGCTCCAGGGCGGACCCGGCAGGGGGCAGGACCATGAACAGACCATAGGTCTCCCCGTCCTTCTCTTCCCGGAAGAGCGCGGCCTTCGGAGCCTGTTCGGCCTCAGGCTCCCAGATCAACTCGAAATCACGATCGGCAGCCACTTGGCCCTCTTGGAGGTGGATCAAGTGACGTCCGTCCGCTTGGGAGGTCGCGTGGATCTGGTGATACGTGGATTCCAGTCTGGACAGCGGGAGTCCAGGATCCAAGTCAATCGTGAGGCTGATCGGATTCATGGCCCCCTGGCTCGGATGCTGAACCGGTGGGGTGATTCGAGAGGCGTCGGGAACGTGGTCCGTATTAGAGGCCCAGCCGCGCCCGTCGGTCTCACCAACCTGCTCTGACATCGGGATCGGGCTCCCGGGAATATAGCGAGGCCCCACCACCATGGGAAATCTCAACTGAAACCGGCCCTGATCATATCGCACGGTTTGCTGGTATTCGATTTCAACCGTGATGCGGTCCCCAGGCCCGATATTTGCCACGGAAGCGGTAAAGATGTTTGGACGGTCTTGCTCAAGAAGGCTGGCTCGCTTCCCCTCACGCTTCGCCTTGGCATAGGTTTTCTTCGCCTCGACCTTTTCCTTGATTTGACCGTCAATCATGCGCTCCCCGATCCTCATTCGCAGGTGATCCACGGCTGCACTCTCAGGAAGTGGAAAGACATAGATGCCTTCTGCCCACTCGCTGCCCGGGTTCCTGAAATCCTGGCGCACGGTCGCGCGAAGGATCAGCCCGGTTACCTGCATCGTCACAT
>JBFJQA010000136.1:0-9011 GCA_041616875.1 Nitrospiraceae bacterium | reverse complement strand
AGTAAGACAAAGGCGCTGATCGGGTCGACTCGGTATTCGATTCCCCAGGGGGCGGCCCAATTTCCGATTTCGTAAGAGACGAACCCCTGGCGTCGGGTTTCAGTCAAAAGAAGCCAGGCTATGGCCAGTGTGGCGAGGCTCGTGATGGCGGTCAATCCCCACACCAGACCAGGGCGTCGAAGGATGATGCAGGTCGGCGCGGCGAGAAGGGGAATGATGACCTGTAACACAGGAAGGTGAGCCAGCATCATGTCGGCTCATCTTGACTCAGGATGTCGTCCTCTTCGATGGTGTCGTACGCCTCTCGAATTCGGACCGTCAGAGCCAGGCCCAATGCCGATGTGGCTACCCCGACAACGATGGCCGTCAGGATGAGGACATGGGGAAGGGGGTTGGAATACCTCGTGAAGCCATCCGCAATAATGGGAGCGGTCCCTCCCAAGATCTTACCCATCGAAATGTACAGGATGAACACGGAGGTCTGGAAGATGTTGAGGCCGACGATTTTTTTGACCAGATTGCCTTGCGCGATGACGATATAGAAACCGACCATCATGAGAAAGATGACAATCCAGTAGTTGTAGAGATCGAGAAAGCGACTCATGATCTAGCGTTCGCGGCCTGCGAAAGAAACGAAAACGGTGACCATGACGGAAGCGACCGTCACAAACACGCCTAATTCAACCAGGAAGATACCGAGATGCTGGCCGTGGACTGGATCGTGGGCGAGAACCCCATACTCGAGGTATTTTCCACCTAAGGCGAGACTGGCGATTCCGACCCCGCCGTAGAGGAGGACGCCCAGGGCCACGCCTAGTTGGAGGAGCCAGGAAGGTATCACCCGAGCAGCAGTATCCAGGCCGAAAATCAGCCCATACAGAATAATCCCGGCTCCAAAGATGACCCCCGCCTGAAAGCCCCCACCAGGCCCAAAGTCCCCGTGAAACTGCACGTACAATGCGAAGAGGAGAATTAGGGGAATCATAAACTTGGCGATTACGCGCAACACAGGATGATGCGTCATGGCCGGCTGTCCTCTTTCCGGCGGGCAAGGCCGAGTAGTGTCAAGACGCCGACCCCGGCGGTAAATATCACCGTGGTCTCACCGAGCGTGTCGTACCCACGGTAGCTCGCCAGCACAGCAGTGACGACGTTCGGGATGCCGGTTTCTGTCGGAGTGTCCTTCAAATATCGCGGAGCCACGTGGTGATGGATCGGGGCTTCAGGATGTCCGAACCCCGGCATATCCAAGGTTCCATACACCAGGATGAGACCCGTGGCGAGGACGAGGATGAAGGGCGCGATACTCTTCTGAGTGGAAACTTTCTCAAGGCTTGTCGTCAGGGTGAGTGTCCCAAGCATTAAGACGGTTGTGATCCCCGCGCCGACTGCGGCTTCTGTAAAGGCCACGTCCACGGCATCAAGATCCACAAAGAAGCCGGCAGACAGAAGGCTGTACATTCCGGAGAGCATGACAACGGCAAATAGATTCCGAAGCTTGAGCATCGCCAGGGCCGTCACAGCCAACAGTCCCAGCAAGGCAAGGTCGATTAGAGTTTCCATACATCAAGCGTGAGGTTTATCGAGCAGTGGTTTGACGTGTCCATGGAGCGCTGCCTTCGCCAGGGCGTGAGTCGCAGTGGGGCTTGTAAAGAGAAGAAAGGCGAAGATCAAGAGCAGCTTGATCGTGACCAAGGTCAAGCCGGCTTGAAGAATCAAGCCAAGCAAGATGAGACCGGCTCCGAGGGTATCGATAATCCCTGCCGGGTGCAGGCGAGAAAAGATATCGGGGAACCGGACAATCCCGAGCCCCCCGGTGAGGCAGAAAAAAGATCCCGCGAGAAGGGCGATCCAACTGATCGTGTCCATTACGAACGCCATGGAATTTCCTTTTCCGCTTTCTGGCGACTCGCTATCCCAAGGTCGCTGTATTCAAAAAATTTCAGAGCTGCAATAACACCGATGAAGCTGATCAGCGCATACACCAGAGAGAGATCCAGAAATTCCGGACGTCCGGTCAGAAACCCGAGTATGGCAATGATCAGCACGGTGGCCGTACCGAGTGAATTGACACCAAGAATACGGTCATAGACGGTCGGACCTCGTACCGCTCGGGTCAGGGCAAGCGCCATCGTCACTAGGATGGCGAGAGCCGCCACAGCGAACATTAGGATCCTCCTTCTATCTGCGTCACCCTGCGATCCATGTCTCCTGCCTGAAGGTCTGCCGCGAGCCCTGTCGTAATCGCGTGAACGTCAATATGATGATCTTCGAGATTAAGGGAAACCGTACCCGGAGTCAGGGTAATTGAGTTGGCATAAATGACCTGGCCCAATTCTGTCTGTTGACTCGCCCGGACGCGAACGACTGTGGGACAGATGGGAAGAGCAGGGTGCCAGACGAGTTTTGCAACGGTGATATTTGCCTTGACGATTTCCCAAAGGAGCCACACCCAATACAAGGGAAGGCGCGCGGTGAGATGGATTGGATGGCTTTCGTGGTCGATGACGTCCATGCGGAGCGCGATGATGACCACGATCAGGCAGGACAGTGCACCAAGTCCTAGGAGCAGAGGTTCAAAATGGCCGGAAAGCAGCAGCCAAAGAACGTAGAGGAACATGCCGAGACTGATGGCATGACGCACGGGCGCCTCCTTCGGGTTTCGGATGCAAATATGATGCATCCTCTAGCATAGTTTCGGAGAAGAATGCTACCGCCTGAGCACTAATAGGAAAGGGTGTAGACCTCAGGTAGGATAATTCGAGTGAGATTCGGCTGAGGATGGGGATCAACCGCACCATTATTAACGGATATGCCGCCAGCTAACGATGACGCAGTGACTATGTGACGGACCGGTGAAGTTCACCCCTGTCTGGACAACGAGGGCGTACGTATCGCTGGGAATCCTGAGCGCTCCCGGGCCATGTTGTCTCATACGGCCTGCGGGCGTGTCGAAGAGGGCATAAGACCTTAAGCCTTCCTCGATGCCTGGGCTCCAGCCAGGAAGAGTTCAGCCACGTGGTCGATCGCTTCAGTGAGTGCGATATCGAACGTGTCTGCGATGTTCTCCGCCCCGATTTTCTCCAAGATGCCCAGTTCCTTAAGGATTCGCCGAACATTTGTGTTAGGTCCAGTGAGGATGACCCTGGTGTTGCGTTTCCCGGCGAGGAGGACCAAGTCCTCGAGGGAGAACGCACCGGAAAGATCAACGATGGGCACACGGGCGAGTGAGATGATCAGCGCGTCATAGTGAACTAGGCGATCGGCTTGGCGATACAGCGTATCGGCAATGCCGAAAAACAGCGGGCCCTCAGGCTGCAGGACACAAATGCGTTCTCTGAGATGGGCGGGGAGCGTGTCTCCTTGCCGTTGGTCGCTGTGCTCGAGACCGACGAGCTCCGGTGCTCCCATTTCGCTCATCTGTTTAACAAAGAGGAAAAAGGCCATCGCCAGCCCGATCCCGACCGCAACCAGGAGGTCCACCCAGACGGTCAGAATGAACACGGTCCAGAAGGTAAACTTCGAAGGAGTCGGCATTCGGCGCAAGATTGGAAAGACTCGGAAGTCAAGAATATCGTATCCGACTTTAAAGAGGATGCCGGCCAGGGCTGCCATGGGGATGTAGGAGGCCAATGGGGCCAGGCCCAGGACCAATGCCAGAAGGACCAGCCCATGGGAGATGGTTGAAAGAATGCTGCGGGCCCCGCACTTGATGTTGGCCACGCTCCGCATGGTGGCGGTCGCAGTCGTGAGGCCTCCAAGCACCCCGGCGGTCATATTAGCCATGCCTTGCCCGAAAATTTCCTGATCGCTGTTGTGGCGCTCCTCAGTCATCTGGTCGATGACCACGCAAGTGAGCAGCGAGTCATACACGGCCAATCCAGCCAATGCCGCGGCGGGGGCAATCATCTCCTCAAGATCATGGAAAGATAAATGAGGCCAGTAGAGGTCCGGCATGCCGGTTGGCACAGTGGGGATGTAGTCAATATCCAGGGCCAAAAGGTTTGCCACTGCCGTTCCTGCGGCAAGACCCACCAAGGGGCCTGGAAGCCAGAGAACTTTTGTAAGCTTTGGCCAGATGACAATGATTGCCAGTGTGAGGGACGAGATCAGCAGGGCGTCAAGGTGGGCATGCACGATTGAAGATGGGATCGCAACCATGGCCGCTCTTACAGAGGAGAGCGTTGGAAGGCCTAGAAACGGGTTCAACTCGATGATGATCACGATGGCACCGATCCCGCACATGAATCCCGAAATGACCGAGTAAGGGGTGAGGTAGATAAACCGTCCCACCTGCAGCATCGCCAGGGCTACCATGATCAGCCCGCTAAGGAACACAATGCCGAAGGCGAAAACCAGGTCGGGTTGTCCGTTCGCGAGCATGTGGTCGTGCATGACCACGGCGAGCTGGACAGTTTTTGGCCCGGTCGGCCCGCTCACCCCGACATTAGAGCCTCCAAATAGCCCACCAACGAGCCCTCCGGCCACGGCTCCCCACAATCCGGTAATTGCGCCAAGCCCCGATGCGACGCCGAACCCCAAAGCCAGGGGGAGCGCAATGAAGGCAACTGTGAGACCCGCCAAAATGTCCTGACCCACGTTATTTCCCATGAGTCGTATGCGTGGGAAAGGGTTAAAAGGTTTAAGAAGTGTGGGTAGGCCCGTCAGAAGATGTTTCATCGGCTTGGCTTTACAGGCTGCGCAGGGGTGGGTGGCCCCAAGAGGGAAGCTCTCTCGGGGATGGGGCTTGCCGATCCAAATGAGTCCTTCACTGTATGCGATGACCAGTCATATCTGCCAATCAGGGTGCTTCGCACTCCCGGTACACTCACCGGCAGCCTGAACGATTTGGGGTCATTCGGGAGGAGTGTTTGTCACAGCCGGACGAACAGGGTGTGAGACTTACGGGCATGTTGTGTTCAAAAGCGAAAATCTCTTCGAGGATCACCTCGAAGTTCAAGATGCCTTGTCCTAGCAAATCGCATTCCTTCATGACCCTCTCTGAGCGTTATGGCACAAGATGACTAAGCGCTTGATCTCTCAATTGTTTTGAGTCGGCCCATGGAACGGCTTGGCATAGGAATGAAGTATGGTGTTAGCCGGGGAGCTGATTCGCTCTCGTGCAGACGTGCGAATTCGCACGGCCACGCAGGGTAAGATCCCGCCTGCCTAGGAGGAGACTGAGGAATGTGACGGGTAATGTTATCCGGCGTCCTCAAAGAAGGCGGTGTAATAGCGGATGAGATCGCTGATGGATAACACCCCTGCGATCGTCCCCGATTCTGTCACGACGAGGTGCCGGACGCCCTGTGCTTTCATGAGATCCTGGGCCTCTTTGACCGAACGATCACCCTCAATCGAAATTGGATCCTTCCGCATGATGGACTGGACCTGCGTTGTCTCAGGATTGTGTCCCTTGGCCGCTCCTTCTCTGGCAAGACGCTTTTCCGAGATAATCCCGACATAATCCTTCCCTCGCGTGACAAGCAACGCGCCAACTGATTGCTCTGCCATCAGCCGTGCAGCCTCCTGAAGGGACGCCTCTGCGGGGATGGAGACGATATTGCGATGTATATAGGTGGAGACTGGCGGTGTGGGTCTCTCGGGGTTACTTGGACCTGACATGTCGCTTACGCCCTTCGAACGAGCGCTGGGTGCTCTTATTGCTTTAGAGTGAACGCGGTCGTTCAACTCGTTCCATGGCGCATTGTACTCCTACTATGAAGTCACTTCACCAGTTTTTTTCTTCCTGCTCTCCCAGGGCATTGAACGACATGGGATCAGTCAATCAGAGAAGAAGGGGGATTTCAATTGCGAGGCAATCAGGAAAAGTAATTGGGTCGGTGCGGAACGAGCTCATGTGACTATTCGCTACTGTCTGATGGCAATCCCGACTCCTAAGGGGGGGGTAGAAACTTGAGGAGCAGCCTGGTGTCCACTGGCAGCCGAGGGTCAAAACTTAAAAAATTTGGAAAAGACCCCCAACACCAGCAAACTCGCAAGAAGCACTAAGGTAAAATGTCCGCCCATTTGTCCCATCCGATAAATGTGGAGCAAGATCAAGATTCGGTACCGCGACTTAGGATTGTCCCTACCTAAGCAAATCGATACAGGATTGCCCAGGTGATGATGAGTACTAATGTAAGAGTTTCCATGTTTCACCTTGGCCCTTTCCTAACTCTCGGGAGATTACCGCCACCGACCCATGACCCATAAAGCCACCTTCAACATGACTGCAGTGCAACGCCGGTGCCAGAGAATAGGGCGTAGTTATGAAGAATAGTTAGAAATAAAAACAATGAGTTAACATTGACGATGGCAGGCAACATGTTGAGGAGTCCTGCCTGTGAGCGATTGCGCAAAAGGTAAGGCGTGCGAAAGCGCTCGCAATAGAGCGAACTGGTCCAAAAATAAGGTGGACCCGCAAGCGTTTCCCGGAAGCAGATAGAGGGAAGTCAGCCGATCAAACGAGACCTAGGACGGCCCCCTGGGAGGGATTAGGATCTCCAGACCGCCGATCACATCGTTCAATTTAAAGTCGCGTTTCGGGCTCTTGGGGTGGGCATTGTGGCAGGATACGCAAGCCGCACTGACCGCACGATCGGGGTAGATGGCTTTGAAATAAGGCTTCTGATTGAGGAACACCTTTCCTTCCACAATTTCTCCGTATTCAACAATTTGATCCAGAGCCCGCTTCTCCTCATCCGATTCCACGGCATGGCTGGGGTTAATAGGCCAGGGGCTGACCAGCCGATACCGGAATGGCGCGCCCCGGATGTGAAGGCTCCGGGAGGCCTCTCGCAGAAACTGTGCGGGCAAGGGAAGGGAGTGCTCCTCTCTCCAACGTTCCGAAGCGGTCACGATCAACATGGCCTCCATCCGCTCGACGACGTGCTGCGTGTAAAAGGTCCGATCAGCTTCTATCACCGCGTGAAGATAGTCGGCGACAGTCCGTGCGGGAACCCCCTCTGTCGGGGCCGTGTTCGTTCCGAGGCTCCAACCGATGACAAAACCCCCTACTCCAACGAGGCACAATAGAAGCACGATTTTGTAATTCATGGCACCTCCCTGTTTGCGTGTGGGATTCGTTGGAAGAGAGTCATGGCAGACGGAGGGATGGTCATCGAAGCACCCGCGCATTCTACCACCAAGATGGTCAGGCCAGCCACAGTTTACAGGAGCTGAACCTTTTGGGTATTGTCAAGAGGACAATTTATTCAACGGCCGATGTGACCGGGTCGGTGCCGAATCGGAGGATACGTCGAGGGTGCGATGGTAGACTTGCGACTTTTCACCAATCTTCCTATCGAGCGGAAGCTCTTGCTTGTCTCGGTCATTCCGGTCCTGACGCTCCTCGTCCTCAGTTTAGTCACGTATCAGAGCGTACAAACCTTTTCACATGATGAAGACCGACTGAATCATGCCTACGAAGTCCAAACCACGGCAGCCGAATACATGCGTCTGGTGGTTGATTTAGAAACAGGCTTTCGAGGGTTTGTGCTCACGGGGCAGCCCCAGTTTCTTCAGCCCTATCTCGCCGCAAAAAAACGGGTTCTCTCGGTGGGCCGCTCTCTTCGTCAGATGGTGGAAGATCATGAAGCACAACGGGCCATCATGGGGGAGGTGCAAGGGCTGGTACAGCGGTTAATGGATGACAAAGATTCATTGATCGCGAGGGTCAAGGCTGGCTATGCCGAGGAGGCACTCCATTATATCGAAGCTGGCAAGGGACGATCGTTAATGGCGGCGATTCGTGAGCAAATGTCTGCCTTTGACCGGCGCGAACAGGAGCTGTTGAGCGCAGCATTGCTGAGTAGTTCACTGGATCGAGCGTTCTTGATCAGTGTGATCTTGGGAGGAGGCACGCTGGCCCTGTTGTTGATGGTGTTTGCCGTCCATTTAATCGCACGCTCGATTACAGGTCCGTTGGTCGCCCTGGCGAAGATGGTGGCCAGTGCCTCCGGCGGGACGGTCCCTGAAGTGCCGGTTCTGGGTCGCAGGGATGAAATAGGCGGTCTGACACGAGTCATGAATGCGATGAGTGCTCAGATCCGCGAGTACATCGCCAGTATCGAGAAGTCTGAGGCAGAGCTCCGTGCGCTCAATCAGGATCTCTCAGCTTCCGAATCGAAATATCGCAGTATTGTGGACCACGCTCCCTTCGGGATTTTCACGACGAGGGGCATGCAAGTGATTTTTAGCAATCGACATAACTGGGTCCTTGCCGGTCGAAATCCCGATTCACCGAGGGATCCGGAAAGTATTTGGGAGGCCATTCACCCGCAGGATCGTGACCAGGTGTCCGCTTCGTTCGGAGAGGCTGTCCGAAACAACGTCCCCTTCGAGAGCGTGTTTCGATTTCTTCATGAGAATGGGGCTGTCCGGAAGGTGTTGAGCCGCGCCATCCCCATCGGCGATGGAGATGGGCGAAGGAGGATTTATCAAGGATTCAACATCGACATCACGGCGTTGGAGCAGATGCGAGAACGGTTGAGTCGCGCGGAACGTTTGGCCACACTTGGCCAGGTTGCGGCTGGCATTGCCCATGAGATTCGCAATCCCTTGGTGGGAATCGGCTCCACAGCGTCCTTATTGCTCGATGAGGTGCCGGAGGGGGACGCGCGACGCGCCGATCTGGAGACGATCTTGAAAGAAACACGACGATTGGATCGCATCGTGAACCAAATTGTCGATTACGCCAAGCCGCGAGACGTGATTCCGGTGGACTTTGCGGTGGCAGACATTCTTGTGGAAACTTTAACGCTGTTGCAGGACCCGCTTCAAGCCAAGAATATCAAGGTCAACCATGTGTGCCCCGGTGGTCTTCCCTCGCTTCAAGCAGATCGGGATCAACTCAAGCAAGTACTGTTGAATGTGATCCAGAATGCGATGGATGCCCTCTCTATCGGCGGGACTCTGTCCATCAGCGTGTCAGAAGCGGTTCGAGAACAGGAACAGGGACTGCTCATTAAAGTGGAAGATCAGGGGAAAGGCATCGAATCCAGTGATCT
>JBFJQA010000135.1:0-9050 GCA_041616875.1 Nitrospiraceae bacterium | reverse complement strand
TTGAACTGATTCATCCCGGCGTTGGTGAATAACAAGGTGGGATCGGCCTGGGGAATGAGTGAAGAACTCGGCACGATCGCATGGCCGTGAGCCCGAAAAAATTCCAAGAAGTTGTGCCGAAGCTCTTTCGCGCTGCTACTCATGAAGACAACATCCCTCTCCTGCCTATCCATGAACAGTGCTTCATTCTTCACTCACGTGTCACGCAGACGAGTAACGGAATATTCGATGGTTTCTTCACTGAACCCCTGCCGTCTTAACAGGCCCAGGTGCTTGGACGCATCTCCTCTCCTCCCGCGTGGGGACCGTCGAACCAATAGTTTTTGCGCCAACTCCAACTCGGTCCGCCCTTGAAAAATACGTTCCACCGCGTCCTTGGCTGCAAGTCGGTCGATGCCTTGGGCGCGCAATTCTTCCTCCAGCCGTTTCATCCCCATGGGCTGCCGATCCAGCCTGGCCGTTCCCCATCGAAACGCAAAGGCGACATCATCAAGGTACCCCTGAGCACGCGCGCGTGTGAGAATCTCCACAATGTCATGGGGCGAAGCTCCTTTCCGCGTCAAGAATTCCTTGACCTGGAGCTCCGTCCGATCCCTCCGCGCGAGGAACTGCATCGCGAGAGCCTCAAAGTTGACCGGGCGGGCCCGCTTCGAATCGCTTGTCATTCAAGAAGATACCGCAAGCTTGGGAGCCGATCCGCGCAGACGGCATCGTGGTCAGGATCGAGCGGCAGCAGACCGTTTTTCCTCGGTCCGTGACTCTGAGCGCTTTTCATCGGCGCGAGCATCGGGCCGTTTGTCCGTCCCGCGGGGAGCTAACCCGACCACGGCCTGGATCCGACTTTCGACCTCTTTCGAGACGGTGGGGTTGTTCTTGAGGAACTCCTTGACGGCTTCACGCCCCTGCCCAAGTCGCTCCCCTCCAAAGGAATACCACGCCCCAGACTTATCCAAGACGCGCTTGTCCACCCCGAGATCGACGAGTTCGCCCACCTTAGAAATCCCCTCCGCAAACATGATATCGAACTCGGCTTGCTTGAAGGGAGGAGCCATTTTGTTTTTGACCACCTTGACCCGGACCCGACTCCCAGTGACATCCTGGCCATCCTTGATCCCCTCGATCCGCCTAATGTCGAGCCGGACGGACGAATAAAACTTCAAGGCATTGCCTCCCGTGGTGGTTTCGGGATTGCCGAACATGACACCCAATTTCATTCGAATCTGGTTGATGAACACGACGGTGGTATTCGATTTGGAAATGGCCGCAGTGAGCTTTCGAAGGGCCTGCGACATGAGCCGTGCTTGGAGCCCCATATGGGCGTCGCCCATCTCGCCTTCAATCTCGGCCCGAGGCACGAGGGCTGCCACACTGTCGACCACAATGATGTCGATCGCACCACTACGAACCAAGGTTTCGGCAATCTCAAGGGCTTGTTCACCCGTGTCAGGCTGAGAGACGAGAAGATCGTCGGCATTGACCCCTAGCTTTTTTGCGTAGCCAAGGTCCAGAGCATGTTCCGCATCAATGAAGGCCGCAATACCCCCCGCCTTCTGGGCCTCTGCGATCGCGTGCAGGGTCAGGGTGGTCTTTCCCGATGACTCCGGGCCGAATACCTCCACCACGCGACCACGGGGAAGCCCGCCGATCCCAAGGGCCAGATCGAGCCCCAACGATCCAGACGAAATGGCGGGCACGTCGGCAGGCATCTCCACCGTGCCGAGTTTCATGATGGACCCCTTCCCATATTGTTTTTCGATTTGGGACAGGGCCAGGTCAAGGGCCCGTTTTTTCTCATTCTTATCAACCGTTCGGTCAGCCATCGGGCCCTCCTTTGCGTTGGAAAATGACCGCTCATTATACCGAAAGTCTCTAGTGGAAGCATAGGCCCCAAAACACAACAGGTTGGGTGAGAGGTGAGTCGAGGAACGGAGAACTGTTGCGGTCTGGGTCGGCGAAGAAGCGATCGCTACGTCTCAGGCTGCTTGACCGGAGCCGTTAGGAAGCAGCACCTCACAGAGCCTGGTGTACACGGCACCCGATGGTTTGAGCTCACTCTTCATCAGAGAGATGGAAGCCACGCTCAGCCTTCCCACAGTCTTGGCTCCCGTCATGACCCCACTTTCCGCCAAGGCTGTCCCCACGCTCCGAGACCGGTCCTTGATTCTCGCGAGAGTCAGGTGGGGTTGAAAGGGACGCCCCTCAGGAGCAAACCCGAGGGCGTGTAATGAGCGGTCGAGATCGGCGGCGAGAAGGACGAGCGCTTCAACTCCATCGGAAAGCCCCACCCAAAGCACCCTCGGTGCACGGACGTCCGGAAAAACGCCAAGCCCTCCCATATCTAAGGAAAACTTTGCACGTGCTGACACGACTGCCCGCATGGTGTGTTCTATCTCAGGAATCGTGGATTCCTCAATGCTCCCCAGGAACTTCAGCGTCAGATGCATGGACTCGGGGCGTACCCATTGAATGCGAGCCGCTGGGTCCCGCCGTCTCAGTCTTCGCGTCAGGGTCTCCTTCATGTCCGCCTGAACCTGGTGGACGGCGTTCCTGAGCTCGGGGCTCAACTCCACGGCGATAAAGGTTCGGATCATCGACTCACCAGTGTTGCAGCATCGATGAGATACTGACGAAGCAAGTTCAGGGCAGCTTGTGATGCTCGGAGTTTAATCATGGCGCGATCCCCGTGAAACCGAAACTCCCGGGTCACGCTTGCCTTTGGTTTCGCAATGGAATCAAGGCCAATGTAGAGCAGCCCCACAGGCTTTTCCTTGGTCCCCCCTCCGGGACCCGCAATGCCCGTAACGCTGAGACCCACATCAGTGCCACTTCGCACGCGGACTCCTTCGGCCATGGCAGCAGACACCTGCGCACTCACCGCCCCATACCGATCGATAAGCGGCTTGGGGACTCCTAAAAGATCTCGCTTGGCCTGGTTACTGTAGCAGATCACCCCGCGGTCCAAATAGGCTGAACTGCCCGGAACCTGGGTAATGCGGTGCCCAATGAGCCCACCTGTGCAGGACTCTGCAACCGCGAGGGTCAGTCCGCGATCAGAGAGGTGTCGCCCGATTATTGATTCCATGGTCTCCCCTCCCTCCCCGTAGAGCAGGGAGCCTAACCGGCGCCTAACCTGTTCAACTAACCGGTCAAACTCCTTAATGGAGCTTTTCTTGCGGGTTCTGGGCCGGCTTCCCCGCCCCTTCCGCGCGGTCAGTGACACACTCACACCCAGCGGGGAGGGCAACAAACCCAGGTCGACCCCTGCGCGAGGAAACAGCCCGCGCAATCGCTCCTGGATGTCGGATTCCACAGCCCCAAAGGTGTGGAGAGTGTGACGAACAATCTGGGTGGATGGTGAAGCACGAGCCAGAAGACGACGGAGACGCGGCATCGCTTCCTTTGCAAACATCTGCTCTGCTTCCGCGGGAACGCCAGGGAGGGCGACCAACACACAACTGTTTCTCTTCATGAGGAACCCAGGCGCTGAGCCTAGGGGGTTGATCAGCATATCCGCCTTTTCGGGGATGCGGGCTTGACGAAAATGAGAGGCATTGGGGGCACGACCCCATTGAGCGAGCCGAGCGCGAATACTCTTAAGGGCCTCTGGCCGTTGTCGTAGGCGAGCCCGCGTCGCTTTGGCAACGGCTTCTCTCGTGCAGTCATCGACGGTAGGCCCCAACCCCCCGGTCAAGACCACGACCTCCGCCCGACGGCAGCCCGTCTCTATAGCCTGCACGATGTCGCCTACCTGATCCCCTACAACGGATTTAAAGCGCACCTCCATACCAATCGAAGCCATGGCCTCGGTCAGAAAGACTGAATTGGTATCGAAGCGCCCGCCAAGAAGGAGCTCGGAGCCGATGGCAATGATTTCCGCCCGTGGCACAGAATCCTCCTCCACAGAGCTCGGTGAACCGTCCACAGGTCGACCAGAGAGCGCGATGCCCCCCTTGTGCTTACCACTGTTTACTGGAACTGCGAGAAATCTAGCTGAAATGACGACTGCCCCCCGCGCCCGGAAATCACGGAGATCGTCGTATTGCCCTGCGGATCTAGTTCGGCATACCGAAAAGCAGCCACAACCTTGGCACGATAGGCAGGCTGATGAGGGAACATGATGCTTCTCTTCGCATACCCATCAAAACGCACCTGTTGGGGTTTGATGGTCTTGCCTCCCTGCATCAACACCATGTAGCTGTCCACGGCAAAATCCGGGCGGCTGCCAAACAGGACCACACTGACCATGAGCGCATCATCGTCAAGAACCCGATCTAATTCCTCCTGCGTCGGCGTTGCCGAACGAAGCTCAAAATGAGTGGCCATGACCGCGACTGCAGCCAGTTTGGTCATGAGGAAGCCATGAGGTTCCAGTTCCTGTGTCGATCCGAACCAGGCGTAAAGACGATCGGGAGGGAGGCGGGTCTTCGCCGCCGCCTTCCCTCGCTCCAAGGCCTGCTCAATCTGAGCCTGCGTAGGGTGAGGCTCGATGGACCAGACCACTGGGGCATCGCAGCATAGAAGAACCCCTACCAGGACCCAGAATAGGCTGCGTGGCCATTCAGTGAAGGGAACAGAATACTGACGCATGGTACGAGCCAGTAGCAGATCACCTGGGCCAGAGTCAACATTCTCAGGGCCACCTGGAATGACTTCCACGCGTGTTGACAAACAGGGGGTGAAGTGTTAGAAAAATTGTTCTGTTTTTGGCCAAAATTTGTTGTAAGTTTGTCGAACATATAGGACTCATTGGAGGTAGGTAATGGCCGAGGCGGGGAAAAGCGATCGGCGTCAGTTCGTAAACTTTGGCTTCTACAAGGTTGAGCCGGCCTGGCGCCGGCTGCCTGAAGAAGAGCGCACCAGGGGCAAGCAAGATTTCCTCCGGGTCGTGGAGGAATATCAGAGCCAGGTCCTCATCCTTCCCTATACGACGGTGGGGATTCGCGGGGACTGCGACTTCATGTTATGGCGTATCTCCTACGAACTTGAATTCTTCCAGGAGATGTCCTCCAAGCTCTTGGCCACGGGACTTGGGAGATACCTGACGACACCGTACTCATACCTTTCGATGACCAAACGTTCCATTTACGTCGACCACCACACCCACGAAAATCAGGAAAGCAAGCGACTCACAATCGTCCCAGGGAAAGGCAAGTACATTTTCGTTTATCCCTTCCTCAAGACCCGAGAGTGGTTCTTGCTCACAAAAGCCGCCCGCCAGGGCATGATGGATGAGCACATTGAAGTCGGTCATCGTTTTCCTTCCGTCAAACTCAATACCACCTATTCGTTTGGCTTGGACGACCAGGAGTGGGTGGTCGCCTTTGAAAGCGATAAACCGCAAGACTTTCTCGATCTCGTCATGGCCTTGCGCGAAACCGAAGGAAGCCGATATACCCTGCGGGACACCCCGATTTTTACTTGTATCAAAAAGAGCCTGAAAGAAGCGCTTGACACCCTTGGAGGGTGAGCCCGGACCATTCTTCCAGTGCAATGAATGATGGTGTCGTCTTCGGCCTTCCGGTAGTACTCGGAAGGCCGTCGCGTTTCTGGACCGTCTCAATCCTGTGAAGAACACGATGGTACGCTGTGGCCTGTTCCGCCGATTCTTGCGCGGCAACCGTGTTAGACGAGCAACCCCGCTCCTAGCTACCGGCTAAGCCCCCCTCCCCATCCTTGGCCTCACTTATGCCGCGTGATTACAGGCAGTCTGACTCCAATTCAGCCCTGGCCGCCCTCTTATCGGCCGTCGTTCCGGGACTTGGGCAGGTCCTCCGGGGAAGGCCCAGGCAAGCCTTAACTATTCTGCTGACCTTGGTGCTCCTTGTGGCTTGCGGGTCGATCTTGGGACGCGTGCAGGATCGGGCTGCAGAGATCTTCTTCTTCATACTCGTCGCGTTACCGTGGTGGGCCATACAGAGCTATGACGCATTCCTTCCCGCCACGTCAGAGAAAGGGAGTCTGTGGAGAACGCTCTGTGTCGTGTGGAGCCGTGGACACGACATCCGCTACTTGGGGGCCCTGTTCTTACTCTCTGCACTCATGGATGTGTACATTATTGTGGCGAATCCGAACTACGCCCTTCCCTTCTTTTGCTCGAAACCGACCGGGACCTTTGGAATCCTGGCGAAGGCCCAATCCCCAACCCTGCACGTACTCATCGGGTTGGGATTTCTAGGCCAGCGGAGATGGTCCCTCTTTCTCTATGTCGTCTATGCGGGATTCGGTCTGCTGAACGCTGTGGTCAACTCTGCCTGCTTCGGATTTGGTCGGATCAGGACTGTGCTTATGGTCTCCTTGGTGATCTTCACCGCCTACGTTCTTTGGCGCCGCCGGGTTTTCGTGGACCTGAAGACGACCTCCCAACAAACAGATCGCGCACTTTGACACCTCGCCTTGGCGTATGTTACAGAACTATCGGTTTTGCGAATGATGTGGGACACTGGCGAAACCCTGTGAAACGGGCCGACCATGGCTGACAATACCTCTCTCTATGCGATGCGATTTCCGGACGGATCCGTGAGTCTCTACGTGGACGAGGAGTATGCCGTGGAGCGGGGTGTAGACCCGTCCAGGCTCGTCCGCGTGGAGATTCCGAGAGAACTGTATATCACCGGGACGATTCAGGACATCCGAGAATATGTGGCGACCTATCTTGAAGGGCAAGAAGCCGGGTCAGCTTAAGCTCCCGAGCCTACGTGCCAGCTAGAGAACTACCATGGCAAACATTCTGACCAGGGAATTGATCGAATCAGTGGTTCAAGCGTTGCCGATCCAGTACCGGATCATGATTCGCCTGCTCCTGATGCAGTATCTAGATGTGACCCAAGAGGATATCGAGCATATGGCAGCGGACCGTCCGGATCCCCGGCTGGCGCAAGGCGAAAAATCAACTCGCCAAGGCCTTTCCCGCCACGCCATTGAAAGTGTCGCTGAACGGGCCGAGCAATATCAGGGTCAGGTCCGCCAGAAACGGGAGCGCATTTTTCTGCAAATGGAGAGCACCCAAAAGCAAATCGCCTACAGTGAGACTCTGTGCCGGATTGCTGAAGAGCTCCTGGCCTCGCAATGTGGCTACGACCCTACAACCATTCAGGATTTAAGGCAGTCCGCCCGCGCTGCGGTGCCCCGTCCGGCCCTGCGAGCCCTCGATAGAAAATGGGAGGCGGATGAGATTCCTGAGGATGAGTACAAGAAGGCCCGTCTGCCCATCGAATATCAAACAGAACTCAGAAGGCTCGAGCGCGTACGCCGACGCTATGAACTTGCCAAGCGGGAGCTTATGATGGTGGGGAGTACGCCGCTTCAGGATCATGAGATCGCCCACATTTGGGGGATTCCCCTGGGCAGCCTGGCTGCCAGGAAGGTTAAGGCACTCCACCATTACCTGCAGACTGTGCAAAGCCACATCGATGGCTCTGGGACCGTGCCACCTGATAGTCCGGCATCTCCAGTAGACCTCTGGAAAGAAACCTTTGCGACCCTTTCCACAAGTCCTGTGCAGCGGTCGGTCGCCGTGTATGAAGGATTGGAGGGAACCGAAGCCGCCTTACTCGATAAGTTAACGGCCTTTGCCAACGGCACGCTCCCCGAAGATGCCGAAAGCCGGTTTTGGCAAATAGTGTCACGAGACTATTCACCCAATGCCGTCGAGGGCCAGGGAAAGCGCCAATCACTGTTTGCCCTGCAGCGGCTCTCGGCGATCATGTCAGAACTCGACCTCTCCCCCGACAGCGTCGAGCAAGAACTCCTCACCAGAATCTCTCCAAAACCGAAGGTCATGCCCGGACAAGAGGAAGAAATCCCTGCGGCAACCCCAGAGCTCGGCGACATGGCAGAGCACGTACTCAGGAGTTTTCGTGGGGAAGACCGGAGGTAGCCAAGGGCACTTCATCTGTGTCGATTCACTTGAACTCTGACCACCCGCAGGTATACTTGGCTCACATGGCCCCGTCACGATCTTACAGCGCCACCGCTCATTCGTCCTGCCTGTCGTTCCGGATCACACGATCCCTCGCTGTCCTGGTCGGCATAGTCTTGTGGTTCCCGTTGGTGCTCCAGGCATCGGGAATGCTCGAAATTGCCGAACTCCTCTCACATGCTGAACACTATAACAAGCAAAAAGTGGCGGTCGTGGGAGAAGTCACCAAAGTCCGCTCTGCCCAAACGAAGAAGGGGCAACACGTGTATGGATTTCTCCTTGAGGATGGAAACAGCACGGTGAAAGTTGTGGGGTTTGGCAAACCCACGGTTCGTGAAGGCGAACAGGTGATGGTGGAAGGAATCTTCCGACATTATGGCCGACCCACGGGTGCGCCAATGTCGACTGAAATTAAGGCCGAGCTGATCCGCCCTTTGGATCGTCTCCATCCAGACCTAGTCGGATGACGTCTCTCTTGGTAGGGCTGACAATTCCCTCAGAAAACTCGTTCCAGACGCACGGCAGGATCTCAAGACCAGTATCACAAATATTTGAACCCTCCCGCACACTTGACGTAACCCGTAAGCCCTTGGTACAAACCCTCTCCGTGGCGGTGTAGCTCAGGTGGTAGAGCAGCGGACTCATAAGCCGCGGGTCGGGGGTTCGAAACCCTCCACCGCCACCAATGATTGACTGCCGCATCAAGCCTCAGGGGGTTCGACCCCCGGCCGGGGGGTCCGAGGGGGGTGAGCCCCCTTCGTGGGGAGCATGCGAGGGGGCTGGCCCCCTCTGCAGGAGCCTGCGAGGCAGCTTCCGAGCCGAGCTGGCGACGGAGGGGGTTCGAAACCCTCCACCGCCACCAATGATTCCAGCGACTTAGGACTTCCCTGCTCATTGAACTCCCTCGCCTGTTTCGGTTCCGGTCGCTGTTAGAGATTGAATTTGCCACTCAGCAGCCTTCTGTGGTTCAGAATTCATCCCCCGAGCCTTCTCACTGTGATTTGATTTCCCCTGCACGTCATTGACCCGCTGTCATTCGGGTTTGCCAAACCTCGCGACGTCCTCCACGGCGTCCTGTCGATGAGAAGGACTCAAATGAGCGTACCGCCTCATTAGCGTCGCCCCGTTGTGA
>JBFJQA010000134.1:0-9111 GCA_041616875.1 Nitrospiraceae bacterium | reverse complement strand
GGAGCGGTCAGTGGAGCCGTGGCCGGACTTGTGGCGATTACGCCTGCGGCGGGATTCGTCGGCCCGGTCTCCTCGATCTGGATCGGCATAGGGGCCGGGATCCTCTGTTATCTCGCGGTGCTCTGGAAAGATAAGCTGGGCTATGATGACTCCCTTGATGTGCTTGGCATCCACGGCGTTGGAGGGACCTGGGGGGCGATTGCGACGGGCTTGTTTGCGAGTGTTGGGGGTGGAACGGGGTTATTCTTTGGTAATCCGGGTCAGGTCGTGATTCAAGTTATCGGTGTCGTCGCAACCTGGGTCTTCGCATTGGTCGGGACGTTCGTGATTCTCAAGGTCATTGACAGCACGGTCGGACTCAGAATTGCGTCAGAAGAGGAAGTGCTCGGGTTGGACCTCAGTCAACACAACGAACGAGCATACACATGAGCCATACACGAGCGACAGGGCCATCTGAGAACGGGCATGCCGAACAGATGGCGTTGAATACACCATCATGAGGGGGAGGGGCATGAACTCGAATTTGCGGTATAAGCTGATACTGCTTGGGACACTTGGCTTGGTTGTCCTCGGGGCATCCAGCGCCTGGGCTCAGGAAGCGACGAAAATTGATACGGGAGATACAGCATGGCTCCTCACCTCCTCGGCATTGGTGTTATGCATGGTCGTTCCGGGGCTGGCCTTGTTTTATGGCGGCTTGGTCCGCACGAAGAATGTGCTGGGCACGATCATGCACAGCCTCATCATTCTAGCCGTGGTCAGTCTGGTGTGGATTCTGATTGGTTACAGCCTGGCTTTCGGGCCGGATGTGGGCGGAGTGATCGGAAGCTTAGCATGGGTGGGATTGGCCGGGGTAGGGGTGGATCCCCATCCCAGCTATGCCTCGACTGTGCCACATCAATTGTTCATGGTGTTTCAGTTAATGTTTGCGGCCATCACGCCGGCGCTTATCACCGGGGCCTTTGCCGAACGCATGCGGTTCAGCGCGCTCCTCATGTTTGCTGTGCTCTGGTCGGTTCTGATCTATTCCCCCCTGGCGCATTGGGTCTGGGGTGGTGGCTGGCTGGGAGAGATGGGCGCGCTTGACTTTGCCGGCGGAGCGGTTGTGCACATCAGCTCCGGTTTCGCGGCGTTGGTCTGCGCGCTTGTGTTGGGGTCTCGCCGCGGGTATGGCACCGAATATATGGCGCCGCACAACTTGCCGATGACGGTGCTTGGAGCCGGCCTGCTCTGGTTCGGCTGGTTTGGGTTCAATGCGGGAAGTGCCTTGGGGGCCAATGGAGGCGCGGTCAGCGCCTTCGTGGCGACGCACACGGCCGCCGCTGCGGCTGTGTTGACCTGGACACTGGCCGAATGGGCCCATCGGGGGAAACCGACGGTGCTTGGCGCGGCATCAGGCGCGATCGCCGGCCTCGCGACCGTAACACCAGGCGCAGGATTTGTCGGTCCCCTCTCGGCTATGCTGATTGGCCTGGTGGCTGGTGCCTTGTGCTATTTCGCCGTTGTGTGGAAGGGGAAGATTGGCTATGATGACTCGCTCGACGTCGTGGGAATCCACGGAGTTGGAGGGGTGTTCGGCATTCTAGCGACAGGTCTGTTCGCCTCCAAGGCCGTGGGAGGCGTCGATGGTCTGTTTTTCGGGAATCCTGCCCAGTTTGGTATACAAGCTGTCGTGGTGCTGGCTACCGTGCTGTTCTGCGTGGTTGGGACCTATGTCATTTTGAAAATCGTCGACGTGACCGTTGGGTTACGTGTGTCTGCTGAAGACGAGGTCACTGGATTGGATCTTAGCCAGCATAATGAGCGCGCCTATTCCTAACAGGGAATCCAGATGGGAACGGCCGCACATTCTGACTGAACGAGGATATGCGAGGGATGGCATCAGATCGTGCCTGACTCGCTCAAGGAGGTGGATAGATGAAATTGGTCGAGGCCATAATCAAGCCTTTTAAATTGGATGAAGTCAAGGATGCCTTGCTTGAAATCGGCATTCATGGGTTGACGGTCACTGAGGTGAAGGGATTTGGACGTCAAAAGGGGCACAAAGAAACGTACCGGGGAACGGAATATACGATTGAATTTGTGCCGAAGGTGAAACTGGAAGTCGCAGTACCTGACAGCCAGCTTCAAAGAGTGATCGAAACAATTACCAGGACAGCAAAGACGGGCAGTATCGGAGACGGCAAGATCTTTGTCCGTGACCTCAGTGAGGCCATTCGAATTCGAACAGGTGAAACCGGAGATAGCGCACTGTGACGTCTCAGCATGACATGGAGAAACCGGTCGGAGTCCTTGGGGGCTCAGGCTTGGCGTCTTCCGGTAGCGCCTTACATGAACATCGCCGTACCTTGGCTCAGCGGTTAGCTGAGGGGGCTTCGGGGAGGGAGATCGTTTCTGCCTTTACGGAATTCGTCGATGGCCTCCTGATCGGCCGGTATCGCAATGCGACGCGCCAGCTGGGTGAAACAGGGGCGACCGCGGGCATGAGGCATTGCTGTCTGGTTGCCTTGGGTGGGTACGGGCGCCGTGAACTAGCCCCGTACTCAGATATTGATGTCATGTTTTTGTTCAGGCCGGAAGGCGGCGAGGCGGTCCCGCTGTTGTCGCGCGAAGTGCTGCATCATTTGTGGGATCTCGGATTTCAAGTTGGCCACAGCGTCAGAACTATTCAGGATTGTCTCCAGCTCGCCACAAACGACTTGGCGATCAGGACTTCCATGATGGAAGCCCGGTACTTGGTCGGTGCGCCTGAGTTATTCCAGGAGTTTCAGCGCCGATACTGGGGACGGGTTGCCAGGCGTCGTCCGGATCAGTTTATACACGCCAAATTGGAGGAGCGCGGGCGCGAATACCAGAAGTTCGGAGAGACGGTCTACATCCTCGAGCCAAACGTGAAGAAAAGTCAGGGTGGCTTACGAGACCTGCATCTTCTCCAGTGGATCGGGATGGCGAAACATCAGGTTGGGACCATCCAGGAACTGGCCGATCGAGGGGTCCTTTCGCGGAAGGATTACACGACGCTGTCGGATGCCCAGGAATTTCTTTGGCGGGTCCGCGCCGCCCTCCATTTTCATGCGGGGATGGCCCAGGAGATTCTGGGATTCGATGAACAGGTCTGGCTTGCAGAGCAATTTGGATTTCGGGAGCATGCCCACCTTCTGGCAGTCGAACAGTTCATGCAGCAGTACTATCGGCATACACGGGGGCTCCACGAAGCGCTGGACCGATTCGTAGACCGATGTCGAGGGGTATCTCTATTCGGACGTCTTGCCCGATGGTTACCTCCAACCAAGCTGGACGGCCATTTTGTCGTTGCTGGCCAGCACCTCACGGTTCCTGCGGAAGCACAAGGCCGTGTCCTGGAGAACCCTGAGCAGGTGCTGCGATTGTTCCAATTGGCCCAAACTCACAAACTCAAGATCGAGACCAGCCTGCTCGATGAGATTCATCAGCATGTGGCGACCGTGCCTGATGAGGCCTTTCGAACGCCGACGGTCAGCAGTGTGTTTCGTGGAATCCTTGCTCACCAAGGGGCTGTGGCGATTACGCTCGAGGCCATGCACCGTGCCCATCTGCTGGAGAAAATCATTCCGGTATTCGCGAGGGTCCGGGGTTTGATGCAGTTTAATCAGTACCACAAGTACACGGTCGACGAGCATAGCTTACTGGCCGTGGCGAAAGCAGAAGACATGCTTGACGACAAAGGAGTGATCGGGGAAGTCTCTCGGGAGATCCATCGGAAGGACTTATTGCACCTGGCCATTTTGCTTCATGATCTGGGTAAGGGGCTGAAAGAGGACCACAGTGAGGTCGGCAAGGCGATCGCCGAAGATACCGCTTCGCGTCTGGGCTTTGATGAACAAGAATCGCGGACCCTCTCGTTTCTCGTGCATCGTCATCTCCTCATGGCCCACACGGCGTTTCGACGTGATCCCTATGACGAAAAGGTTCTGCTGCCATTTGTGAGGGCAGTGGGAACGCCAGAGGTTCTCCGGAAACTCCTCGTCCTCACTGCGGCCGACATCGCCGCGGTGGGGCCAGGTGTGCTCACCAAATGGAAGGAATCTCTGTTGATTGAATTGTACCTGCGCGCTCTCCCGGAGGTGTCTGGCCAGCGTGAAACAGACTTCGGGCCCGGGGGGCTCAAACGGGTGTCGAGGGAGGTCGCTGGAGAATCGGTGTTGAGAGGGATGGCAGGGGTAGAGCAGTCCTGGGTTGAATCCCAGCTTGAGCAGTTCCCTCTGCGTTATGCCTACGGAACGCCACCGAGCCGCATCGCGGTGCACTTAGCGGCCATCAAACGTTTGACGCCCGGTGAGGTGTTGGTCGAGGATGGGTTTAACGAGGCGCTGGGAACCTGCGAATACGCCGTCGTCACCTACAACGACATGACTCCGGGCTTGTTCTCCAAGATTGCGGGAGTGATGGCCTCGAAGGGGCTCCGGATTCTGGATGCCCAAATTTTGACGAGGAGCGACGGGATTGTCGTGGACAGCTTTCAAGTTCGGGACCCCGATCATTCGGGGAAGCCGCCGGTCGAACGGCTAGACAGTATTGCCCGAACGATTGTCAGAATTCTCAAGGGAGAGGATAGTGTCGAGCACCTACTGGCCCGAAGTCACAGGCTTACTTCAGGGCGAACCTTACCCGCTCACCGGCAGCCGACCGAAGTGCAGGTGGACAATGAGACCTCAGATCACTTTACCATTGTCGATGTGTTTGCTGAGGATCGACAGGGGCTGCTCTACGTCATCACCCATGCGATGTTTACGCTGGGGCTCTCGATCCATGCCGCGCGGATCTCCACTCGACTCGACCAAGTTGCCGATGTGTTTTACGTGACCGATACGGACGGCCTGAAAATTGAAGATCCGGAGCGATTGGAGAATATCCGTTCCTCGATAGTCAAAGAAATCGATTCCCGACTTGAGGCATACAGGCGTTGGGAGCCGTGTGTTTCATGACAACTGCCATTTTTCATACGGTATGAAAGGAGGGTTCTAATGGATGCCCGTGGAGTCATCGCTTTTGCCAAAAAAAATAAGGCTCAGGTCGTCGATCTAAAGTTTGTAGATTATGTGGGAATCTGGCAACATTTCTCGATTCCCATCGAGGAGTTGAATGAGGGGTTGTTTAAGGATGGGTCAGGATTTGATGGGTCATCGATCAGAGGGTGGAAGGCCATCCAAAGCAGCGACATGTTGGTAATCCCTGATCCCAATACGGCGGTAATGGATCCCTTCGTCGAGGCGCCGACCCTGAGTCTCGTGTGCAATGTTGTGGATCCCATCACCAGGCAAAATTATGATCGGGATCCGCGGTATATAGCCCAGAAGGCTGAACGATACCTCAAGAGCACAAGAATCGGGGATATCTCCTACTGGGGACCAGAAGCGGAGTTCTTCGTATTTGACCATGTCCGATATGATCAGGACAGCCATAGCGGCTATTACTACGTGGATTCGGATGAAGGCATTTGGAATTCCGGGCGAGAGGGGAGAAACCTGGGGTCGAAGCCTCGGCATAAGGAAGGCTATTTCCCGGTGTCCCCTACCGATACGCAGCAGGACATCCGGACTGAAATGGTGTTGGAAATGCAGAAAGCTGGAATCCAAGTAGAAAAGCATCACCATGAGGTCGCAACGGCCGGTCAGGCCGAAATCGATGTCCGCTTCGATTCCTTGTTGAGAATGGCGGACAAGATGATGATGTACAAATACATCGTCAAGAACGTCGCTCTGCGTCACAATAAAACGGCGACGTTTATGCCGAAGCCGGTCTTTGGTGATAATGGGTCAGGCATGCATACCCATCAGAGTATTTGGAAAGACGGGAAACCTCTTTTTGCAGGAAAAGAATATGCCGGGGTCTCGCAGTTATGCCTCTATTACATTGGCGGGATCCTCAAGCACGCCCCAACGATTGCCGCGATTTCTAATCCAACCACGAATTCCTACAAACGGCTCACACCAGGGTTTGAGGCCCCGGTGTTGCTGGCATATTCGAGTCGAAACCGTTCTGCCACAGTTCGGATTCCGATGTACCAGCCGAGCCCAAAAGCCAAGCGAATTGAGGTTCGGTTTCCTGATCCCGCCGCCAACCCGTATTTGGCCTTCTCGGCGATGCTCATGGCGGGTTTGGACGGAATCGAAAACAAAATTGATCCCGGCGAGCCGATGGATAAAGACTTGTATGACCTTGAACCGAAAGAAGCGGCTCGGATTCGCAACATGCCCGGCAGCCTAGATGAAGCCATCAAGAACTTAGAAAGTGACAACCAATTCTTACTCAAGGGCGGCGTGTTCAGCGAGGACTTCATTGAGGGCTGGATTGCCTATAAACGTGGGCGTGAAATCGATCCACTGAGGCTCCGTCCCCATCCGCATGAGTTTTTTATGTACTATGATGTCTAAGACACTGGGGCTACTCGAAAGGCGGCGACCTAGATAGAAAGTAGGAGGAGGAGAGTCTCTATTCTGAGATTTTCTATCGTTGCTTGTGAATTCCAGGCGGCCGGGATCTAACATGGGATCCCGGTCTTCCTATCTCTGAATGGTGATGGCAGGTTCTTGGCGTGAGATGAATTGAATCTCTCCGTAGGGCTCCCAACCAAGGACACGTTGACATAAGAGCATAAGAGGTGGAGTCCAGCGATGGCGAGGCAACCACATGTCGTGGGATCTGAGAGTCATTCACGCGAAGGATTTCTTGCGGACCAACGTGTCGGGTGCGTTAGACTTTGACACCAGCAAACACATCCTGGATGAGCTCGTATCGGTCAAGTCCCGAATAGCCGACTTTGACTTCCTGATTGACATACGAGACGCGGATTCCCATACGTCGATTACCGACATTTATACCCTCGTTGGAGAAATGGTCAGACATAAGGAATTGATTCACAAGAGAAAAATCGCGGTGCTCGACCAATTGGACGATAATTTCGTCAAAACACAGTTTTTTGAGGTCTGCTCCAGGAATCGAGGGTTCTCGGTGCGCGCATTCGCCGAGTTTGAAGAAGCGATGAACTGGTTAACGGGGGAGACCCCGCTCGCGGAAAGCGGGGAGCCATAACACACAGACTAGCTCTGGGTTCTCAATCGTCAGTGTAGCCCGAAGTCCTCGGCAGCGTGGCCAGGCTGTTGTGTGTCTCCTTCATTATTCAAGTACGGCCTAAAATGGGGGGCATTCATTGAATAGGCCAAACCTAGGCTCCAGCGAAGTGCCGACGAGAAAACTCGCTGACTCGGGCCATGTGCTCGGCGAGGTCCTGCCCCAAGTTCTGAGCCCCGACACGCCAGTCTTCAGCGGAGTAACCCACCCGTCTAGCCAGAAACACAAACGCCTCGGAGTCAGTTGGGGGAAGGACGAGATCCTTGGCATTGCCGCGGACAATTCTGAGGCCGTCAATCACCAGCCGAAACGTCACGTAGGCCTCCCGCAGCGCGGTCACATCCTTCTTGGGAAGAATTTCCAGAATCCCTAGGGCCTCGATGGCTTCGAGTGTATTGGGCGTTCTCAATTCGGGGTGCCGATGGCCGTGCAGAAGCTGGAGATATTGCACCGCGTACTCGATGTCGATGAGCCCGCCATGACTGTATTTTATGTTTGTCTGTCCCGGCGCGACTAACTCTCGAATTTGCGTGCGTCGCAGTTCCAATGCCTCCTCGAGATCCCAGGGAGCCTTGCTGTACACCACGCGGTCACGTAACCGTTCAACCTCGTGACCCAGGGTGCGTTCTCCCGCGACCCACCGGAGCTTAATCAAAGCCTGTCGCTCAAATGGCGCGCTGAATCCAGACGGGCTGTAGTATCGGCCAAGCTCCTCCAAGGTATTTGCTAATTGTCCCTTGTTTCCGTGCGGCCGTAGCCGCACATCGATATGAAAAATGCCTTCCTGCTTGGCCTCGATCCATTTGAGGATTTCCTGGGCAAGTCGTTCGAAATACTCGCTGTTGTCCAGGGGGCGACGCCCGGAAGTGGACCCTGGGCCGCCATAAACGAAGAGGACCTCAATATCCGAGGCGTAGCCCAATTCACGACCGCCAAACTTCCCCATTCCAAGCACCGTGAATGGACAGGGCTTTCTATTAGCTAATTTGGGCGTTCCACATTGCTGAGAGAGAGTCTGTGAGCAGGCATGGACCGTGTGATCGAGGACGACCTCTGCCAATTCCGTGAGGGCTTGTGAGAACTCACCCAGTGAGGTCGACGGTTCGGCAAGATGCTTCATATCAATTCGGAACAGTTCCTGATCTTTAAACGCATTCAGCCTGCGTTGGCGTTGCTCATCACTCCTGGCCCTCGCCAATTCGGAGCGGAGGCCTTTGATCAGCGCCGAGCGGGGTCGGATAAGCGGAAGTCGCTGGTACGATTCCAGAAATGGAAGAAGATGGACGTGTTGCTTTCGGAGAAAGTCTTCCCAGAGAAAGTCGCTGGTACCGAGGAGCCGTGCCAGCAGATCGAGAGAATTTCTCTTGGTCAAGAAAGCCAAGGCTTTCTTCCCCGTGGCCTGTCCGGCCTCTTTTAAGATCACGTCCAGGAATTGATCGAAGTGTTCGATGGCCTTGGCCGGGTCTGGAGCGCCTCGCAAAAATTGTGTGAACTGTTTCATCAGCACCGCTGTAATTCTGAGCTCATGAAGCACGTCGGCGTCCGTGATCTTCTTGCCGTGACGATCCCGGATATAAAACTCATCGTGGAGTTCGGTGCCCAGGTGTTCAAATCGGGCCTTGTGAATGTAGACGCCTCGCATGGCCAGGGCATTCGAGAAGGCATAGAGAAACGCTGGCGTGTCCGCCGAGCGGATGCTCATGACGGTGTCGTAGAGAGACTGCTGATTGTCGAATCGAATATGAACCGGGTTTAACAGGCCAGAAAACCCACCACGGGTTCGCGCGAGTACCTCGACTAATCGTCGATTGACGCGGCGACGGGCATCTTGGAATCGATGGTCATCCAGGAGCCGAATCAACAGAGTCAGTTCGTCAGTGAAACGTTCCTGATCGAGCTTGGGCCAGGTGGTTCCAGGAAGAGGACGGACGACAAAGCAATCGACAATCTTCTTGCGTGTCAAGCCCGCTCGCCCGGGGCCTCGAGCTCGTCGGCCGAAGG
>JBFJQA010000133.1:0-9202 GCA_041616875.1 Nitrospiraceae bacterium | reverse complement strand
TCGGCAGCCGCATAGTCGGCGAAGTCTTCATCGGCCTTCTGAAGGCCGATCGGTCTTCCTATCTGGCTAACCGTCCGGCTTGGAAACCGGTGTTGCCGTCTGCGACGATCGGGGAATACCGTATGACCGATATGCTGAGATTTGCCGGGGTGGTGCCACCGCTGGACTAAGGGAGAAACAACTATCCCATAATCAGTCTAGAGGGAGGTGGGGCATAGGGCAGACCTCACCCTATGGCCATGAGCATTAGCTGGAGGATGATTGTTCTTGGACGTTGGCGTTGGGAGTGGAAGAGCTCCACAATGAAGACCTTCAGGAGATCAATCTATTCAGTTCTTTAATGGTCGCAAAAAATACCGGTAAATCCTCGAGAACTTGGAGACCATAGCGGGGCCTGGGAGGGGGTCAAGAACACGGGTCACTTCACCGTCGTGTGGGCGCAAGAATATCCGGTCGAGGATCGGGCACAAACCCGTTTCGATTGGGCATCTTGACGGCGGCAAGGGTGTCACCGTTCATCACATCGTCCTCCCGGATTATACCGTTTTGGTATAAGATCCACGCAACGATACTGTACACCTCGTTGGGTTTCAGCGATTGTGGGGCGCCGAAGGGCATGGCGCGGTACACATAATCGTACAACGTGGTGGCGTAGGGCCAATAGCTGCCGATGGTCTTCACCGGGTTTGGTGAATTCAAGGTGCCCTGGCCGCCCACGAGTTTGTTCATTGGTCCTTCCCGGCCATTCTTGCCGTGGCAGGAGGCGCATCGTTCCAGGTAGAGTTGTCGTCCCATCTGCACGGTCCCGCTCCCGGAAGGGAGTCCTTGGCCGTTTGGTGACACATCAATGTCCCAGGGTCTGATGTCGGTCGCGGTCGCGGGACGGCCAATTCCGTAGTCGTATGGAACCCCCGGTGACGACGTTTCCGCAAAACTCCCCACGCTCCCTAGATACGTAAGTCCTCCGAGCAGCACGACACAAAGCGCAGATCTAGACATTCGTGACCTCCCCATTCCTCGAAACACGCCAGCGTTGAATGCCGTTGTAGTGATAATAGGAACGGGTCCCTCGCACATCCACTAGGGCCTGACGCGACGGTTGCACATAGCCAGTCTCATCGGTGCATCGGCTTTGTAGCAGTGCGGTCTGGCCATTCCAGCGCCACGGGAACCGAAACCTCGTCACACACCTTGGCAGAACCGGTTCCTGCAGGTGCGCGGTCTGCCAATCATGACCTCCATCGGTACTGACTTCTACCCTGGCAACCCGACCCCTTCCGCTCCAGGCCAATCCCCGGATTTCGACGAATCCTGGGTGGATGTGCTGTCCTCCCGACGGGGCGGTAATTACCGACTTCGCCTCCATGACAAAGGTAAATTGGCGAGCAGTTCCGTCAGGCATCAAGTCCGTGTACTTTGAAGTCTCTTCACGAGTCATGAATGGTGCAGTGCCTACCTCAAGCCGACGGAGCCATTTGATATTGGTGCTGCCTTCCCATCCGGGAAGAAGGAGGCGTAGGGGATAGCCTTGCTCCGGGCGAAGGGCCTCTCCATTTTGGCCGTAGCACAGAAGAGCCTCGTCGATCACCTCCGCGAGAGGAATACTCCGAGTGAGCGCCGCGGCGTCGCTGCCTTCGGCCAGCATCCACGTGCCCTCGGGACGAACGCCTGCGTGATCGAGAACGATCTTGAGACGAACACCCGTCCATTCGCTGGTGCTCAGTAACCCGTGGGTCTCTTGGACCGTGTGGCCCTTCGGGCCTGTCCATTCCTTCCCGGAATTGCCGGAGCACTCGATGAAGGCCAGCCGACTGGTCGAGGGCAAGCGCGTCAGGTCATCCAAGGTGAAGATCATCGGTTGATCGACGAGTCCGTGGACCAGGAGACGGTGGCGTGAGGGATCGATGTCGGGAACACCGTTGTGATGTCGCTCGAAATGCAGCGCTGACGGCGTCACGATTCCGTGGAGGTTTTGGTGAGGGGTCAGTGAGCGTTGAGCTGCGGTGAGCCGGCTCGTCGTTTCAAAGGGAGAGCGTTCGCCATAGGAGCGTGCCATGGCGCCAGGGATGCGGGTTGGGTCGTCTCGGACATTGCGACTGTGTGTTGTCCCTCCAGAGGCCTGGGGTACGAGGAGCCGGGCGGCCGTGAGTCCCACCAGGGAGGCCCCGCCGATCAGCACAGCCCTTCGGTCTACCATCTGGCGCCTTGTAGACATTTCTTGTGGACGGGAGGGGTCTCGCCGCGTGGTGGCCTGACCAGTGCCACTGGATTTCTGATCAGCCTGGCTCGAATCGTCTGAACCATTGGTCGCATCGTGTTTCATGACAGGCTCCTCCACAAGCAACGCCACTGCACCGGGTGGCCCGTTAAAACTGCACGTTGATGACTCCATGCCCTTGGAAACGCAGCCATACACAGAAGCCGACCAGGATCGCCGTCAGCATGAGAATCAGGACGTCTTTGGGCTGCATTCGCAGTTCCAGCAAGCCAACACGGTGGGCTCCGGGTCCGAATCCTTTTGATTCCAAGGCCATGGCCAGGAGCTTGGTCTGGCGAAACTGATGCCCAATTAAGGGAACGAGCAGCGGGGGATAGCGTCGCAACCTGGCCAAGAGGTGGCCTCCTTGGAGGTCAAGCCCCCGGGCACGTTGGGCCTGGACGATCACCGTCGCTGATCGGATCAGGCTGGGCACCCAGCGGAATGCGAGCGACAGAGCGAACCCCATCGAGGCAGGGAGACCGAGGCGTTCAAGTGCCAGCGTGAACTCTTCAATTGTCGTTGTCGAGAGGAGAAGGATTCCTCCCAGGAGCATCAGATCCAGCCGAACACCCATCCCCAACCCAAATTCTACCCCTTCGGTGGTGACGACCTGCCCGGCGACCGTCACCAGGGGAGTCCGTCCGATGACGAACAGGGGCCAGAGGAACACGCAGTACAGGAACAAGAGTACGAGCAGGATCCAGACCTTTCTGAGGTTCTCCATCACTCGGGCGGAGGCAATCAGCACCAACACCAGGCTGGTTGGTAGCAGAAGATACCGAGGATCCGAAAAGGCCAGGGCGACGACGAATACGCCTAAGAGACCAAGCACCTTCGTCCGCGGGTCCAATCGGTGGAGCCATGAGTCCGAATCAAGAAAAAGAAAGTAATGGTTCATGATGTTCGTAGCTCGTCTTACGGCTTCTTGAGGGCCGCTTTGACTTCCTCGACAGTCAACAGCGTCTGGCCCCACCGGGTGGTGAAGCGAGTCAGCTCCGGCACCTGAAGGCCGGTTAAGTCAGATACTTCCGGCTTGGACAGGTGGGCAAAGATTTGGCGCGTTGATCCATCGGCTTGAATCTGGCCGTCTCGCACGATGACGCACCGTCGGGCGTAGGCGGCAACCAGGGACAGGGAATGCGTGATCATGAGAATGGTATGGCCCTCGTTGTTGAGCCGCTTGAGCATATCCAGCATACGGGTAGTTTCGCGGGCGTCCAATCCGGTTGTGGGCTCATCAAAAATCAGGATGCCTGGTCGGGCCGCTAAGACGGAGGCAACCGCGACTCGTTGGCGATCACCTTTGGTTAAGGAGAAAGGGTCGCGACATCGGATTGCTGGTGTATTCAGGCCCACCGCATCAAGCGCCGCGGTCACCCGACGCTCGCATTCGTCCGGGCCGCAACCGAGATTGCGCGCCCCGAAAGACACCTCTGTCTCGACCGTCTCGGAAAAGATTTGATGGTCGGGGTTTTGAAAGACGTGCCCCACCGCGGCCGCCAGTTGGCCAGGCGTGAGGGATGTCGTATCGTGACCCTCCACCAGAATTCTTCCCATGGTCGGTGTGCGAAGCCCATTGATCAGATTTGCCAAGGTGCTCTTTCCCGAACCGTTTCGCCCCAGGATGGCAACAAATTCACCCTGGCGAACGGTGAGGTTGGCCTCCGTCAAGGCGGGCCGCCCGGTCTCATATTCGTAGGAGACCTGTTGCACATCAACGACCACGCGTGCGCGAGCCAAAGGTGATGAGAACGATGGCGGCTGGCCGGCGGCCTGTGTCGCAGCAGAGTCGGAGGGTAATACCGTTAACCCCAGCTCTCCGGCCACCTCCCATGCCTCCTCTAACAGGATGGGAAGCTGAGTCAGGCCTAGGTCAGTGAAACACGCGGCGAGAGGCAAGGGGCTGATGCCGAGCTGCTTCGTGAGTTCTTCTTGATCGGGACGGCCAAATAACTCGCGAGGCGTTCCCTCCCATGCCACCTTCCCCTCATTCAGGACGCAGACTCGGTCGGCACGTATCGCTTCCTCAGAATCATGTTCCGCGACCAGTAGTGCGGCGCCGGTTTGTCTCAGGGTGGTGAGGAGGGTGTCCAGCGCCCGCCGGCCCTCTGGATCCAGGTCAGTCAAGGGTTCGTCCAGTGCGATCAGCGCTGGCTCTCGGATGAGGATCGAGCCGATGACCAGGCGTTGCCGTTGTCCACCAGACAGGGAAAGCGGATCCCGGCGCTCAAGACCGGAGAGGCCGACCCGATCAAGCGTTTGGGCGACGCGCCGGCGGAGGTCCGAGGAGGTTGGGGGTTGGGCGCCGTCGACCATATGTTCTAAGGGGAAGGTCAACTCCATTTCAATGTTGGTCGAGACGAGCTGAGCTTCGAAGTCCTGAAACAGCAGTCCAACCGTACCGGCTTGCTGCCAGACCGACTGGCTCCTGGTATCCACTCCATTGACCATGACCTGACCGGACCATCGGCCAGAGATTTGATGAGGGATCAGGCCGTTCAAGGCGTAGCAGAGCGTGGACTTTCCGGACCCGCTCGGACCCATGACAGCGAGAGACTCGCCTCGATGTACGGAGAGGGTCACACCGTTCAGGGCAGCACTCTGCGAGCCTTGGTAGGTAAAGCTGGCGGATCGAACGTGAAGAAAGGGGCTCGGAGAGGACTGATGTATGAGGAGGGGCAGTGGCGCGTCTTCCCACTGCCGCTCGCCATTCGCCCCTTGCCTCAGCGATGTTCTGATATCTTCGTACCGTAATCCCCACCGTGTCACGCGTGGGTACAGGAACACAAGTAGCGGAGGCGCGAGCAGCAGCGCCATCACAAAGTTATTGGCAAAAATCGCGATGGCCAAGATTTTGAAAGGAACCAAGCCAAGGAGATCGACCCCCCAGGCAATGATCACGGCGCAAGCCAGGGAAGCTGCCAGGCAGATGACGACAAACTCCAGGGCCTGACGCCAGGAACGGGGTACGGGACTTAATCCTGAGGAAAGGAAGCCTAAGCGGCCCCAGAGCACATAGGGAACATACCCGTAGGCGAAGTTCCCCAGGAAGCCGAACAGACTGGCCGGACCTAAGGTGCCAAAGCAATCGCCAATGATATTACCGAACCCCGCTCCCCAGGCGGCCACGGGGCCGAACAACAAGGACGCGACAATGGGCAAGGCATTGGCGGGACGTAATTCAGCAAACCCTGGTATGAGCGGGATGCCAACCTTGAACGGGATAAGCACGGCCGCGTAGATGGCCGCGGTTTGCGCCACCAGGACAATTTGGCGGGTATCACGCCAAACACCAAACAGATTCTGGAAGGTCTCACGCAAGGGCGGTGACATGTGGGGCGGAATCGCGAAGCAACAGAGTCTCGGGTGGGGCATTATGAAGGGTCTTATGGGACTGGTCAAATGGCGATCTGACCTCCACGGGCAGCGAGAGGGCCGTGGATGCGAATGTTCGTGAAGATTACCTGGCGTATCGGCGGCGGGCGAGGCCGAGGTTCAGCATCCGCTGCAATAGTTCTGGGTAGGGAATGCCGGCTTCTTGGGCGGCTGAGGCAAACTCTTCTCGCTCGGCGATTTCAGGGTTGGGGTTGGCTTCCAGGAAATACAGCTCGCCGTCTCGACTCAGACGATAGTCGACGCGGGCATATCCGTCGATTTCAAGGAGGCGGTAAATGCGCTTGCTGGTCTTAATAATATGTTGAGCAAGCTCGGGCGGAAGGTCGACCGCGGCCTGTTGCATGATGCCGTGCTTTTTCTGATACTCCGGGTTGTGCTTCACGCGGGCGGTGGCAATGGCCGGAGCCCCTGGCGCGAGGTTCTCGAAGGTCAGCTCCCAGATGGGAAGCACATCCAGCCGATCGTTACCGAGTATGCCCACGTAGATTTCCCGTCCGTCGATAAATTGTTCCACGATTGCATCTGCCCCGATGCTGTTATGCATAAAGCTCACTCGTTCTGCCAATTTGTCCTCATTTTCCACAATCGAAGCGTGCGAGATACCCAAGGAGGCTTCTTCAGTCAGGCATTTCACGATTAATGGAAAGCTCAGACTTCGTGGCCGCTTTGGCTTTCGTCCCCGCGGGAAGACCGTGAAGGCCGGGACTCGAATGCGATGGTAGACGAGCAGTTTTTTCGAAAGGGCCTTGTCCCGGGCGAGGACCAATCCGCGAGGATTGCAGCCGGTATATTTGACCTGCAACAGTTCCAGGAAACTGACCACATGCTGGTCCAATTCAGCCAGGCCGTGGAATTCTTCCAAGAGGTTGAAGACGATATGGGGTCTCCATTCCGTGACGGCTGTGCGGAGGGGCATCAATTCATCTTGCAGGCCAAGAGAACGGACCTCGTGTCCCAGTTTCTTGAGCGTTGAGACCACGTCGTATTCCGTTTTCCACGAAAAGATTTCTTTGTCCGAATATCCATCCAGCGTCTCGGGCGGGACGAGGGCTGGGTGCATGAGCACCAGGACTCGGAGTTTCCTCATAGAGCCACCCAGTTTCTGCGGTTGTAGAGGAATTGCATGGTTTTGACGGTCAGGAGCACCGCGAAATCCATTCGGAGTTTACGCTCTGAGCCGATGGCGCGGAGCTTCAGCTCGCGACACCGGCCAATCATGTCGTTGAGCACCTGGTCCACTGTGAATTGATACTCTCCGGTCCATCGTGAGACAAGGCCTCGAATTTCTGCACGATTCCGTCGAAGAAAGGTCGAGGCGAACTCACGGCCACGGTGCCTGGATTCCTCTGAGAACAGCGTCTTGAGATCGCGGTCGAACGCGGCGGGGAATCCCAATTCGTACAACTTCTTTTTGTCCTCGTAGTGTTCGCGCAGGGATTTCCTCAACTTGCGCAGGGGATCAACTTGCAGGCGAGTGCGGATGACCGGTGTTTCTTCCCGGATTTCCTCTACCAGTTTGTCGACGTATTCAATTTTCTTGAGTGCGGGCCAACCTTCGTAGCGCTTACGCCAAACGGCCCGTGGCTGGAACCAGACCGCGAAGGTCTCTGCGAAGTCCTCATCCGGGTGGGCCTGAGCGTAATACCACTGCAGATATTGGACGTAGCGCCGACTGGCTGGATTGGGGCGATAGTAGTCCGGATACTTTCGAGAAGATTTGCCGAACAGCTTTTGCCACGAACGCTTTCGCTGTAGTTGATACGCGTGCTGAAACGCATGGCCGCATTCGTGCCGAAGGATCTTCATGAACTCTTCCCGCGACCCACCCTCCACCTCCAGCATCTGACTGCGTTCCAGGCGCATCAACCGAGGATGGGCCAGGTAGAAGGGAATCGCGATGCCGGGGACACCATCAGGCGAAAACCAATCGTTGGATAACCAGAAATGTGGACGAAACCTGATGCCGCGGCGTTCGAGGTCAGCATAGAGTTCACGAATGCAGTCTTCGATCCAGGTCCCTTCCCAACGAACGTTGAGATTGGAAAACCGCATGGACAGCAGGTTTTCATTCGACATTCGAGCGCCGGTAAAGCGCCGGATGCGTTGCTGTCGTTTGCGAGATCGACGGCGGCGAACTCTTTTTCTGCGGGATGATTGTTTCTTCATGATCGAGGTGGGGTAGGCGACCGGCTCACAGTGAAGCGCGTTCCAATTATTCCGTACCGAACCCTGTGGTAAAGCTTCAGGTGAATGACAAAACGTTAGCACAATGGACCGTCAGTGTAAAACACAAGAGATGAAATGTACTTCCCTGTTTCCCTATGATGTTGGTCAGGAAGGTGTGTTGCCCCGTGTCTGCTCGGCTTGTCACATGGGACGTAGGGTCAAATGCCGGCTCGAGGGCGTCTCAGCTCTTCCAGTGCCGGCATCTCAACGGATTGGTTTGCCGTCACCTGATCCCAATGAATGCCTGCTGGAGCGGGCAGTAATGCGCCCATGGGGTGGAGAGGGGAAGCAAGCCAGGTTCTCGCGGTGGAGTCGATCCCGCACTGCCCGTCGTGCCGCCTTCTGATCAGAAAAGTTTTCAGCCACCGGATGACGCGAGAATACTATGAAGTCTCAAGAGTGGTGAGGTGTGTTTGCGGCCACACACCGCTTCCCCGGGAGCATTCCACACTGGGGGGTACATCTGAAAAGCCACGTTGATCTGCTGGCGTTCCGGGCATCTTGTCGATACAATGCTGACGTTACGAAAGAGGAAGAGAGGAATGGGTGACGCATGCAGGATTGGGTAGGGGTCTGGTTCCAGTGGGTCCATGATTGGGGTTATCCGGGGATTATCCTCCTCATGGCGTTAGAAAGTTCCGTGTTCCCGATCCCCAGTGAGATTGTCATCCCCCCGGCTGCCTACTGGGCGACACAGGGGCGATATAGTTTCTGGGGTGTGGTGGTTGCCGGGACGGTCGGCAGTTACATCGGCGCAGCTGCGACGTACTGGGTCGCACGATGGGCGGGCCGCCCATTACTTGTGAAATACGGCGCGTATATTTTCTGTCCAGAAAGTAAACTGCTCCGTGCCGAACGGTGGCTGGCACGATATGAAGCCGGTGGTGTGTTCTTTGCCAGACTCGTGCCCGTCGTCCGCCATCTGATCGGTATTCCGGCAGGATTGGTTCGGATGCCCTTTGGTGTGTACAGTCTCATGACGGTCATCGGCGCAGGGCTGTGGTGTTGGGTATTGGCCTGGTTTGGTGGAAGCGTTCTCGGCGATCAACCCGATCTCGTCAATAATCCTTCTCAGATGGTCTCCGTGCTGAAACAACGATCGTACCTGGTCGGAGGCTTTGCGCTCCTCCTCTGCGCCTTGTATGTGGTCGTCATGAAACTGACTGCCAAGCCAGTCCCCTCGCCCGAGTAGATTGTCTCTTTCCTTCAGCGAATGGCTTGAAGAAAGCCTTCGCTTTCCTTCCAACTATTCCCTGGCTCAGTATTCCATGGCCCGTGGCCTATTGGCAGGTTCCATTTCTCCACCTTGAATCCATGGTC
>JBFJQA010000132.1:0-9225 GCA_041616875.1 Nitrospiraceae bacterium | reverse complement strand
TTGTCAGGGAGTTCGAGCAGAAAATGGGTAAGACCATTACACACATTCCCGAAAAGTGCTTCACTGCAATGAAAGGATATTCCTGGCCTGGGAATATCCGAGAGCTCAGGAATCTGGTCGAGCGAGCCATGATTCGAGCGAAAGATGGCAGGCTGGTTGTGGACATCCCCCACGAGGAGGCGAGTGCCACGACACAGGAGGTCAAGCTCCAAGAGATAGAGAAACAGCATATCCTGACGGTTCTGGAACGAACCAAACGCCGTGTCAGCGGTAAAAACGGGGCAGCAGAGCTTCTGGGACTCAAACCCACGACCTTACGCTCCAGGATGATCAAACTGGGAATTACTCCCGCTCCAAAACACTGACGAAATAGTGGAGGGAAAACGATATATCGTCAGCTCTTGCCAGGTTTCCCCTATCTGAATTGTTCCTCCCTTCTCGGATTCCCTTGGTAGTTCAAAACATTCGGAGTATCTGCCACAGCCTGCTCAAGCTGGCCTGAAGATTGTACTATTCACTCCAATGACAGCGTCGCCCCACGACATAACATCCTGACTGGGGGCTATCCAGAACACCGAGGGAATTGAAATACACCATGGTTGGGACGGTTCTGCGATTCTTTTCCGCACCACACAAAAGGGAAGAAGTCATTCAAACCCTTCACTCTCTGGTCGGACACACAAGGGCAATGTCCGGGTGTTTAGGGTGCTGGGCTTCCATCGATCTTGAGAATACAAACGCCTTCGTCTACGCAGAACAATGGGCTTCACAAGCTGACCTCAATCGACACATGCAATCTCAGGAATTCAAGAAAATTTTGGGCTTAATGGAGATGTCCGAGCACGAACCACTGATCCGCTTTGCCACCATACCCGAAACCCATGGAATGGAATTAATTGAACAAGTAAGAAGGGAACGCTGACTTGCTGCCTTCTGACCTCTGTGTATGAGATGCGTCCGACAGGCCCCCAGCAGAAACGCTCAGAGGCCATTATGGGAATCTAGGTTGCTTAACTAGGAACGCACCAACGTCATGGAAGGGATTTCCCGAGTTCCAAATGCCTTCAGGTGGAATTTTATTCTGTCCAGGAATAAGAAAGGAGGAAGATCTTATGGTTAATACTAACAAAGGCATAAGCCTGGTTTATCGCAGGGACGCGCAGGTAAAAGGCATAATCCCGATTGTTCTCGCACTCGTCGTCATCGCCTGCGCGGGTCCCAAAGGAACCGAAACGGAGAAGCTCGACTACTTTGCCACCCTCGAGAAGGAGACCCTGGCCCAGCTTGCCGAGCAAAGTCCGGAGACCAGCAAGGAGTTGGAAGAATCGGTTGGCCACGCCATCATTGAGCAAAAGGTCGTAAAAGTACCCATTGTGGGGGCGGGTGTCGGCTCAGGCGTGGTGGTGGAGAAGGCGACCGGCAAGCGATCCTACCTGCGGGTGAGTCGACTTGACCTTGGTGCAGGATATGGCGCCAAGTCCCTGAAGCTCGTGATGATCTTTCAGGACATAGACGCCCTCCGCAACCTCGCGGATGGCAAGTTCGGAGCAGGGGCTGGGGCCGAAGCGGCGGCCAAAGCGGGCGAGGTTGGGGGTGCTGCCGAGGGAAGCTCCGGTCAACTGAAAAAAGGCTACTCACTCTATGCCCTGACGGATGCCGGGGTGTCCGCCACTGCGACGATCCGGGCGTTCGCAGCGAGACCCTATACGCCGGATTGAGCCGGACCATGTGACTGAATCATCTCGCACTAGCGTGCTGACCAACATACAACAATTGTGTTCAAGAGTAGGGAGGATGCAGATGATCTTGTTTCTTCGAGCTGTTATCGCGGTAAGTCTGTTCGGGTTTGGTTTTGTGGCGTCCGTGCAAGCTAATGACGACGACGATCTTCTGGCAGCTGGTGCCTGGGAGAGCGACGGGTACATCTATGAAATTGAGCCGGGCCGAGCCCTGTTTGTTGGCCAGTATAGCGGCTTCATGTTCATTGGTGATGGAACTGGGGCCCTCGATGCGGCCGAGTTGGTGTGTCCGGGCACGATGGAAGCGGATTTGGAGGCTGGGACCCGGACGGGAGAAGGCCGTTGCATTCTGACCGGTCCGAAGGGCAACAGGGTCTATGCAAAATGGATGTGCTCGGGGGACCTCCTGACCTGTCGGGGAACCTTCACCTTTATTAACGGGACAGGGCCATTCAAAGGCATCACCGGAACCAACGAATTCATTGCAAAAACAGCCTTTGCCAAGCTGACCGAGTTCGAGGACGATGAGAGCATTCAGATCAACACCGGGGGCCTGGCCTTCTGGCCAGAACTGAAGTTTGAGCTGCCATCTGGCGGACAATAGCCCATATTTTTCTCGGGGGGCAGGCATCACCTGGCGTCGGTGGGAGGTGGCTGATCAAACGCGGGCGTGAGGACCGCCGCGGCGAAGGCGACCGGCGACCGGATCAGCTCATCCCCAGCGAAAGGACAGTGGCCCGCTGCCGCTGTGGTGTCCTGATTTGACGCCTAACTAATCAAGACACTACAGTTCGCAGGCCGCCTTCTGGTGTTGGCTTATCTGGAGGGCACCGACTAAGCAGCTGGCTCGAGTATGAATTCGAAGAGTGAGTGCCGCGATTCAAACATCAAGGAGGTAGAACCATGTCTCGAACACTCCCAGTCGCCGCCACGTTTGGTCTCGCATGCGTGTTGTCCGCTTCCTTCGCGGATGCGGAACAGTTCATCTATCCGCAAAAGGGACAGACCAAAGAACAACAGGAACTTGACGAATTTCAGTGCCACAAGTGGGCGGTGGAGCAGACGGGCTTTGACCCCACCAAGTCTGGGAAACAGGCGATTGCCACTGAGTCGGCAGGCGGTGGTGAGGTCGTTGGCGGTGCCGCGAAAGGCGCAGCCCTCGGCGCCATAGGTGGTGCCATTGCTGGAGATGCCGGAAAGGGGGCCAAAATCGGTGCTGGGGTCGGCGCGGGAGGAGGCGCCATGAAGAAGAGACGGCGTGGAAGGGAAAAGGAGGCTGCTCAGCAACAAGCTGCCAAGCAGCAGCAAGCCAACCTCGATGGCTATAACCGTGCCCGAGGCGTCTGTCTCGAGGGTCGTGGATACAAAGTCGGCTAATCCCGCCCCAATGTCCTCTTCCCTTTGAGAGGGGAGGGTGAGGGGCTGCTTCGAAAAAAGGGGGAAGCAAATGATGGTCAGAAGGAATCCTAGATCAATTTCACGGAATGTGACAGTAGCGTGTCTCTCGTTGGCAATGCTGATCGTGCCGGCGACGATGACCTCCGCGTACCTGGCGGACGCACCGTTTCTGGCTGCGAAAGAAAAACATGCCCAGAAGTGGGAGGCCGAGGACAGGCAGATTGATCAGAAGCTCCAAGCGCTGGAGAAGAAATTCGGCAAGAAGCCGAACATTATTTATATACTCGCCGACGATGTCGGCTGGGGCGAACTCGGCTGGCAGGGCGGTGGCAAGCATCGCGGCACGCCTTCGGCCGAACTCGACAAGATGGCTTATGAGGGCATGCGCTTCTGGGCAGCCTACGCCGAGCCGTCCTGTACGCCGTCGCGTATCGCCATCAATACGGGCCGACACCCAGTCCGTACCGGATTGCTGAGTGTGCTCTGGCCTGGCCAAAGCGAGGGGCTATCGCCGGACGAAGTCACCGTTGCGGAGGTCCTCTCTGCGGCAGGATACCACACGGCGATGTGGGGCAAATGGCACCTGGGTGAGCTTGAAGAACAGGCACCCGAAAACCAAGGCTACGACTACGCGTACTACGGCCTCTTCAATGGGGCGCCGTACCTCTGGAGGGCTGCCGGTGAGCTGTGTAAAGCGCATACGCCGTCGGGCTGTGCAACATTTTACGAGTTCCCTGGGGAAGCAGAGTACAAGGAGCGCAGTGGGATCAGCCTCACGCCCGGTTTCTATCGGGGCCGCAAGGGCGAAAAGCGCAAGCCGGTGCACGAGACGAGTGAGCCAGGCCTCCTCGAATTCGAAAAGGAATCGGCCGAGCAAATCCTGGACTACGTCACGGAGAAGGCCAAGTCTGACAAGCCGTTCTTTATTTATTGGGCGACCTATTCCCAGCAACTTGTCGCCGCTCCGGAGTACCAGGACAAGAAATCTGTCGATTCTCGCAACGCGCAAGCCTCCTGGATGGTCATGCACAATAAGCACGTGCGATCTCTCCTGGATACGTTGAAGAAGGAAGGCATCGCCGAGAACACGCTGGTGGTCTGGTACAGCGATAACGGACCCATGTATGCGTTCTGGCCCACCGCGGGTTATTCCTGGCTCCGCGGTGCCAAGGGCGACGTGACGGAGGGCGGTGTGCGGGTGCCCGCGATGGCCTGGTGGCCAGGCATGATCGAGCCCAATCAAGACCCTGTCGACACCATTCACGTCACTGACCTTTTTACGACTGCGGCAAGATTAGCCGGAGGCTCGGATCGCATCCCCAATGACCGCGTCGTCGACGGGATCGACCAAACTCCCCTTCTGCTCCTAGGTGAGGGGCACGGACGGCGCCATTACATGTTCCATTATAGCGGCGGGACGCTGGGAGCCGTGCGGTGGCGCGAATATAAGATTCACATCAAGCCAGGTGGGCATGGCGGACTTCCCGCTATGGATGCCTTTAACGTCAGACGGGATCCGGGCGAGAAGTTCGGCGCGATGTATTCGTATCTGTTTGCGGTTACGCCGCTTCAGAACCTGCTTCGAGGCCACCAATTCAGGATCAAGAAATTTCCGCACCGGGTTTCGGAGACCATGCCCAAAGGTGCCGAAGTCACACCGCATGATTAGGTCCGTGCCAGGGGTGAAGCAGGAAAGAGAACAAACACTGTTCGAGCTGCGCTTTCGATTCATTTGCTGGTCCCGCGTGACCGTGGAAAGGTTTGAGTGGGTCTGTGAGTCCCGGTGCGTGTAAGACCGCATCATGAGAAGGGTGAACAACCATGCCATGGTGAGCCCTAGACTGAAGAGCTCCCTAGCGTTCGCCGCGGTGTTGCTTTGCACCATAATCCTGCCGGCCAGGGCTGCAGAGTTGGAAGTGCAGCAGCAACTGGTGGACGATGCACAGCTGACCATCGAGTATTTTGCCGCTGATCCGCAGATGGAATGGTTTCATGCCAAGGCCCAATACGCGCGAGGCATCTTTATCGTGCCCTCGATTGTGAGGGGAGCGTTCATGATCGGGGCATCCGTCGGCAACGGGGTGCTGTTGGCACGTGAGAACATCACGGTGCCGTGGAGCGAACCGGCTTTTTACGACATTGGAGGGGCCAGCTTCGGGTTCCAGATGGGTGGTGATGCCTCGGAGCTGGTGTTGGTGATCATGACGGAGCGAGGCCTCAAATCCTTCTACAACTCGTCATTCAAACTCGGCGGGGATGCCAGCCTCGCGGCTGGTTCTGAAGGCACGGGGCTCAAGGGTGGAACCTCGCCGACTCTGAGCGCCGACATCATTTCCTTCGGTCGGGCCAAGGGTGGGTACTTAGGTATCTCCCTCGGGGGAGCGGTGGTGAGGGCTTCGCACGGGAGGAACCAGGCCTATTACGGTCTCGAGGTGAAGCCGATCGATATCCTTGAGAAGGGTGTGGTCAAGAACACCGGCTCCGCCGCGCTGCGCGCGGCGGTCGCGAAGGCGACCCAGCCGCAGAATACGACCAAGGAATGATAGTCCACATACGTGGAGGCATCCAGGATCTCGCTCGGCGTGTGTGTTCTTTGAACAATAACAGGAGGTAACCATGGCGACGATTCACGAAATCAGGGAAACAATCGACAGCAAACTGGACAAGTGGGAGGCGGATGCCACGGCTCTGGAAGCGCAGCTCAGTGTATCCAAGGAGAAGGCCGTGGAGAGACTCGAGGCCCAGAAGCGAAAATTCGCGGAGACACTCGCAAAGTTCAAGGCTGAAATCGAGAAGTCACCGCAGATTGCGGAGACGACCAAAAACACCATCAAGACGCATTTGGACCATCTCCAGGTTCAGCTGGCATTGGGCAAGGCGGAGGCCAAGGACGCCTATGAGGCACAGAAAGAGAAAATCAAAAACGCCATCAAATCCTTTGTAGCCAGTGCGGACCAAGAAATCGGTGACGTGTCCGAGGCAGTCACGAAAGAACTCATTGCCGCGGAAGATGCGTTGGATGCCGAACTGGAGGCGCTGGCGGCGCAGTTTGAAATGGAGAAAGCGAGTCAACAGGCCAAATTTAACGAGAAGAAAGAGGAGCTGGCAGCGAAAATTCAACGGCTCAAGAACGATCTCAAGGAAAAGAAGCTGCTCACAGGAGAGAAACTCACTGCGTTTGAAAGTGATGTGTCTTCGGGGGTGGCTCAGATCAAGAAGGCGTTTTCAGATCTTGTCTCATGAAACTGAAACGTCGTCTTCTGGGGGTCTCGTGTCTGGCCGTCATACAGGCGTCCTCGTGGACGTATCGGGCACGACGATCCATGGGCCCTATCTTGGGTTGAGCATCGGATGGTGAAGGGAAGAATGGACGCATTCAGATGGCCCGTTGGCGAATGAAGGTAACGATCCTCCTCATTAGTTGTGTAATTGTCACGGGAAGTCTGCTGGGTCTCGTGTCCCCTATCCGTGCTGAGTGGTCTGGAGAGGTAAAAAGTTACTTGTATGGCACCGATGATGCCGCACTGTTCTCGGCAACCCGGCGGTTGTCACTCGGCCAGGATCCGACCCAGCCCGCCCTCGATGATGCGGTCTTTGGGGTTGGGGCCGATATGGTGTATGAGCCCGACTTTCAGGTCAACAACGAATTTGAGACCCAATGGGGTCGCACCGAGCTGAACGCGCGAACGCAAGGATTCATCTTTGCCATCCACCCCGAGTTCAATCATGGATCATTAGGCCTCCGGGCCAAACAACATTTTACGCCAAATACCGCCTTCATGCTGCGTTATTTTTTCGGACCGAATCTGCTTCTGGGGGAGAATGAAGCCAAGCGGAGCGAGACAGAGGAGTTGGCCGAGGAGCGGGTGACCACACACTTTCTGTCTGCCGTGTTCGAGCAGCAGCTCGCAGAACATTGGAAAGGCCGTATACTCGGTCGTTACGGTGTCAGGCTGTATAATGAGGCGTTCTCTCAGCGTGATACCCAGTTTTGGACCATTGGCCCGCATGTCGACTGGCAGATCACGCATCGTGTCGAACTGACGCTCGGGTATCACTACGAGGTGGGGGTGGCGGATGGCCGAAACGAGCCTCAGTTTCAAGACGACGTCGGCTATATTAATCATTTCTTTTCCGGAGAGCTTGGCGTCGAGCTGACAGAACGGTGGGAGATGGAATTCGGCCTCCACTACGAGCGCAATAACTGGACGAGCGACCTTCCCGGAGACGTACGAAATGGAGAGCACGAGGATGTCTTTCAAGGAGATTTCATTCTGATTTATGCTTTATCGGATGCGGCACATATGAGAGCTGGTGTCCAGCGCCAGCATCGCAAGGAGAGTTTTGAAGAGCATCCGGTGACAGGCACAAATGTCTGGGTTGGTGCTCAGTTGGAGTTTTGATGAGAGCTGATCGCATGCTTTACTGATGCTTCAGCGATATGGCATACTCGCCGGCCTTGATGCCCGTCGACCCCTCCCAAGTTAACCCCTCTAGTTGCTCTACCGCCTGACGTTTCCCCCTGAGAAAGAGCGAGTGTCTTTACAAGTTCATTATTTGCGTTGAGGGCTCCAAGTACATCAGAATGTTTCTTTTAAACCACAAGGCCACAGATGCCTGTGCGCGTCGAAACGTACGCAACGGAGGTCCCGTTACGGCTAGTCTTGTGTGTCAGGTGATACTCACTCAGACTGATGCGTCGTTCTCTGTGAAGGCCTATGACGGAATTTTTGGTTCGCTGGATTCAAATCAATAGTGGAGGGAAATATGGATATTGCTGAGCGAGTAGTGCTGAGTATGGTCGCAGGGTTGGTTGCCCTAATGATCATCAGTGGACCTGCAGTGGCGGCAGATCAGAAGAAGCCCAACATTCTCGTCATCTGGGGCGATGACATCGGCCAGAGCAACATCAGCGCGTACACCAAGGGTGTGATGGGGTACCGAACCCCCAACATCGACCGAATCGCTAACGAAGGGATCATCTTCACCGACTATTACGCAGAGCAAAGCTGCACTGCCGGCCGTTCGGCCTTCATCACCGGCCAGAGCGTCTTCCGCACAGGCCTGAGCAAGGTCGGGTTACCGGGGGCCGACCTCGGCATGCGCAAGGAAGACCCAACGATTGCCGAGCTACTCAAGCCACTCGGCTACGCCACTGGGCAGTTTGGGAAAAACCATTTAGGGGACAAGGACGAGATGCTGCCTTCAAATCATGGCTTCGACGAGTTCTACGGTAACCTGTATCACCTGAATGCTGAGGAGGAGCCGGAGCTTCCAGACTATCCGAAGGCCTCTGAGTTTCCTGATTTCAAAAAGAAGTTTGGTCCACGGGGTGTGATCCACAGCTTTGCAGACGGCAGGATCACCGACACCGGGCCATTGACGAAGAAACGCATGGAAACCATCGATGACGACATCGCCGGCCGCGCGACGGAATTCATCGAGAAGCAGCACAAGGCGGGCAAGCCGATGTTCGTCTGGGTGAATTTTACACACATGCATCTTCGCACCCATACCAAGCCGAAAAGTCTTGGGCAGGCTGGGCGTTGGCAAAGTTTCTACCACGACACGATGATTGACCATGACAAGAATGTCGGCCAAATACTTCAGAAACTCGATGAACTGGGTATCGCCGATGACACGATTGTGATGTATGGTACCGACAACGGGCCGCACATGAATGCTTGGCCTGACGCCGCCATGACGCCCTTCCGGAACGAGAAGAACTCCAACTGGGAAGGCGCCTACCGGGTTCCGGCCATGGTGCGTTGGCCGGGGAAGATCAAACCCGGTTCAGTCTCCAACGAAATTATGTCGCACATGGATTGGATGCCCACGCTTCTCGCGGCCGCGGGAGTTCCGGACATTAAGGAGAAGCTCCTCAAAGGCCACAAGGCCGGTAACAAGACCTTCAAGGTCCACCTCGACGGGTACAACTTTCTACCTTATTTGACGGGCCAGACGCAGAAGGGGCCTCGTCTCGAGTTTTTCTACTTCTCCGACGACGGAGACCTCACCGGGCTCCGCTACGACAATTGGAAGGTGGTCTTCGCTCAACAGAGAGAGGCGGGCACCTTAAAGCTGTGGG
>JBFJQA010000131.1:0-9448 GCA_041616875.1 Nitrospiraceae bacterium | reverse complement strand
TGAAGCCCGAAACCCTGGAATTGATCCGCCGTGGCGGGATTGCCAAAGGTGATGTACTTGCCGTGGCTCAAGTTGCCGGTGTCATGGGCGCCAAACGGACGCCCGACTTGATCCCCATGTGTCACCCCGTGTTGCTTACCAGTGTCGATATCAGTTTCAAGGAAGAACCCCAACCAGATCAGAATAGCTGCTGTTCCATTACTGTCACGGCGACAGCGAAAACCACCGGCCCGACGGGAGTGGAAATGGAAGCCATGACCGCCGTCTCTGTGGCAGCGTTGACCATTTATGATATGTGTAAGGCGGTAGACAAGGGCATGAGCTTTGAAGACGCCTTCCTCGTGTCGAAATCCGGCGGCAAGTCCGGAGCCTATCTCCGTTCCGAACCTCAGGCTCCGAACCGCGTCGGTTGAGGCCAAGCATGTTGACCATTAAGCTGTTCGGGCTGACGAAAACCCTGGTTCATAATCAGAGTGAATTGTGCCTTTCCTTGGACGAAGGGCATCGGGTGAAAGATCTGATTGCCAGGCTGGATCAGACCTACCCACAGCTCGGGGAGCTGATTCACAAAAAGAAAGTACTTCTGTCAGTCAATCAGGATATTGCCCACGAGGACACGGAAGTTCATGAGGGTGATGAGATCGCTCTCCTCCCGCCCTTTGCAGGTGGTGCTCATATGGAAACGAATACTGCGGACGACACGATGCTGGTGCGGGTGCAGCGCGAAGATTTTTCGATTGATGCGGAAATCGCCAGGGTTCGTAGCCGCTCCAAACGGATCGGTGGGATTGCCATCTTTCTAGGGACGGCCCGTGACCGGTCCAGGGGCCGCGATGTGAGCGGAATTACCTTCGAGCATTACGAAGGCATGGCTCAGAAAAAACTTCGTGAGATTCGGCAACGAGCCTTGAAGGACTTCGACGTGCTCGAGGTTCTTATTCTGCACCGCTTCGGTGCCATTGAGATTGGAGAGAACATTGTGTTGATCGTCGTCGGGGCTGAGCACCGAGCGGAGGCGTTTCGGGCCTGCAAATGGACCATCGACGAACTCAAGCAAATTACTCCCATCTGGAAACTGGAGCAGACCCCAGAAGGCGACGTGTGGGTCGAAGAGCATCCATGAGTGGTCCGTCACAAGCTCAGTCGGTTCCAGATATCACTGATACCCTCGGTCGACCGCTGAAAAGTCTGCGTCTCTCGGTCACAGACCGGTGCAATCTCCGCTGCAAGTACTGTATGCCTGAAGAGGACTATGCATGGTTGCCACGGGAAACCATTCTGACGTTTGAAGAGATGGCGCTCCTCACACGCTTGTTCACCGAGCTTGGCGTGGACAAAGTGCGGCTCACCGGCGGGGAGCCCTTGTTGCGCCGGGACGTCCCGTTGTTCCTCAACATGTTGGGCGAGAACCCACGCATCACCGATCTGGCTCTGACCACAAACGGAATCCTCCTGGCAGATCAGGCTGGGGAGCTCTATCAGGCTGGTCTGCACCGGTTCACGGTCAGCCTGGATACCCTGAAGCCTGAGCGGTTTCGAGCCCTGACGAGGCGAGATGGGTTTGAAAGGGTGTTGGAAGGGATTCAGGCTGTGAGGAAGCTTGGAGTGAAAGGTCTCAAAATCGATACGGTGGCCATTAAGGGTTTCAACGACGATGAATTGGTTGACCTGATCGAGTATGGCAGGCAGGTCGAGGCCGAAGTTCGTTTCATCGAATATATGGATGTGGGGGGAGCCAATGACTGGTCCATGGAAAAAGTGCTTTCCCGAGAGGCCATGCTGAAGCTCTTAAGTACGAAGTATGGGCCAATAGCGCCCATCATTGAGAACACGTCGGCACCAGCGCAGCGGTTTCAGTTGTCAGACGGCACCACGTTCGGCATTATCCCGTCCACGACCACCCCGTTCTGCGCCACCTGCGACCGTAGCCGGTTGACGGCTGATGGTTTGTGGTATTTGTGTCTGTATGCCAGAGAGGGCATCGATCTGCGGAAGCCACTCCGTGAGGGTGCCTCCCCTGAGGAGCTCAAATCTTTTATCGTTTCTGTATGGCGGGGTCGGCAGGACCGAGGCGCGGAGGAACGCAAGGATTTGGAGCGCTTTGGAAGCAGGCAGCAATTCCTGGCCATCCAGCGATTGAAGGAAGATCCTCACCTTGAAATGCACGCCAGGGGTGGGTGATAGATCCCTTCACCACTCATTTGGGATTCTCTCCTCTTTTCTCGGCTCATTAATCAGATAGGAACTCGGTTTCTCACATGCTCGATGGCCAACACCTCACGGTCTTAGGGCTCGGATTCCTGTTTGGGGTCCGTCACGCGCTCGATGCTGATCATGTGGCCGCGGTCGCCGCGATGATCTCTCACCGGCCCGACTTCAGAGCCTCTGGGTTTATTGGCCTGTGCTGGGGGATCGGGCATACCCTCATCTTATTGGTCGTCGTGCTGGCTGTCGTCGGCTTCAAGATCAGCATCCCCCAATCCCTGACCGACCTATTGGAGGCGGGTGTGGGAGGGATGTTGCTCCTGCTCGGAGGATCCCTCCTCTGGAGGATGCTCAATGAGAGGTGGCACCTGCACGCTCATGATCACGATGGAAAGACGCACCTCCATTTACACAGTCACCTGCGAGGACCCGACCATGCGCACTATCACTGGCTCCGACTGTCGTTGAAGCCCCTTGCCGTCGGTATGGCGCATGGGCTTGCCGGTTCTGCAGCCTTAGGGCTTCTCCTCGTCTCAGCGAACCAGTCCCTCTGGGAGGGTTTCGGCTATATCCTCGTCTTCGGACTTGGTACTATCCTCGGTATGAGTCTGCTTGGGTTGGCCATGAGTGTTCCGCTCGTGTGGTCCGTCTCCCTGGGACGTCGGGCTCTTGTCGCTCTGCAAGGCCTGGCCAGTGTGGGAAGCATCAGCCTTGGACTCCTCATGATCTCTCGCCTGACGTTTTGAGTCGCCCGTCCCCTGTTCCCTGTGGCATCGTCGTGGTTGGGGTCTGTCGAAAGGACGATAGTCTCGGCGGCGGGCGTGGGCTGTGGGGAATACCCTCGAGCGCTTGCAAACCGCTGGGCTACAAAGAAGGCGTGATTCTTGGTGCGAACTCTTGGAAGCTATGTTATCCTACTGTTTCTTCAAGCTAATTTATCGTCACCTGCCTGGCAACTGCCGCGCTGTTTGAAGGGGAAGCGGTGAATATCCGAGTGTTAGGGTGCCACGGATCCGAGCAGTTGGTAGAGAATGAGGGGAAGGTCCTGGCTTGTCGACCCTGCGCGTTTCTGGTGAATGACACCGTGTTAGTGGATGCGGGTACCGTTGGGTCCGCTCTGACCATAGACGAACAACGACGAATCCGCTATGTCCTTATCACTCATCTTCATTTTGATCACATTCAGGGGCTGCCGACCCTCGCCGACAATCTGGTCATGGATCATGGGGAGCCGGTGATGCTCATGAGCCTCCCGGAGGTGTTGAAAGGGCTCCAAGCCAACATATTCAACGATACCGTGTATCCCGATTTCACGCGACTGCCAAGTCCTCAACACCCCGTCATTTGCCACAGCACCCTCCAAGCTGGGCTCGAGGCTCGAGTCGGTGATCTCCGAGTGACAGCGATTCCCGTTAACCATCCTGTCCCCACAGTAGGCTTTCTCATTGAAGATGGTGCCTCTTCGGTGGTGTTTAGTGGCGATACCTACCAAACCGACGAAATCTGGAAGGTGGCGTCACACAGGCCAACCTTGAAGGCAGCCTTTATCGAGTGCTCCTTTCCAGATGCCCTGTCTGATATCGCCCGGGCGAGCTACCACTTGACCCCTTCATTGTTTGCCCGAGAATATCGGAAGCTTGGGGATCCGGATCTTCCGGTCTATGCGTACCATCTCAAGCCCCGATACCGCGACGTGATCAGACGAGAAATCACTCAACTCGGGATTCCGAAGTTGAGCGTGCTCCAAGAGGGACATACAGTGCAGGTGTAGCATGGCATGGTTTAAGAAACAGAAAACAACTCGAGCGGAAACCCCAAAGCGCACCAAAACGGTAGAAGGCCTGTGGCTAAAATGCAACCATTGCCGAGAGATTGTCTATCGAAAAGAGGTCGACCGAAACAACAAGGTCTGCCCGAAGTGCGATTACCATTTTCCGATTACCGTGTCCGAGCGAATTGCGCTCTTGACCGACCTGGGGACTTTTAAGGAGTGGGACGCTGAGCTTGCCCCCCAAGACCCTCTCAAGTTCAAGGATACGCGCTTATATCGGGATCGGATCAAGTTGCAACAGGAAAAGGCCGGACGCAAGGACGCGATGCTGAGCGGGGAGGCTCGAGTCAACGAGCGGCGAATTGCGCTCTGCGTGTTTGATTTCGCATTTATGGGCGGGAGTATGGGGTCGGTGGTGGGGGAAAAGTTTTGTCGGGCGGTGGACCGCGCTATCGCCGACAAGATGCCCGTAGTCTTGGTCACGGCCTCGGGAGGCGCACGGATGCAGGAGGGTATCTTCTCGCTGATGCAGATGGCGAGAACCTCCGCCGCCGCGGCCAAATTAGGTGAGACCCACCTGCCGTTTGTTTGCATTTTGGCTGATCCCACCTTCGGAGGAGTCACTGCCAGTGTAGCCATGTTGGGCGATGTGATCATTGCCGAGCCGAAGGCCTTGATCGGTTTTGCCGGCCCTCGTGTGATTGAGCAGACGATCAAGCAGCAATTGCCCGATGAATTTCAACGGGCGGAATTCATCCTGGATCACGGAATGATTGATATGATCGTACCGCGGAAGCAGCTCAAGCAGACGTTGAGTACGCTATTGAGTCACCTGTAAGTCGTGTTCCCTTCTGCATCGGACTCATGCCTCCTTCCTATCCCGCCACCCTAGACTTTCTCTATAACCTTCAGAAGCATGGCATCAAATTAGGTCTCGATACGATTCGGGCCCTTCTCAAACGATCCGGCGATCCGCAAACCCGTTACCAAACCATCCACATTGGCGGTACGAACGGAAAGGGCTCAACGGCCGCGATGGTGGCGTCAGTTCTACAGACCGCCGGGTATCGGGTGGGGCTCTATACCTCGCCTCATTTGGTGGATTTCAGGGAGCGGATGTGTGTGGATGGCGTTCTGATCTCGGAGCAGGCCGTTGTCGAACTGACGAAGCGTCTGCGGACCCTGGCGGGATTCGACCTGACCCCGACGTTTTTTGAGTTTACCACAGCCATGGCCCTTCAGTATTTTGCCGACTTGAACGCCGATCTGGTCGTCGTGGAGGTGGGCATGGGCGGGCGATTCGATGCCACGAACATCCTCGAACCGTTGGTCACCGGGATTACCACGGTGGCGTTAGATCATCAGAACCACCTGGGATCGACACTTGAGGCTATCGCGTTTGAAAAGGCGGGCATCATCAAGTTCGGGGTGCCCGTGGTTGTCGGCCGACTTGGACAGGAAGCCTCTGCTGTCGTGCAACGAATCGCTGGGGAACGGGCTGCGCCTTCCTACCATTTGGAATCGGATTTTCGCTTTGAGGGAAACAGTCCCTCACGGTTTCACTATTTCGGCCTGAGCCATTCCTACCTGAATTTGGGATGCCCGTTGGAGGGCATTCATCAACTCGACAATGCTGCCTGTGCCATTGCCATGGTCGAGCTGGCGGGCACGCGCGGTCTCTCAATCTCCGAATCAGCGGTCCGAGAGGGACTCGGTTCCCTGAGCTGGGAGGGGCGCTTGGAGATTGCAGAAACCGATCCAGTTTTGCTATTGGATGGAGCGCACAATCCCGCGGCGGCTCAGGTGGTCGCCCGATACGTGGGATTATTTCGCGAGACTCATCCGGGCTCTCGCATTGTTCTGTTGGTTGGGATGATGCGGGACAAGGACCTCGAAGGGTTCCTTTCGATTGTGCTGCCGTGGGGGGATGAGGTGATCCTGACGGAACCCAATCTGCCTCGTGCGGCGACCGTCAGGGAACTGTGCGCCGCCATGAGCCCTCGTAGCCAGGCGGTTCATCTCGCTCCCGTGTTGGCCGATGCTCTCGCTACGGCTCGGCGGTTGGCCAGGCCTCAAGACCTTATCTGCGTGACCGGCTCTCTCATGCTGGTGGGGGAAATCAAAGCTCTTTTGCGCGGAAACGAACTGTCTCCCATCAGGGGTTGAGATGTTCCGTGAGCTCAGGGTTGGGTCCAGTGTTCTCGTCCTCCTCCTCGGCGGCGTGTGTGGGATAGTTGTCCCCTCTCCGGCGCTGGCCCAGACTAGCCCCGTGGACAGCGCACTCCCGTCCGCCTCCCAAGGCATTACCCTTGATGCTGATCGAATAGAGTACTCCCGAGAAACTGAGGTCTATGACGCGGATGGTTCCGTCGTATTTGTGCAAGGGGACACCAGACTCACAGCAGACCACGCGAAGATTCGGATGTTGACCGGCCAGCTCATTGCGACAGGCCGTGTGCATCTCACCAGGCAAACGACTGAGGTGAGGGCGGATCAGCTGGAAGTCAACATCAATACCGAGGCTGGCATTATCACCAACGGGCGTTTGTTTAATCAGGAAACGAATGCCTCCATTTCGGGTCGTGTCATTCATCGCTTTTCTGAGGACCACTATCGGGCCAGAGATGGTTCCTTCACCAACTGTGATGCGATGGAAGGGCAGACACCCGCGTGGCGTTTTACGTTCGAAGATGCGGACGCCAATATTGGGGACAGACTCTACTTAAGGGGTGCCTGGTTTTGTGTCCACGACGTGCCCATTATTCCAATTCCCAGGTTCAATTACCCCATCGGGGTCACGCGAAAAACCGGATTCCTGCTCCCGACGCCGGGGTACAGTAACCAGTTCGGCTTCACCTATAGACAGGGTTTTTTCTGGAACATTAATCCGAGCCAAGATATGACAATCACCCCCCTTGTGTATTCCAAACGAGCGTTCGGGGGCGATGTGGAATACCGGTACATTCTGAGCCGACAGACCAAGGGACAGTGGCTGGTCAATGCCATTCAGGATACCGATCAACGGCGCGCTCGAGGATTCATCGCAGGGACTCATACCTCCCAGGTTACCCCGACTCTTTCCGCTCGGGTCAAGGTCGCCATGGTCAGTGACCGCACCTACCCCCAGGATTTTGCCAATTCTGGCGCACTCCGAGCGCTGCCGAGTGCAGACTCCAACCTGGATATTCGCAAGCAATTTGGTCATGGCAGCCTCTACCTCCTCGGACAATACCTCCAACCTGTGGCGGATGGGGGAACGCAGACCTTTCAACGCTTGCCTGAAGTGGGGCACCGACTCCTTCCGCTCACGATCTTCAAGACACCCCTGTATTCGTCTATGGACAGTACCTTCGTGCACTTTTATCGAGAAGCAGGATTTAACCTGAGCCGATTGGATTTTGTGCCCCTCCTGGCTTCGACACCTCTGAATATTGGGCAGGCGTTGAACCTGACACCTCAAGTCAAACCTCGTGCGGTGTTGTATACCCGGGGGAGCACGACTGGGGAAGCCGTGGAGCGAGCGACATTTTGGGCCAGTGTGCGGGGCGACACGCGGCTCCGCCGGCGATTTCGCGGTAAGGGAGGGGGAATACTCACACATACCATCGAGCCTGATGTGATTTATGAGTTCGTCCCTTTCACGGATCAATCAGACATTGTTCAGGTTGACAACGTGGACAACCTTCCCAGGAAAAACCTGTTGACCTATTCGTTGCGCAGCGGCTTATCGAGGACGGGGCTCGAGGGAGCATCGAATTGGCTCACGTTGGTGCTGGCTCAGAGTTATCAGGTGAGCAACCCGCGGGCAACCCCGACAGAAGACTTACCGATCGAGGGCCAGCAGACCTTGAGAAGGTTCTCAAATCTGTGGACACGGGCGCTGATCGGAGACGCCGATTATGATCCAAGGTCCGGTCAAACGACCAGTTCGTTCCTGGTCGTCGATTCATTCTTCGACACCTATCAAGCGAGATTTACCCAGCTCAACACAGACCTTCGGTTTCAATATCGAAACGCGTGGTATGTTCAGGTCGGGCAACGATTTACCCGATCCGGGCCGCGTGTGCAGCGAGGAGATATCTGGAATCCGCTCTCCTTCGGCGAGGTTTTTGATCCGACCCCTGGGATTGAGTTTGTCACCGCCAGTGGGGCTGTCAAACTCCCCCTCGGCTTTACGACGGGGGTGCGCGTGTATCGGGACATTGCGGCCGATGAGACGCCGGAACTCGACGTGGTTGGCCTGTATCAGAACCCGTGCCGGTGCTGGTCTGCCGGCTTCTATTTTATTCGGTTTCCGGACCGGAATCAGTTCAGCTTTCTAATCAATCTGACAGGGATCGGCAATACCGATAGTCTTGGGACCCAATTGCTTAAGGATCTTCTCGGCCCTCTCCTTCAAGGGGAGCGGGGGCTTCCCTGGTGACGTCTGGTGGATCGGTTCGTGGCGTTGACCAAACCGCATTGGGTTCTTTGCGTGTCTTAGCGTAGAATCTTTCTCGTCTTCATTGATTCTCACCAAGGATCGAAGTAGGGTTTCTCAAGACTCCTGTACGTACCACATACTCTAGGAGGTCCGGCATGTGGCGGTATTCGAACGCAAACAGGATTTCAATCACCCACAGGTGTTTCCTCCCTCTTGCGATCTGTTTTTTGTGTGTGACGGGGTTGCCCAGCGAGGGCGCCCTGGCAGAATCCGAGACACTTCGGACGAACCTGTCACGAGCGAAGGTGTTTCTCGCCGCCGGCGATTATCGGCTGGCCCTAGAGGCTTGTTTGGAGGAGGTCAAGGAAGCCCCCTCCGCTGAAAGTTATACCTACGTGACCTATGTGTATCAGGCGATCGATGGGTACCTGGAGCACCTGTCGAAACAAGATCACTGGGTCAAGGTCGAGCAGTTGTATTTGAACCTTGCTGGGAGAGGGGTCGAAGACGTGATCGACCCACCCGACGTGCTGGCCAGGATTGCAAAGGAGATTATTCAGGGAGCCGTTCGGAAACAATCCGATGTGACGGCGGCGATGGCGGTTCGACTCGATAGGGAGACGGTTGAACGTCTCTGGAAGCAGCAAACCGCCTGGAGGAAGGTTAAGCCTCAGGATTGGTGGGCTGGGGTACCAGACGGATGGCACTGGTGACGTCGGTCATTCGGCTTCTCGTTCCGCGGTTGACAGTCAAAAGAAGCCTGGTATACGATGCCGACGATTCATTGTAAGCCTAGAGAGTGCTTCATGTCGAAGGGGGGATTCCGTGGGAAGTGATGCCTTGAAAGTGGAGCAAGGTAGTTGGGATGCTGACGTCATGCAAGCCTCCGAGCTGGTCATGGTGGATTTCTGGGCGGTCTGGTGTGGTCCCTGCCAAATGGTTGCTCCCATCGTCGAAGAATTAGCAAGCGAATACGCGGGAAAGCTTCGTGTCCGAAAACTCAATACGGACGAGAACCCCGAAATTGCTGGTCGCTACCAGGTGATGAG
>JBFJQA010000130.1:0-9482 GCA_041616875.1 Nitrospiraceae bacterium | reverse complement strand
GGGGTCGGGAGTCTTTTCCCAGCCGGTCGCAGGCCGCGAATAATAGACCTTCTCCAGGATCATGGGGCATTCACGGTGTCAACCAAACTGAAGGGGTGTTCTTATCTTCTGGCCGGGTGAGGGTTGGAGCGCTGGGTGTAGTCTCACGTTCGGCGAGCGGCTCGGTCGAAACGGGTAGGGGGACCTGCTTCAATGCACTACCGTCTCACCCCTTGGCGCTTGACACTGCTACACGGACGGCCTAGGCTTTCCCCCGCTGAAACCTCCAAAATCAGCTATGACCGAATCCCGTGTGCGTCATCCAAGCCAAGACCAATGACGGCCGCCCTCAAAATACTCGGCGCCTTGTACGGTTTGAGTGGCGTGCTGTACCTGGGAACGCTCTGGACCGTGATGACGGCCACGGATGCCAGCACGTTTGAGCCACCCGAAGTTCAGAAACTCTCAGAGGTCCTCGGCGAGGAACACGTTGGTCAGTTTCTTCGAAACTTCGTGCTGGCGTATTCCACAGTTGAGGCGGTGGCGGGCTTTGCCCTGTTGTTTTCCTTTTGGACGCTGAGAGCGTGGGGGCGGTACCTGGCCCTTTTCTATGCGGGCCTCTGGCTGATGCTTCACGCCTTGTTCATTTCGCCCATCCTGACTTCGGCTGAGGGAGCGGGCTTTGTCATTATCTGGGGCAGCATCCTACTGAGAGCTGTCACGTTGGTCATCTGTCTGCGGCAAGACGTGAAGGCGTTGATGTGCAATTAGAAGGAATTTAAGGGGAATTTACGGGGTCGGGAGTCTTTTCCCAGCCGGTCGCAGGCCGCGAATAATAGACCTTCTCCAGGATCACGGGGCATCCAAGGTCCCGGCCAAACTCGCCGACCCTCGTGACCGCCTCTCCCCTCCGTTATGCCCCTGCGTTGGACGCCGTGCGTAAGGACCTGGCCAGCCCGACTCTCGAGAGACCGAAGATCAGCCATTTGGAAGGATCGAAATTATACCAGCGCGGTCCGTTTCGATAATCGCTCGGGTAGGTGTGATGGTAGTTGTGAAACCCTTCCCCGAAGGTGAGCAGCGAGACCCACCAGCTGTCCTGGCTCGAATCGGACGTGCCGTGTGGCTGGCTCCCCCAGAGGTGACAGATGGAATTAATGCAAAACGTGGAGTTCAGCACCGCAAACATTCGGCCCACCCCCGCTAAGAGGAAACACCCCAGCCCACCGATCCAGCCCTGATAGAGAAACCCGACAAGAAAGGTCAGGAGGAGACCCGAGAGCACGATGGGCACGTAATACCGGTGTTGCCACATCACGATCCGATCTTTTCGCAAGCGCGCGCTGTACTTCTCATCCGAATACGGATCCGTGACAAACAGCCATCCACAGTGGCTGTACCAAAAACCCCGCTGCGCGTTGTAGGGGTCCTCCTCTTTGTCGCACTGCGCATGGTGGCGGACATGGTCCGACGCCCAGGTGAGCACAGAGTTTTCAAGCGCCCACCCGCCCGCGACAAGGAGGCCCGCTTTGACCCACGTTGAACACTCGAAGCTCCGATGCGCCACCAATCGGTGGTAGCCAACCGTAATGCCCAAGCCCGTCACCACATAGAGGAGGGCAAACAGCCCCCAATCCACCCACGTGTAATCAGAGAAATAGGCGAAGGCGGGCACCCCGACCAGTGTGCCGAGGGTCATCAGGCCAAACAGAAACATTGCCCCATACTGAGGAGTTCGTGGCAGCGCGATCGGTGAGGATAAAGTTCTGGTCACGATAGGGTATTCCTTCGTCTTCATGAGGTTCGGAAAAAAAAAGGGGGCGCTGCTCGAGCGCCCCCTTTCAACTCGGCCTGCTTCTAGGGCTGTGCCGTTAGAAGCGGTTGCGACTGCCGCGGTCGCCGCCAGAGCGCGACTCTTGAGGCTTCGCCTCATTGACCGTCAACGTCCTGCCGTCCATCTGGGTCCCATTCACTGCGCTAATCGCAGCGTTGGCCTCCTCAGACGTGGACATCTCGACGAAGCCAAAGCCCCGTGACTGCCCGGTGAACTTGTCCGTGATCACACGCGCCGACTCAACGGTGCCGTGCTGGGCGAACAACTCCTGCAACTGTGGTTCTGTCGCCGAATACGGCAACCCACCAACATACAACTTCGAACCCATGGGGTTCCTCCTTATGGATAATGATATTGTCTCGGACACGAGGAAAAACATATTGATAGGAAGGAATGGGCCGAAGGCGCGAACAGTGAGGCGACTTAGGTTTGACTTCCGATCAGATTCCCGGACAAAACAACATCGGTAAGAGGCCCTGTTATCTTCTGCTTCATCACCGGGCCCCACATGATGAACGTTTGCTATCCTAGCAGACGCATGAATGAAAAGCAAGCCCGCCCTGCGCGGGTCACACCGCCGCCTTGGGAATGTCTTCTCCTTGGGCCGGCATTCGCCTTTCCTGGCATCGCCTATCAGCGTTCGCCTCGCTCAGGACGAGGCAACGGCTCTCAAGGCTTGAATTCATTCAGCCTCAACGCTTGATTCCCTGTGTGGACCTCCCAACAAGGTCTTCTACTCCGTTGCCCCTTGACGTCGCTTACGGCTAGGTTCCGCATGCTTGCTCGCATCGGAGGATTGCGTACCTTCGACTCTAGGGCGAGACTGCACGCCTTGTCCAAGTCCCCAGCTTGACAGCTGGATGACCTGACGGCGGATCTCATCAATGGACATGGAGGCACCTTCTGGATCGGGGTTCTCAAGTCCCAATTGCTTCCACGCGATCTTCGGCTTGCGTATGATACGCTTCTTTTCCTTCGGATTCTTGTTGCGACGCCACAGCGATGTGATCTTCATAATCCTTTCCTCCCCTCTGATCCTCCCTCTTCAACAGCAGTGAGACCGTCACGGGCAACTCTCACGTCCACGCGCGGGGAGCGGGGCCCTGCCAGATCAAGTATGGAGGTTTTTTCATTTCATTCGCAGTGCTTGGGTACAGACGCTGAGCGTAGCCATACGCGACTTCTTGAGCCTGCAGACAGGTTGAGGCTCCAAGATGATGATGCGACACTACTCGTAGATCCACTTGGCCTTCGACGCCTGGACGGGCCACATACAATTCGCAGGAGAAACTGCCCTCCTTGGAATAGTGCGTGCTCACGAGCAGCCGTGAACCATCCGGAAACGTGGTGATGGGATCGACGTTTAGTGTACCCATGTGTGTCCCCTTCTTTCGCTCGATTTCACGGTCAGCCCCCGAAAGGTCTTAGTACCTCTCCTGGTCGGATCACGGCCCTAACAAATGGGTACCCTCTCAGGAAATCGCCAAGGCGACTGTCAAAGACGGGTTAGCCCACGTTCCTGTGCGACATTCAATCCACGGAATCCATGGGCCGTAGGAGCAGCGAGTACTTGAGAACCGATCGCGCGGAAGAGGCACTCCCCTGGGAACAGTGCGAGAGGTAGGAAAGTTACCGTGGCTCGTACGGTACTCAAGCTTAACACGCGGACGGTGTGGCGTCAAAGATGCGAGGGGAGGCTCCTAGAAAGTTGTTGAATTGATTGGTGAGTCGCCATGTGTTGGGGCTGACATGCTCTTTGTGCATATGTATTTAAGGTATTTAACATATTTATTTAAGGAATGGGTCGGGAGTCTTTTCTGGGCACGGCCATCAGCGGGGAAAGGCCTTGAGCACATCGCGCCACCATGCGGATGCACCCACGGTGGTCACGATCGTGACCGCCTCAGCGGCCGCGCGGTCGCTCCGAACCCTGTCCTCCACTAAGCGACGTGCGATATCGCGGGCAACAGCCAGCTGTGTACTGAGCGCTGCGCGAGCGCGCCGTAGCGTGCCGCCACGATCAAGCCACTCCAGCGCCCAGATTTCGTCCGCGATCCAGTCCGCATAGATCTCGCGGGCGGGTCGGACCTCCGTGGCCCGCCGCTCGGCCCGATCAAAGGCGCTGGCCCAGCGCCTATCGATATGGGGCGGCCGCTTCTGATCGCACAGGGATCGGACGGTGTGGCCGAAGGAAGCGAGCGCGGCGCCAAAGCGGGTGCCGTCGTCCGCCTCCTCAATCATCTCCGTAAAAACCTCTTTCCAGGTGAGCTTGCACAGCTTAGGAAACGGGGCGCTGTGGAGCACGGCTTCCGGCTTGCGCCCCTCGAGACCCGTGAGGAGCTCGGCTTCGATCGCCAGCCAGTCCGCAAACCTCACGGCCTTCCGGCGGTTTAGGCTGACACGTCGGACCCGGTAGTCCGCCGAGAGCCTCCCCGCATTGTTGGTGAGGAATGGGGCTGCCGATTCGGCGACGAGCGTCTTGCGACGGCCCATTGTCCGACAGGGGCATCGGTGCTCTGTCGTCACCCGTCCGCCGGTGGGCGTGGCGGTCAGGCCGAAGGGGAAGTGGCGGCAGCCTTCGGGTTTGGCCGCGGCCCCGTGTGTCGCATGCAGCTCACAATGCCCTTCCCCGAGGAACAGGCAGCCCCCGTCCGCCCGCGTCGCCAGCACCGGACCGTCCACGTCCTCGGTTCGGATCACGCTCTCCGGGGAGATGAGCTTCAGCCTGCGAGCCTCGGAGCGAGTGAGCGGCCCCAGAAAATGGATGTCGGTGCAGCACAGGCCATCGCCGTGGCATTCGAAGGCCGCCCCCGGCCGGGCGAGCAAGGGTCTCAGTTGTGCTTTGGGTGTAGCCATGAAGGTTTTACACTTACACCACTGGCCGCAAGCTTACAATAGCGGGTTGGGGCCGTCGGTAGTATTGAGGGTCATGGCTTGATCTGGTAGGAAAGACCGTGAGGGGTGGCCCGTGAGGTGTGATGCGTTATCAAAAGGCCTCAGGATCCAGACAGAGGGGAGCGAACCCTGAAGGAAAGGGAGTGCAGGCTGGCAACCTCAACGGTCCCGGCCGGCTCGGTTGATCTCGGTGATCTGCTCGTTGAGGGTCCAGTAGTCGTAGAGGTACCCCAGGAGGAACAGCCCTCCGGTGAAAAACCAGAGTAGGGCGGTGACCCATTTGCCCAGATACAGTCGATGCACGCCAAAGATTCCCAGGAAGGTCAGAAGGAGCCAGGCGAGGTCGTAATTGATCGGTCCCTCCACATACCTGCGATCGGCCGCGCGGGCCATGCTTGGAATCAGGAACAGGTCAACAATCCAGCCGATGAGCAGTAGGCCGACTGTGAAGAAGTAAATAGTGCCGCTTATCGGTCGCCCGTAATAAAAGCGGTGCGCGCCCATGAAGCCGAAGATCCACAGGATATAGCCGCTGAGCTTATTATGTGTGTCGCTTGGGATCATGATGTACGGACTATTGGGCGCACTAGTTCGCTCGATTGACCTGCCTGATCTTCAACAGCCCTGATGGGCGACACGTCATCGTTGACGAGAGATTTGGCAACCACATCTTTCAGGACTGAAGCTCCATCCGCGACGCGATCATAACCCAGAGAAAAACGACTTATTAGCATACGCTTCCGCACATCCGTTTCGCCATTTTCTGCTACACTTTCGGTGGGTTCTGACTGTGCGCCTTCACCAACCTGACACGTGGTCTGAACGAAACAACTGAATCCTTGTTAGACGATGAAGATTTTCCCCAGTTCGAGACATAATTGGACCTTTTCACCTGTGGAGGAGACGCCCTATCGCCTAACATTTGCATGTCCCTGGAAGCGCGTGTTATTGCTGGGCGCGATTTGCGGGGCCATCGGGCCCGTCGGCCTACAGCCGTTTCTTGCAGACAAGCTCCACCGGTAGGTTCACGTGCTTGTTGTCGGAGGGTCCCTCGGGGCTGCCGGCTATTTTACCATCGTCGCGTTGGGGTGCACTGGTGAGCTTATTGTTGACGGGATTTCTCGAGTCGTTCGCCTACGGTGGGACAGCCCCTGCAATCAGGTCTCATGGACCAAGTCGTTTCAGGGGTTCCAGCACGTCCAATTTTATCAAATTGTCGATCAGCACGGCTTACATAATCATTGGCGGATCGAATTGTTGTTGCAGGATGGTCAGGTGATTCGCCTTGGGTACGGATTGCTCGGCGCCATTCGTCGGTCCGCAGCCGATTCTCTGACTAGGAAGGTTGCCACGCTCATTGGCATTCCAGTTCTCCAATTGGAGAAGACGCAGGCGTTGTCCTTCGGTCAAAAACACTCCTGATCGCCCCTCCATGCCTTCGGCTCGGGAGTATACTTGACACCTAAGCCGACCGTGCAAGCTTGCGTCGAGATGATGAGGTGAGGCGTGACCCTTCACACGTCACGGGCAATTGACACACCGTAACGCTGAGATACTTTGTCATCCGACCATCTGACTCCCTGCCTCTCGAGTAGACTTCATACTTACCGGACCGCACAGTGTACTCTTCCCCGAAAACTAATCTTGGTGTAAGGAGTGAGCGCGAGAGCTGACTAACTGGAGGGGATAGTTCTTCAGTCCTCTGCCGCCCCATCCTGGAATTAAGACTGTTTTCATGACCTATGCTGGGAAAGGAGACTCTGCATGCGTCTCAAGCTCTTCGCCTTCTTGGTCCTTAGTGTTCTGTTGTCTAGCGCATCCGCTCTAAGTGCCCCAAGAGCTGATCTGTGGGACCGATGGCTGGCCCATGACCCAACATCAACCGTCACCGTTGACCACCATGCCTGGGACAGCTTTCTCACCACCTATCTTGTTCGGGGGAAGGATGGCGTGAATCGGCTCCGCTATGCGGCAGTCTCAGACACGGACCGTCAGGCACTCGAGGGCTACGTCACGCGTCTGACCGAGACACCAGTCAGCACGCTGACGCGGGCCGAGCAACGAGCCTTGTGGATTAATTTGTACAATGCGCTGACGGTGCAGGTCATCTTGGACCACTATCCCGTGAAGAGTATCCGGAACATCGATATCTCGCCGGGATTCTTTTCGGACGGCCCGTGGGGCAAGAAGCTCATTCAGATCGAGGGGGAGCAGGTGAGTCTCAATGACATTGAACACCGGATTCTCCGGCCAATTTGGAAAGATGCACGGATTCATTATGCGGTGAACTGCGCCTCGATCGGTTGTCCGAATTTGCAGGCTCAAGCCTTCACGTCTGCTAATGCGGACGATCTATTAACTCAGGCAGCCCAGGAGTACGTGAATCACTCCCGAGGGGTGCGGATTCAGAACGGGGCCCTGGTGGTGTCCAGCATCTACCGCTGGTTCGCCGCTGATTTCGGCGCCGACGACCGCGCGATCATCTCGCATTTGACACGCTACGCGCAACCCGGTCTTCGCTCTCAGCTCGAACGACAGCGACGCATTTCCGACCATGACTATGATTGGTCGTTGAACGATGCGAGATAGCGCAGCCCAAAGTAGAACCTACGACGGGTCAACCCGTTGTGATTGCACAAGGGGAACAGGTGCCAGGAAGCATTTTGCTCGCGTCCCCTCCCGTTCGGCCCGCGGCTGGGTGATAATCGACAGGGGACGCGCCAACGAGGGACCGGTTCCTCGTGTCCCACAGCCGCGGCGGAAACATCGGCATCCGCGCGGCTGCTAGGTGTTTGGCAGTATCGTTGTATATCGCCGCCAGCCTGTCCCCCAGACCGGAGCCGAGGAGCCCCAGGGAGGAGAATTCACGGATGGCCGCGGCTTAGCTGTCTCCCGTTGCCTCCCAAATGTCGAAGAGATGCGTGCGGCAACTGGTTTAGCCTCGAGCTACCATCATTCTTCTAGCGAGGTTCTGCTCGCGAATGGCTTCCCTGATCAACTCCATCTGAACATACGGGTCTGAATTGTTTATCGCCTTATTGACGAGGTGCTTCGCCTTATTCAGGTGTCTGACCGCATCCAGATGCAAGCCGACCTCCTTCAGGACATCTATGGCGTCCTTCACTTCTTCGCGTGACTGAATGAGAAGGTTCTTCGCGTTCGCCTTGGGCGTCGTCCTGATACTGCGAAGAGCCCGATCATCAAGGGCAATCGAAGAGCGAATGTTCTCAAGCCCATTGATCACGCGAAGGAAGGCGGCGACTGCTTCAACCTGAGTGGGCTCAAGAGAAATTCCTCCGACCCGCCCCGTATCATTAAAGGCTTGGCTGTTGTAGAAGGCCACCGCGCCTTCAATCGTGTTGATGGCATTATTGTGGAAGAACGGTGGGGTGTCCGCCGCTTCCACGAGCGTGGGCGTGTTGAACTGGTTGTTACCGAAGGCCGGATTATTGCTGCCAAAACCGCATTCCTTAGTCTGTTCTGTCCCGAACCCACCGTCACATGGGAAGAATTCAGGTGGCCGCTTCGCCGCTTTAAAGACACGGGCAGGCTGGTCAGGAAGCCGCTCGACACCGGTATCAAAGTTGGCATTGTTTGGGGCGCCGTCTGCTAATGACCCTGCCGTATTGGCTCCTGCATTGCCGTGACAGCGGTTACACTTCCCGACGTTGTTGTCCAAAAAGATCTCCTGTCCTCGCAGCGCGACAGCATTGTTTAGCGGCAAGGGCAACGCCAACTCCTCTTGGCGTCCCAACGACAGTTGGAACGCTTCCAGTGCATCCAGTTCTCTCGGTCGAGGCAAACGGAAGTCCGGATTTCTCACTCCGGGCCCTGCTGGCACTCGATTGGTCGTCAAGGGAAAATGTTGCGTGACAGCCCCGGTGGCAAAGTCTCTGAGGGAGCCACTTCCGGGGGCACCGTCACCGGACCACCCAGTTGCCTGCTGAGGGAATGCATCTGGCGCCGGCGGAGGATTGATGGTGAGAGATGTCGGCAAGGCAAGCGTGTGCGGAACCCCTCGCATGTTGAACTTGTTTGCAAGATCATCGAACCCGTCTTGGTTTTCAACGATCAACCCGAAGTTCCGCATCAACTCGGGGTCTTCGAACCGCTTCCCGCCATTCTTCTCGAAGTTCAGGGCAGGGATAAACTCCGCCACGAAGAGCGGGTCCTTTGGAGGCAACGTTGCGATGAAGACCGGGTCAATGGTGAGGTTATTCTCGGCGGGATGGCAGGTTCCGCAGGTCCGGCCATTGCCCTTGAACGTTTCGTTAAAGAAGAGGTCCTCTCCTCTGGCGACGAGCGACCCGAGAGTAGCATTGAGGCTCTCCGTCTCCTGGGCGTAGGCCGGTGCAGGCACCAGAGCGCGGAATGGCGAAGACCAGAGGCTCTTTCCACTAGCCTCAGGGCCGACGGAGACATCCGCGTCAGCCACCTTGGCAAGCAGTCCTCGCTCTTCATTGTAGTACAGCCGTTGAAAGAGGCTTGGTGAGCCGACGAGTATCCTCGCGGCTGAAGGAGGCTTGCCCGTCGGTGTGACGACGACGAGATCGAGCTCAAAGCCTATGAAAGCCTCCTGTTCAAGCTGCTCCTGAAGTGTCGCGTTCCCCTTCTGGCGCGCTAAGGTCCCCACGTGGACCATAGTGTCGGTCGCCTCGGGCGCCACGCTCTGACCACCGCGATTGTCGATAAGCCAGACCTCGTACGTGTCTTCATCGGGAAGTCCAGAGACATTTACGGTCAGTGATCCATCGATGAGATCGAGTGTGGCCTG
>JBFJQA010000129.1:0-9549 GCA_041616875.1 Nitrospiraceae bacterium | reverse complement strand
AGGCTCATCAGCGTCCTCCTCACCCAAGGCATAGGCACGCAGGCGTTTTTTCCCGTCTTTATCCTGGATCAAAATCTCAACCTTTCGCTCGGTCTCATCCAACATCTTCAGGCAGGACTTGGAAAGCCGGATACCCTCTTCAAAAATCTTCAGAGATTCGTCCAAAGGGAGGTCCCCCTTCTCAAGTTCTGCGACGATGGTTTCGAGGCGGGCCATCGCATCCTCGAATTTCAAGCTTGCCACCACTGCCTCCTCCTCACCTCGCCCACGAGCATCTCTCTCACCGGTTCAAGCCGTCATTATACTGTTGAAACTCGGGCGGTCAAGTGATTAGGGGTCGGAGAGAACTTCCTTGACTCGGCAAAGCAGCCTCCCCTTTGCCAGCCTCGCGGACACGTCCTCATCCACTGATACCTCCCTAGCATCTCTCACAATCCTGCCACGGGGCACTGTCTGGACAAGACTATATCCCCTTTGCAAAACGGCCAGGGGACTCAGGCTGTCAAGCATGGTCATTTGGTTCATAACCTGTTGCCGATTCACTTGCAAACGGCCCAGCGTGCCTTGAACCATCCGCTTTCCCAATTGTTGAAGAAGTGTCACGGCACTGCGGATACGAAACGAAGGGTTGGCGAGACCCAACGAATGGCGATGGGCAACAGCCTGCTGACGTACCTGGGAGAGTCGATACCGGAAAGACTGACCCAATCCACCAAACAATTCATCCACATGTTGAGCATGACGCAGGAGGCGCACCCTGATCAGGGGCATGGCCCTGGGTAAGCCCAGCGCCTGGTCGCGGAGATGAGCGATCCGCCCCTGCATGATCCGCTCTAAACGCAACCACAGGTCCAGGAGATTTTCTGTCACCACACGCAGTTCGGGCCCGACAATTTCAGCGGCTGCCGACGGTGTCGGCGCACGGCAATCTGCTGCCAGATCCGCTAGGGTGAAATCGATCTCATGACCCACAGCCGATACTACGGGAGTAGAAGACTCTGCGATAGCTCGTACGACGATCTCCTCATTGAAGCACCACAGGTCTTCCCAGGACCCACCGCCACGGCCAACAATCATCACGTCAACTAATCCCGTCGCATTGAGGCTTTGAATTCCCTCGGCAATTTTCTCCGCAGCGCCCTCACCCTGAACCGGAACGGGGAAAATGACGACCCCAAGAATAGGACACCGGCGATTCAGAACTGACAGTATGTCTCGGAGTGCCGCCCCAGACGAAGAGGTGACAATTCCAATCCGGCGGGGCAACATGGGTAGGGGTCGCTTTCGATCCTCGTCGAACAGTCCTTCTCCAGCCAGCTTTTCCTTTCGTTGTTCGAACTCTATCTGAAGTGCCCCGATTCCCTTCGGCTCCAAATAGTCCAAGATCAGTTGGTACTCGCCGCGCGGTTCATACACTGTGACACGCCCCCGGACGAGGACTTGCATGCCCTCCCGCAAGTCAAACCGAAGCCGATGAGCATTCCCCCGAAAGAGTACGGCTCTCACCTGGGTCCTCTGGTCTTTCAACGTGAAGTACAGGTGTCCCGAACCAGGAGTGCGTAGGTTCGACACCTCCCCCTCGACCCAGAGGTCGGGAATGCCTTGTTCAAGTTGGTCCCTGATCAGAAGGGTGAGGTCGGAAACGGTGAGAACCCGTTGCTGGGAATCACCAGCATTCATGAACCGTGCTCGTGGAGTGGTGGCATTCGGACTTGATCAATCCATCAATCGGAGGCGCTTGATGCTGAGCGCCTTACCGAGACCGGTGTCAAGCTCGATGAGGACCGCACACATGACCGCAGGGCCAGATGCCACTTCGAATCGTCGAGGCATCTGGGTCAGAAACTTCTCTATGGCTAATTCCTTCTTAATGCCGATCACAGAATGGATAGGGCCGGTCATTCCGATATCTGTGATGTAGGCCGTCCCATTGGGGAGAATTTGCTCGTCGGCGGTTTGGACATGCGTATGGGTACCAACGACGGCGGCAACTTGGCCGTCTAAAAAGTGACCCATGGCCATTTTTTCAGACGTGGCCTCTGCATGCATATCCACCACCACAGCCCGTGTTTCCTGCTTGAGGCGTGCCAGTTCACTCTTCGCGGTCTGGAAGGGGCAATCCACGGTCGGCATATAGGCCCGACCCATGAGCTGCAGAACGCCCAGACGTTCTCCCCCAGGCGTTTCAGCCACAAAACTCCCTCCGCCGGGAACACCCTTTGGATAGTTGGCGGGTCGCAAAAGCCTCGGCTCCCGACCAAAACACTCGAGGATTTCCTTCTTGTCCCAGGCGTGGTTCCCGGTCGTAATGACTGAAATTCCCATGTCGAACAGCTCATAGACCAATTCGGGCGTGATGCCAAATCCCCCGGCGACATTTTCGCCATTGCCTATCACAAGGTCCACGTCATGTCCTGCCACCACCCGTGGAAGGGCCTTGCGGATAGCCCGACGCCCCGGCTCTCCCATGATGTCGCCTATAAACAGGACTTTCACAGCGTAACCTTGCTCGCACAGTTATAAAGTCAAAATCGTATAGCTGACTCTCTATCGCAGCTTCCAGCAGGATATGGAATTAACCTACTCAGATCGTGGCCGACTTTCGACTTTTCAACTTTCAGACTTTGCGAATTCCCCACTCTCACAGCTTACTTGGCATATTCCACAAATCTGCTCTCTCGAATCACGGTCACCTTGATTTGGCCAGGATAGGTCAGCTCTTGTTCGATTTTCTTAGCAAGATCACGAGACACCTGAAACGACTCTGAGTCACTCAGTTCATCCTGCCTGACGATGACGCGAATCTCCCGCCCTGCCTGGATGGCATAGGCTTTCTGGACTCCCTTCTGCCCGACCGCCAACGCCTCTAGCTTTTCCAGCCTCTTCACATAGGACTCCAGCGCCTCCCGTCGAGCCCCAGGCCTGGCGGCTGATAAGGCTTCTGCGGACGCCACTAAGACCGTTTCAGGGCAGATCGCCTCCACCTGCTCGTGGTGAGCCGCGATGGCGTTCACTATTTGCTCCGATTCTCCATAGCGTTTTGCGATTTCTGCTCCAAGCATGGCATGGGGGCCTTCTTCTTCGTGACTTACGGCCTTGCCGATGTCATGGAGAAGAGCTCCGCGCCTGGCCAGCTTCACATCCAGCCCTAACTCGGAGGCCATAATCCCGCAAATGTACGCCGCTTCACGCGCATGGTATAGATTGTTTTGCCCGTAACTGGTCCTATACTTGAGGCGTCCCAACACCTTCACCAGTTCAGGATGAAAACCCGAGAGACCGAGCTCGAAAATAATTTTCTCGGCCTCCTCGATCATCAACTTCTCGACATCCGTCTTTACCTTGTCGACGACTTCCTCAATCCTCGTCGGGTGAATCCGCCCGTCATGCATGAGGCGTTCGAGGGACACCTTGGCGACTTCCCTTCGTAGAGGATCGAAGCCTGAAATCACGACGGCCTCCGGCGTTTCGTCGATAATTAAGTCAATGCCCGTCGCAGCCTCGAGCGCGCGAATGTTCCTCCCTTCCCGCCCGATGATTCTCCCCTTCATCGCATCGTTGGGAATGGGCACAACCGACAGGGTCGCCTCAGAAACATAATCTCTCGTCACCCGTTGGATGGACCGTGCGATAATTTCACGGGCCTCTCGCTCGGCGCTTTCCTTCGCTTCATCGAGCATCCGCTTCACTTGCCCCGCCGATTCAAGCCGGGCTTCGCTTTCAAGAGCAGCGATGAGTTGTCGCTTGGCTTCTTCCGCCGTCAGACCCGCCACTCGCTCCAACGCCTGTCGGTGCTCTCTCGCAATTCGTTCACATGCGGCTTCTTCGGCTGCCAACTCTCGTTCTCTCTTGCCGAGCGCTTCTTCACGTTTCTGGGCCTCGGCATCGCGCTTCTCGACCTGGCTTACCTTGCGCTCCACCCCTTCTTCCCGCTGAAGAAGCCGTCGCTCGAGCGAGCCCATTTCCCCCCGTTTATCCTTTTGCTCCTTTTCGAGCTCGGCCCTGGCCTGAAACAACACATCTTTCGCCTCAAGCCTGGCCTCCTTAACAAGATTCTCGGCCTCTCGTTCCGCTCCTTGCTTGATCTGATGGGCTTCGGCCTCGGCCTGGGACCGTTGAGCCTCGAGGCCCTTCCGACGGACCAGCGCGTAGACCGCCACTCCCGCGAGGCCCCCAAGCAATGCAACAAACACATATGTCATGGTTGATAGTAAAATGGTACCCACCCCCTTTGTCTTGCTTGGTGCCTGAAGGGATGCCCCCACGCACCACGGTTCCATGGTGGCTGGCGGAGTCTGGCTACAAACCGGTAAGGATTCAGATAGAGGACGGAAATGGAATGTGGGGAAGGGTCTGAGGACTGCTAGACTAAAAGAAGGGACAGGGTGGCACTAGTCGACAATCACCGCAAAAGATAAGCCGGGAATCGTTCTACACATTGCAGTCTTAAAGAAGTCCTTGGGCAGAATGGGCTTTCCTCCTGGCTCTCAAGGTACCGTCCCATTCCCAAACTCCGTTTCCATTCTACCATCTGCCAAAGGAGAAACACCCAGGACAGCCCCCTTGCCATAAGAGCCGAACCGATGTCTCCGACGATCCCTGCCTGCATATCCCTATGTTCCTACTAATGGTGCTCTTTTGCGTTCTTCCGCTCTGTCCTGGTCCTTAAGAATGTAGACGCCCTCTTCTTCTCCTCACTAATCGCCTCTATATATACTCCTATCCTTACACTCCGCCCCCGTATATAGGGTATGTATCTAAAGTATCAAATGCCTTGTAATATTGCAAGCCCCATTCACCTCGGCCCAGCACCCGCAATCTGTTCTTCAATGGAATCCATGAGAGAAATCACCCGGCGCTCGACGTCTGCTTCCTCGCTCTCCCGCACCTGTTGGGACTGAAAGAGTTGATGGGTAATGTTGACCGCGGCTAACACGGCTAGCTTGGCCATGGTTGCCGTTTTCATCCCTTGCCCAAGACTTCTCATATGCTCATCCACAAATGCAGCCAGCCGCTTGACGTATTCCTCATTCGCCTCACCCCTTATTGCATACCGCTGCCCGTAGATCTCCACATCAATGGCCTGTATCAAGTGCCACCTCCTTTGAGGCTCTTGCCTCATCGAGACACTCGAAAAATTCCAACTCCCCCAACACCTTCTCGATCCTTGTTCGGATCTCTACCCGCTCCTCGTCCCATTGCCGACTGAGTTGGGTATGTTTCGACAAACGCTCTTTGGTTTTCCGAAGTTCCTCTTCGAGTTGGGCGTTACGAGACTTCAGTTCTTGGACCAAAGTGACGAGACCACGTACACGCCCTTCAAGCGCCGCCAACTTTTCTACTGCCACTGGTCGCCTCCGGATAGAACCGGCTTCATTGGGAGCGAACTATAAGAGCTTCAACATACCCTGTCAAGAGAATCGGCGCCACAGCCGCCATTGTGAAGCCGGTGATATTCCCTGTAACTCCGCAGAACACGTTTGACATACCCGCGCGTCTCTCGGTACGGAATGAGTTCCACAAATTCTTCCGGCTTCGCTCCGGCGTTCCTTCTAATCCACCTGGACACAGCCTTTGGACCGGCATTATACGACGCAACGACATGCATGAGGTTCCCTGTGAACTGCTTGACCAGCTTCCCGAGGTAATAGCTTCCTAGGCGAATATTTGTTTGAGAATCAAACAATTCACTCCGTACGACATCGAGATCGTCTGATCGGCCGGTGAGGGTCTTCGCAGTCGCAGGCATGAGTTGCATGAGACCCACCGCGCCGGCAGGAGACAGGGCATGAGAATCGTACAAACTTTCCTCCCGGATAATCGCCGCCACCAGATACGGGTCGACCCTGCCATCGGCGTAGCTTTTAATGGTCGGAAGATACCCGTCCGGGTACGCCACGCTCCAAAAAGCTGGAGGAGCTGCCTCGCTCCCTCTTTCTAGCGTTTCACGGAAATAGATCTTCGCCACGCGGAGCGCTTCGTGATACGCCTCCACTTCTCGTAATCGGACCGCCAGTTCCAGAAGCACTCGCCGAGCACGGAATCCCTGTTTCGTCAGCCAAGACAGCTCGTGGGCCGCCTCTGGCTTCAACCCCAGTTCCTTCAATTCGAGGGCCTTATGATAATGTGGACTTTGCCTGACCAAGGTCAGGGCTTCATCATCGATGTCATTCGCGTCACCCGTAGGACGACTTCCCGAATCAGACGGAACAGAGGAGGCCTGTTCACAGGAATCGAGGAGTTGGCCATAATAGGTGAAGGGATATCGGCGACAGAGTTGCGCGTAAGCCTCCGTGGCGCCTGGGTCCTTGAGTTGCTCAAGGGATCGAGCGGTCCAGTAAAGGAACTGGGGAGTTGCATAGTCCAACTCTTTCCCCTTCAACCCCTCCTCAAAGGTTTTTGCAGCCTCCTGGTAGGAACCATTCCGGTACTGAATCCACCCGATCCGCCATAGTGACCTCGCCCAGGCGCGTGAAGCCCTGCTGATCTTTACCGCCCGTCTGAAGGTGGCGATGGCCTCTTCATGTCGCCCTTGGTCCTCTAACCACACCCCGGCATAGAACAAAATGGAGGCCTTTTTCGCGTTAGACAGGGCGAGCTCTGGGAATAATTCGGGAAGGCTGAGGAGCTGGGGCCCTAACCCCTGGCGAAGATAAATCCTAGCGAGCCACCAGGCCGCGGTTCCAGCCGAATCGCCTCGCTCGTTCAATAAGGCCTGATACAGCTCACGAGCCTCGTCATACCGTTTCAATCGAACGAGGGCCAGACCTAGCTTCAGTCGGGCTTCGTCCCGAAGGGGGTGCTCAGGAGCGGCCGCCAAGAGGGTCTCTAAATCCTTGACGACCTCTTCATACAGCGCAAGCTCAAGCAGAACATCGGCTCGTTCAAGAATAGTTTCCGCCTCGGGCAGCCACACACCCTCGCCCGCGCGCACGTGTAGCCGCGCCTCGGCTTCTTTGGCCTCAGGAGAATTGGGGAATCGAGCCCAAACACGTTCCAGGGTCCGCATCCCCTCGGCAGTCCGGATTTCGCGAATCTGGCAGTCTGCCATCTTCAGCCAGGCCGTGGGGGTCGATCGATCCCCCACCTCAAGAGACATGGCGTGTTGGATCTGGTCGATCGCCTTCCGGCATTGATCAGCCTGGTACCAGGCCTCCCCACTGCGCAGAGCCGCTTCCCTTCTCAATAAAGAATCCGGCCATACTTGCGCAATGGATTCGAAGACCGTCGCCGCCTTGCTTCCTTCACCAAGATTGAACAGAGCCTCGGCTTGCCAAAATCGGATATAGTCATCCAAAATTGGAAAGTTCTTCCGCGCCGCTTCCAGAGAGGAAAGAGCTTGATCCGGGTCCCGGTCTCGGAGAAAAACGCCTGAGAGCAAGCGGGCTCGCTTGGACCATTCTGAATCGGGATCAATCTTGCTCACTAATTTGAGGCGATCAATCGCGGCGCGGTCCCGTTCTGCTTCAATTCCGTCGCCTGCCGATTTCGTTACCTCAGCAAGAGCCTCCCGGTAGCACTCCTCCGCAGATATGCAGGACAAGATCGCAGGAGCCGGATTCCGATCATGTTCCATTGCCCTGGCGAACCCCAATAGGCCAACCATGAGACCACCCAAGACGGCAATAGTTGTGAAGACCCCTCTCAAGATTGGCGAGGTTTTTCGCCTTTCACACGCCATAGGAATCCTTTTCCGTCAAGGATGGGCTAGACACCTGGTGCAGGACTAGTATAGCAAAACCTGCTACCCAGCACGACCGGTAGGGCCCTGCGACAAGCCTTGTCACCCAATTTTCGGCTATGTTAGGGTGGTGGTGTGATGACGTCAAAAAGTCAGTCCATCTCAGAGACAGGCTCAGAGACCGGGCAACCCCTCAACCTGCTGGCCCAAACTCCGGAGGCTCTCCAGCAACTGGTTCATGACCTGAAATGGCCGCCCTATCGCGCCCAGCAGATCCTTCGGTGGTTATACCGACATCGCGTGCGAGATATCGACCAGATGACCGACCTCGCTCGAACGGACCGTGCCACACTCAGCAGGCTAGCCAGGATCCAACGCACAGAGGAATACAGAAGTCTGGCCTCAACCGATGGGACCAGAAAACTCCTAGGCCGACTGGCCGATGGTCTTGTCGTTGAAAGCGTTCTCATCCCGAACGGCAGCAGACTCACCCTGTGTCTGTCCACACAAGTCGGGTGCACCCTGGACTGTGGATTTTGCCTGACCGGTGCCATGGGATTGAAGCGAAACCTCAAGAGTCACGAAATCGTGGACCAAGTGTTGATGGCACTTGATCATCTCAGCCCGGACGCCTGTCTGACAAACTTGGTTTTTATGGGCATGGGCGAACCGCTCGCAAATCTTTGGGCCGTGGCTGAAGCAATCGAACGACTGAGCACTCCGTCCTGGGGCCTTGGGTTCTCGCCCCGACGGATAACGATTTCCACCGCTGGATTAGCCCCGCGCCTGAAAGATGTCGCGGCCTTGGGCGTCAACTTGGCCGTGTCTCTCAACGCGACCACCAACGCGCTCCGTGACCAATTGATGCCGGCAATCAATCGGCTGTATCCTTTGGAGATATTGTTAGAGGCCTGCCGGAACTATCCTCTCTCACCTCGACAACGGGTCACCTTTGAGTATGTCCTCCTCGCCGGGGTGAATGATACTGACGAGGACGCCAGACGACTCGTGAAATTACTCGCGGGCATCCGATCCAAGGTGAACTTGATCCCCTTCAATGAGTTCCCGGGAAGCCTGTATCGTAAGCCAGATGATTGGGCGGTCCTGCGTTTCCAATCCGCGCTCAAGTGTGCCGGCCTGACCGCCTTCATCAGGAAAAGCAAGGGGGCCGACGTGTTGGGGGCTTGCGGTCAACTCGGCAATCAGCCGGCGGTGCGCCCGTCGCTTGTCTTGACACCGACTGGCGGCGATTGCTAGCATGCGCCGCCCTCGCCAAGATTTCCTCCCGATGAAGGTGCGGAACACAACCCACAGCCCTGTGCCTCTGACCCTCATTATCGCCCTGCTTTTTACATTCCTCTGGAACGCTTGTCAGACCGCCGATGCCGCCCAGGTCCAGGAATTTACTCTCGCGAACGGACTCAAGGTGCTCGTCGTGGAGGTACCCAAGGCGCCCGTTGTCACACTACAAGTGTGGTACCGAGTCGGCTCCCGGAACGAGCTCATGGGAAGAGCTGGATTGTCCCATATGCTGGAACACATGATGTTTAAAGGGACAACACAATATCCCAAAGGGGTCTTCTCGAGACTGATCAGGAAGAATGGAGGCAATGATAATGCCTTCACGAGCCATGATTATACGGCCTACTTTGAAAATCTGGCTGCAGATCGAGTCGACCTTGCCTTGAAACTGGAAGCGGATCGGATGCAGGGCCTGCTCCTTGACGAAAAAGAATTTCGCCTTGAGCGCGATGTCGTCAAAGAAGAACGCCGCCTTCGGATAGAAGATGACCCTAAACAGTTCTTGGTCGAGTCCCTCTACGCACAGGCCTTTCTCCAACATCCCTACCACTGGCCGGTCATCGGCT
>JBFJQA010000128.1:0-9710 GCA_041616875.1 Nitrospiraceae bacterium | reverse complement strand
CAGTAAAATCTTTTTCACTCTCGTTCACGTCAGGTGGTAGCACTCGGATGCCTAAATCCCTGCACTCCGCAAAGTAATTCACCATTTTATCGGCATTGCCCATTTCGCTGGTGAGCAGGGCCGCCATACACTCGGTTGGATGATGCGCCTTGAGGTAGGCGGTCTGATACGTGACCAGGGCATAGGCCGCGGAATGGGACTTGTTAAACCCGTATCCTGCGAAGTATGCCATGAGATCGAACAGCTTCTCTGCTTTCTTCTCAGACAGATGGGTTTTCTTGGCTCCCTGGATGAAGAGCGCCTTCTGTTTCTCCATCTCCTCGGGTTTCTTTTTGCCCATGGCCCGCCGTAAGAGATCGGCTTGCCCGAGGGAAAACCCCGCCAGTCGATTCGCGATGGCCATGACTTGTTCTTGGTAGACAATGACCCCATAGGTATCCCGAAGAATGGGCTCCAACGTTGGGGGATCATAATGCACCTGTGAGGGATCTCGTTTCCGTTTAATAAAATCCTCGACCATGCCACTTTCCAGGGGACCCGGTCGGTATAACGCCAGAATAGCAATCAGGTCCTCGAAGCGCTCGGGCTGGATCCGAACTAACAAGTTTCGCATTCCCGAGCTTTCCAACTGGAAAATGCCCGTCGTACGGCCCGAAGAGAGCAACTCATAGGTCTTGGCATCGTCAAGAGCGATGGTGGCCATATCCAGGGGCGGGTGAGGCTGCACACCGTTCCCGGCACGGGAGCTCCGCTCGTTCACCAGGCGAACCGTGTGGTGAATCATGGTCAATGTCTTGAGTCCCAGGAAATCAAATTTGACGAGCCCGACCTTTTCCACATCGACCATGGAATACTGTGTGACAACTTCGTCATTGGCGCCTTTGTAGAGAGGCACATGGTCCGTCAGCGGCTCTTGAGAAATCACCACACCGGCCGCGTGGGTCGAGGCGTGTCGAGCTAATCCTTCCAACGCCTTGGCCGTGTCCATCAGCTGAGCAATACGGGTATCGGTTTCGGTAAGCTCACGCAGCTTCGGTTCATGGAGAAGGGCGTCTTCAAGGGTGATGTTGAGCTGGTTCGGCACTAACTTGGCAACGCGGTCCACCTCTGCGTAGGGAATTTCCATGACCCTTCCGACATCGCGGATGGCGGCTTTGGCTCCTAACGTCCCAAAGGTGATAATCTGACACACATGATCCTCGCCATACTTCTCGATCACATAGTTAATGACCTCGCCTCGGCGGTCCATGCAGAAATCCATATCGATATCAGGCATGGTTACCCGCTCGGGGTTCAAAAACCGCTCAAAGAGGAGGTGATATTCCAGCGGATCGATGTCGGTAATCCGCAAGGCGTAGGCCACAAGGCTCCCCGCCGCAGAACCGCGGCCAGGCCCAACGGGAATTCCACGGGACCGAGCGAAATTAATAATGTCCCAGACAATCAGAAAATACCCGGCATATCCCATGGTCGTGATGACCAGCAATTCCTCACGCAGCCGCTGTTCGTACGATTCGGAGGGAATGTGACCGGTGCTATGCCTCAATCGAGCGTGCAGCCCTTCAGTCACAAGCTTCTCCAGGTAGCTCTCGCGGGTAAACCCTTCTGGCACCTCGTACTGAGGCAGATACGACCTGTTGAATGACAAGTCCAACTCGCACTCATCGGCGATCCGGCAGGTGTTCAGGATTGCGTCGGGTAATTCCTGAAACTCCCCGGCCATTTCCTCCGTGGACTTCACATAGAGCTGATCCGTATCAAAACGCATCCGGTTGGGATCGTTCAGGGTTTTCCCAGTCTGTAGGCAAAGCATCACATCATGGGGACGGGCATCGTCTTTCTTGAGGTAGTGACAGTCATTGGTTCCGGCGAGAGGGATCCCGAGCTTCTTGTGAATGTCAACGAGACCTCGATTGGCCACCCGTTGATGCTCTAACCCGTTGGCCTGAATTTCCAAGAAATAGCGTCCCTTTCCGAAGATCTCCTGGTATTCGCCGGCGACCCTGGTGGCTCCTTCCATATCTCTTTGCCCTATCAGATAGGGGACTTCCCCGCTCAGACAGCCTGACAACGCAATCAGCCCTTCGTGATGGGTTCTGAGCAAGTCTTTGTCCATACGGGGTTTGTAATAAAACCCTTCAAGGTAGGCCTTGCTCACCAATTTAATCAGGTTCTGGTATCCGGTTCGATTCGCCGCAAGCAGAATGAGGTGGTAATAATCGTTATGAGCAAGGTGTCCTTCCTTGGTTAACCGGCTACCGGGGGCCAGGTAGGCCTCGCAGCCGATAATCGGCTTGACACCACCAGCCTTCGCCTTCTGATAGAAATCGACCGCCCCGAAGAGATTGCCGTGGTCCGTGATCGCCACGGCCGGCATGTTGAAGGATTTGACCTGCTTGATTAACGGAGCAATCTGGTTGGCCCCATCCAGCAGGCTATATTGAGTATGCAAATGCAGATGAACGAATTGAGATCTCGCAGACACGGTGGGGTGGGTCCTCGGAGGGTGGTTGTCCTTGCGATATGCTTTGGGTGATTGTAATCGGAGGGGTTGGGGTTGTCAATGAAAACGTCGATTGATCGCTGGGAGTTTCGTGGACCAAATACAGACTATTCTTTTTGTAAAACAACTGCTTACAAAACACATCCGTACACGCTCTGGAGCACAGGTACCGGTAACACCAGGCCCGCATCTAGCTTACGCTAGATCCTCCCGCGACCACCCCGCCTGGGAGTTACTCTAGAAGGAGGAAGGATCGAAAAGGCACCTGGCGTCGCGCAAAATCCCTCTAATTTGGGGGAGCTTTCCTCGGCAGATGCTCGCCACCCACCGAGGTCGTCCAACAGACCACACGGGCCGTCCTCCGGGGTCGTCGGTCGTGAGAAAGAAGTGGCAGAGAGTGACAGCCTTGCCTTGAACTCGATCTAGCTCTCTGGTATTCTTCGCCCTCCTTTCAAACCGTACCCACACAGAGGAGCGACCGTGGCTGCGCTGAAGCGTGCCTTGATCAGTGTGTCGGACAAATCTGGAGTCGTGGACCTGGCGAAGGGGCTCGCGGCCTTGGGAGCGGAAATTCTCTCGACCGGCGGTACGGCAAAGGCCTTGCGAGAGGCGGGCCTCTCGGTGACCGATGTCGCGGCCTACACCGGCTCGCCTGAAATCATGGATGGTCGCGTCAAGACCCTCCATCCCAAAATCCATGGCGGCCTGCTCGGCCGACGCCGCGATCCCAAACACCTCGCCGAGATGGAACAACACGGGATCGGCCCCATCGATGTCGTTGTCGTCAACCTCTATCCCTTTGAGGCGACCGTCGCAAAACCTGACTGCACCTTCGAACAGGCTGTCGAAAACATCGACATAGGCGGGCCGTCAATGCTGCGCTCGGCAGCCAAAAATCATGAGGACGTCCTGGTGATGGTAGATCCCTCGGACTACGATCGGGTGCTTGAGACCTTACGGGTCGGGGAAGTCTCTCCTGCTCTGCGTCGTGAATTGGCTGCTAAGGTGTTCCAGCACACCGCTCGGTACGATAGTCTGATTGCTGGCTACCTGGGACGACAAGAGGGAGCAAAGACAGACAAATTTCCTATGACCCTCTCCCTGAACTACGAGCGCGTCGAAGTCCTCCGCTATGGAGAGAACCCGCATCAGCTGGGGGCGTATTATCGCGAGGTGGCCTCTCGCGAACCCTCCGTCGCCCGAGCCAAGAGGCTCCACGGAAAGGCGATGTCGTATAACAATTACCTGGACGCTAACTCGGCCCTTGAAGCCGTCAAGGAATTTTCAGGCCAGGCGGCCGCCGTCATCATCAAGCATAACAATCCGTGTGGCGTCGCCCTTGGGACCACACCTGTGGAGGCCTACGTCAGGGCCCGAGAAACCGACCCGGTGTCTGCCTTCGGTGGGGTCATCGCATTCAATTGTGATGTCGATGGCGCTGCAGCGAAAGAAATTACCTCCACCTTCGTGGAAGTGGTCGTAGCGCCGGGCTATAGCGAGGAGGCGCTGGCCGAGCTGAAGCGCAAGAAAGACCTGCGTTTGCTCGACGTTGGTCCTCTGGCTGACACGGAACGCGACTGGATGGATTTCAAAAAGCTGGTCGGGGGCCTGATCGTCCAGGATCGTGACCTTGGCGCGCTGGACGCGTTGCGGGAGCTACAGGTGCCGACGAAACGGCAACCGACTGACGAGGAGTACAGGGCCTGTGGGTTCGCCTGGAAAGTTTGCAAGCACGTCAAATCCAATGCCATCGTCTATGCGCGGCTGGGACAAACGGTGGGCATCGGAGCTGGGCAGATGAGCCGGGTGGATTCAGTGAAATTAGCCGGTATGAAAGCTCAACTCCCGGTGAAAGGGTGCGTGATGGCCTCGGATGCGTTTTTCCCGTTCCGCGATGGGTTGGACACGGCCGCCCTGGCCGGAATCACGGCCGTCATTCAGCCCGGGGGGTCGATTCGCGACCAGGAAGTGATCCAGGCTGCAGATGAGCATGGCATGGCCATGATCTTCACCGCGATGCGGCATTTCCGACACTAAGCAAGGACTGACGCACTATCCTCGGTACTGATTACACCTCCGTGCCTGTTCCACCTTCACCCCCAGACCACTCGCATGACAAAGTGCATCCCTTGATAAGCATGAGACTGCTATGAAGGTGTTGGTCATCGGCAGCGGCGGGCGTGAGCATGCATTGGCGTGGAAGATTTCCAAAAGTCCGCACGTGTCGAGGTTATTTTGCGCACCTGGCAACGCGGGGATCGAGAGCCACGCGCAATGCGTCCCCATTGCCGCCGAGGATATTGCGGAGCTCAAAGCCTTTGTCACTTCCGAGGGCGTTGATCTCACGGTCGTGGGACCTGAGGCGCCGCTCGCGCGTGGGATCGTGAATGAATTTCGCAAGGCCAGGCTGAAAATATTCGGGCCTACCCAAGGCGCCGCCCAGATTGAAGCGAGCAAGGCCTTCGCCAAAGAATTGATGATGCGGCATCGCATCCCTACGGCGGCGTCCAAGACCTTTGACAAGCTGGACCCGGCGCTAGACTATCTGGACCGTCACCCTCTTCCCCTCGTCGTCAAGGCGGACGGACTGGCGCAGGGGAAAGGGGTCATGGTGGCAGGCACGCGTGAGGAAGCCCGGCAAGCGGTGAGCGACATGTTGGGCAGCCACAAGTTCGGCGACGCGGGAAGTCGGGTGGTGATCGAAGAGTTTCTGGATGGAGAAGAACTGTCACTCATGGCCTTCGCGGACGGAAAAACCATTGTACCCATGGTGGCCGCCCAAGACCATAAACGGGTGGGGGATGGAGATACGGGCCCGAATACCGGTGGAATGGGCGCCTATGCGCCGACACCGCTGGACACGGCGGAACTCCGCCGGGTGGTGACGAGGCAGATCCTCAGCCCGATTATTGGGGCCCTCTCCCAGGTGGGATGCCCATTCCAAGGCGTGTTGTATGCCGGGCTCATGATCATCCGAGGTGAACCCTACGTCCTGGAATTCAACGCCCGATTCGGAGACCCTGAAGCCCAAGTCGTGCTTCCCCTGCTCAAGACCGATCTCGTCGAAATCTTAGACGCGGTCGCGGAGCACCGACTCGACCAACTGAACATCGAATGGCACAGGCAGGCCGCCGTCTGCGTCGTCCTGACATCGAGTGGGTACCCGGGGACGTATCCGACTGGGGTCCCCATAGAGGGGTTAGCTAATCCGGTTTCCGACGAGGACGTGATGGTGTTTCACGCAGGAACAGCCCGCCAGGGATCGGACATTGTCACCGCGGGGGGGAGGGTCTTGGGTGTCACAGCCCTCGGAACAAATCTTATCACCGCCAAAGACAAGGCCTACCAGGCCGTTCGCCACATTGCGTTTGAGGGCTGCCACTATCGGACCGATATTGCCCATCGCGCCCTTCAACCGAACCCCTCATGAACAGTGGGGACGCGACCACCCATCATTCTGCCACTTCAGAAGACCTCCCCTGAACAGGTCTGGAAGACGGCCACTCGCGCAATCCAAGACCATGGTGTGCTTGCACTTCCAACGGAATCGTACTATGCCCTCGCCGCGTCTGCCTTCGATCCGATTGCCGTCAGCCGAGTCTGTGCCCTCAAAGGCAGGCCGGAGGGGAAGCCCATCCTCGTGCTCATCGGAGAGCGCGTCCACGTCGATCAGCTCGTGGCAACGGTCCCTCGAGCCAGTCAGGTGCTCATGGACCGATTCTGGCCAGGACCCCTCACACTCATTTTTCCGGCGCGACCCGGCCTGCCAGACGACCTGACTGCGGGAACCCACTCGATCGGGATTCGACAGGTCGCGCTCCCACTCCTGATTCCCTTGCTCAGACAGACGGGTCCCTTGACTGGGACCAGCGCGAATTACTCCGGACAGAAGCCACCACGAACTCCCGATGAGATCGACAGCGCACTGCGAGGCCAGGTGGACCTTCTCTTAGATGGAGGCCACACCCCGGGCGGCCCCCCCTCAACCCTTGTCGATACGAGGGAGCCCGTTCGGCTCGTACGCGAGGGACCAATTTCCCGTGAGGCCATCAGTGCGGCCCTGACAGCGGCTGGGATTCACCTGTCGAGTTAATCAAGGGCTCGCGGCCCCCGCTCTTTTAAGGCGAGGGCCCATCCCAGCGAATGGGTTCGAGTCCCGGCGGCGCACCAGTTTCAACATCGTGTGACGCCTCCCGACATTTCCAAGCCCCCATAGGCGGTTTCGAGGGCGGTCACCGCCTGTCGTAACATCCTTCGCCATTCCACACTGTCATGGGCGCAGTAGGGGACTAGCCCGGGCAGTCTGTGTCCAAGCAGGGTGTCTGGAACCTCCATCCCAATACCACCTTTCGGACCTGGCGGCAAAGCTCGCCATTTGCGACGCCTGTGGGGCTGGCAACCTGGAGAATTTCTGCAGATCTACAGCGAAGGGCATGTCCCTGTGTCCCAGCTGCTCTCGAGAGCGGGGGGTAACGATGATACTCTACCTCCGCCACCCAAGAACCCCGTTGCCCAGTAATTTTCGTAGGCAAATACCTTCGGTCGAAATCATTCATGAAAACCATTAGATGCCGTCCTGCTAGACAATGCTGTAGGCTATTTCCACCCTTGGCCTTCCATTGTTCCAACACCACATGTCCTCTTCCTTGCCTTAAGTGACTGGATTCGTTTGGCTAAGCCGATGGAATAGGGAAGGGCACAAGTTTTGCGGTTGCAACGGCCATCAAGGCTCTTCACATCCTTCAGGGCCGTTCATGTTCCTGCCCGTTGTGATTGAAGCCTTGAGTGTGGTACGTCTCAGGCAACGCCTTGTTGTACCTTGAGGCGTATGAGTATTGGGAGTTCACCTTTAATGTAGTGGAAGGAGTCACGCCATGTTGACAGGTTTACAGACAGTATCCCTCTCCCGAATTATGGGAGCCGTAGGAGTGTGTGCTTTCCTCTTGTCCTTCAGCACGCCGCTCATGGCTGGCGGGATGGGCAAAATGGACAGCCAGATGGGCGAGATGCAGGGCAAGCTGGACAAGGAGGCAAAGGGTAAATCGGCCGAGGCGAAAGACGCAGCCGCCCAGGCGGGAGGCAAAGCGACAGAAGCCAAAGACAAAGCAGCAGCGACACAAGGTAAGGCGACCGACCTTCAAAAAGAGGCGTCCGGCTTAACCACCCAACCTGCAGGGAAAAAGTAAGCACCCGCCTCTTGTTTCTTAGCTCATGCCAGAACGCGGTGCCGCGCGTCCAACGGCGGCGCCGCGTGTGATGTGAGGCTTCCTTTCAGGCTCAAAGTCAGAAAGGAAAGAAAGGTACTATGACAGACATGACGTATCCAGGAATGGTACTGCTCGCCGGGCTGGCCTGTGCAGGGATAGTTGCCTGTGAACGCGGAGGCCCCGCAGAAGAGGCAGGTAAGCAGGTCGATCAGGCCGTAGAACAAGCAGGCGCTGCAATTCAAGAAGGGGGGGAGAGAGCAGAGGAGGCGGCTGAAACTGGTGGCGCAACCGGAACTGGGATAGTCGAGAAAGGGGCCGCGGTAATGCCAGGAGTTGCTGACCCCGGCTTGGACAACGCCAGTCAGGTAGAAACCACAGGTGGCAAGCTGACAGAAACAACTCCCGAGAACGCTCAAGACGTTGTACAGTAAGCGCCAAGGCGGCGTTGCACCGCGGGGCTGACAGAATGACAAGCTCCAGCGCTCTTGAATTGGCTTTTGATACCGAAGCACTGGTATCGTTTCGTTCCGCCATTTTTCACTCCCTACCATCACTTTGAGTGATGATTTGGATACCAGGAATCCCGTGGACTTCTCTTGAGGCCAAGGAGAATTGGCATGAAAGAAACAACCAAGTTTGTGACAACGGCTGTTGTGGCTCTGTTCTTCAGCCTGAGCATGGCTCTGTCTCTCGATGCGGCGGGAGAGGGCCACTCCTCCGGTCCGAAGACCACCCTAAGCCCGACCTCTAACTCAGGCAAACTTACAATGCCAAGCGATACGAGCAATGGCCCGGCGTTCCGCACTGTCTCAGGAAAGCTGGTGCAGATCAAGGACTCATATTATGACGTGGAAGAGTATACGGGTAATATGGTTCGTCTACACGTCAGCAACACAACGGTCATGATCGGCGGCAAAAAGAAGGTTGGAGACCGGATTCGCGCTGAGGTCACGAGAGGCGGTCACGCTAATTCGATCCAGTAGGTATTCTGGGTTCAACGGAGTCCCGCAGGACGCATGCTGGGGCTGAAAGGACATGTTCTGACTGTCTCCCTCGATCCAACCACCCTTGTCAGCCTCGAAGAACTCGCCTTGTGCGCTCAGAGGCAGGACTCTCTTGGAGGGACTTGCCTAAAAAGGAACATGCCTTAATTGATGTGTCTCAAGAATGTGTAACAGATTTCGCTCTCCGGCGAGAGAGACACATCGAGTAGCAGATGGCGCGGATCCGGAACCTGGACACTCTTTGAGACATTCCTGAATGGAAGGCGGATTTCCATATTCAGCGGTCCAGCGATGTCGCTCAGGCCTAGGATCGCCGTCCTCCGTGGGGATTGGGTGCTGACTTCGACCATGCGGCACGATTCCGCTCCATTGAGGAGAATATGGACCTCATCCTTGGAAAAGCCTTCTTGAAAGGAAATCTTGAGCGTCTGTTGGGTGCTCAGTGAGTGGTTCATGGCATCACCTCCTATTGCGTGGTTCGCACATGAGAGAGTTCACGTTCTCGTTTGACTGTCCACTGCCCCACTGGACCGCGACCATCCATCGGCTACCCTGATCGTCTTCACCTTAATTCTTATCGGATGAGCGTTAGGAACGCATTGCCGACTGATTACAACGGTGTAAAATAACGCAGCCAAAATTTGTCCTCCGTGCAAGCGCCTTGACGGCCACGTCACCATCCATAGTACTCAACAGAATCCATGGAACGAATAGAGCCTAGGTAACTGCCGATTCACGCTCTTCATCAGTTGGCGATTTCAGGGCCGACTGGCTGTTTACGACGCCAGGGCAGGGATGAGGTCGGTAGGAGGAGGCGAGGGCCCTCGGTTTGGTTTCCGAGGAGCTCACCAGTCATGTTCAGCCGAGCGGAGTGTCGCGTTAGGATTTTGAAGAGGCGGTGGATGAGGACGATGATGCACTCGACGAAGCAGGGGCACTCGCGGAGCCAGTGCTCGAAGTGCCGGATGGTGCATGGGAGGGACTGCTTGACCCACT
>JBFJQA010000127.1:0-9750 GCA_041616875.1 Nitrospiraceae bacterium | reverse complement strand
GTCAGGCGGTTCTCATGTACCTATGCTTGGTTCTCAGGCATAGACAATTAGGTTTCTGAGGCTTCGAGTACTGGCAAATCTCGTCCCTTGGGGCGAGGCTCAGCACGCCTATGCAAGGCTCATGGAGCAAGGGCACTTGTTGACTTGTCCTTGCTCATCGGTTACCTCATTGCATAGAGGTCCACATGCTGCCAACCAGTACACTGGAGATGTTCTTCTCATCCTTGATGCCCAAAGCCATCCGTCCTGTGGCCTTGGTCATAGGGCTGTGTGGGCCGTGCTTGGTCGGCTGCGCACCGAATTACGGCCCGCCTGAGTCAGGTGGAGGGCCAGATCAGCCTGCCCCCTATGCTCGCGTTTCCACTCAAGATGAAGTGGAGGTGGTGCGGTCTTCGCACTATCTGAGGATGCGGGACGGAATCAGGATTGCCATCGATGTCTATGTCCCCAAGAATGTGAGGGAAGAGGATAAGGTTCCCACCATCCTGCATCAGACGCGGTATTGGCGCTCGCTGGACTATCGGTGGCCATTGAATTGGATCAATGGGTCGTCACCTCGCGGGTTCCTGGCGACATTCGCAAAGCGCTTCTTGGCGAGCGGGTATGCCTGGGTGGACGTGGATGCACGTGGCACGGGGGCCTCCTACGGGTTCCGCAAGCACTCTCATACGCCCGAGGAAATCAAAGACGGGGCTGAAGTGGTCGACTGGATTCTCCAGCAGCCATGGTCCAACGGCAGAGTGGGCACCTTAGGGATGTCCTATGACGGCACGTCGGCGGAATTTCTCTTGGTCAATCAGCATCCCGCTGTGAAGGCCGCCGCGCCCATGTACTCCGCCTTTGACGCCTATCGCGAGATCGCGTTTCCCGGTGGCATGCATTTGATTTGGTTCACGGACTCCTGGACACAACTCAACCGGAGCCTCGACAGGAACCGTTTTCCTCTCGGCGGCTGGCTGGCCCAACTATTCGTGAAAGGCGTCTTGCCCGTCGATGGGGATAGTGAGAGTCGCGTGCTGGCCGGCGCCATTCAGGACCACGCCGCGAACTGGAGTCCCCATCGCGAAGCACTGGGAATCACCTACCGGGATGACGCCCCACCCTCCAAGATGGCCGCCAACATCGATGTCCTGAGCCCGCATTCCTACGTGAAGGAGGTTGCCGACTCCAACGCAGCCATCTATAGCTATAGCGGCTGGTTCGATGGGGCCTATCCCCATGCGGCCATCCGCCGCTACCTGACCTTGAATCATCCAAGGCATAAGTTGATTCTCGGCCCATGGGACCACGGGGGCCGGCGGCACATCAGTCCAGCTCATATAGGGAAGGCGCAGTTTGACCACATTGGTGAACTGCTCAAGTTCTTTGACTACCATGTGAAAGGCGTCGATACGGGTATCATGGCGGAGCCGCCAATTCATTACTTCACCATGGGGGAAGAGCGGTGGAAGGCAACCGACGCCTGGCCGCCTCAGGCAACTCCCGTTTCGTTTTACTTCAGCCGCGATCGTCGGCTGACCACGGAGCCGCCCACCACTCCCGAGTCAGCTGATACCGTGACGGTGGACTTTACAGCCGGCACCGGCGAGCAATCCCGCTGGCATACGCTGATGGGACGGCCGATCACAGACCCCTATCCTGATCGAGCCGCACAGGACCAGAAACTGTTGACCTATACCACAGCCCCCTTGGACCGTGACACTGAGGTCACTGGGCATCCGCTGATCACGCTTTACGTGAGTTCTACTGCTCGCGACGGTAGCTTTTTGGTCTACCTTGAGGATCTTGATAAGACGGGGCGCGTGTCGTATGTGACGGAAGGACTGTTGCGTGCGTTACACCGAAGACTCAGTGACGCATCGCCACCCTATCGCGATGTGGTCCCCTATCGCACGTTCACCCGCGAGGATGGCCGGGTTCTCATCCCCGGTGAAGTTGCCACGCTCAGATTTGACCTCATTCCGACTTCCTATCTTTTCAAGAGAGGCCATCGGATCCGCATTGCCCTCGCCGGTGCCGACAAGGATCATTTCGCCATGCTGTCTGATACCCCACCCACCGTCACCTATTACCGTAGCAAGACGCACCCCTCCCGCATCGAGCTGCCAGTTGTGCAGCGTGCTGGCCCCTGAAGCCCGATGTTCCCGTGTGGGGATCACTTCCCAAAGATTCCTTTTATTCCCTCAATCACTTCCGAGGCGCTTTTTTCCGTTGTGCCTCCTAAGCTCTTGACCGCTTCGCTGACCCCCTTCATGCCCTTCTCCAACACCTCGCTAGACCCAGAGACAGCTTTGAAAATAGCTTTGTAGAGGGCCCCGAATACCTGAGAGGCCACCTTGCTCAGGGTCGCCCCTCCGGACTCTTTTCCAATATCCCGAAGATGGATTTCCGGAAGTGGGATCGTGAGAACCTGGCCTTTCAAGAGGGGAGTGCTCACGTGTATCTTGGCATTTCTTACAATAAAATGGTTGATCTGCACTTTCTTCTCGCCATCCTCTTGTTTCTGAGAACCCGATTCGGCGGTTTTCCCCGAGCCCGACGTGCCTCCGAAGGCACTCACGTTGTCTTGTATCTTGCTGAGGTTGTTTCCTGAGAGATTTCCCTCAAACGTGATTTCCGGGCTCTCGATCAGGATTTCTTCAATAATCACCCTGTCCGACAGGACCGAGCCGAGGTGAATGTTGACCCTGGCATCAGCAAGATTGAAGGCGCTCTCCGTTTCAAAGCCCTTGGGGTTTCCAACGACCACACCCGTCAGTCGCCCTCGCCCTGAGAGCGGTGAAATATCGACGTCGTCAAGGGTGATGGCGGTCCCCGTGATACTTGGCCCCACGGTTTCGATTCCGGTTTTAATGATCGAGTCAAGGTAGGTACCTGCCAGCACCAGAATCAAGACGATCAGCACTGCGGCGATCAGGGTGAGCTTGAGAATACGTTTCATGATGTGCCTCCGAAAAGGGGGTTGGCCACAAGGTCCGACGGTTAATAGTTCACCCCAACGATCACACTTTACTGGCTGGAAGAATCGATGGCGAGACTTCTTCCTCTGTTCGCTATTTTTCGTTTATCCTGGGGCCTAAAGGGCTCCCCGGCTTGGTGATTGAGGAGGTTGAGGGTGTAGGTTTACGTGGCAAAACGAGGGGTTGTGGGTCGGACAATTGCAATGGCAGGCCGAATGTCATGGAAGGGCTCGGTGGTGGATTCACGTAGACCTTTCGCTGTTGATGACCGAGGTCGATGACCGTGCCAACGTTCCCTTCTTGATCCATATAGATTTGAACGCCACCCTCATCCCCTAAGGCGCGATCCAACACCGTATTCATCACTGGCGGCTGAGGCTGTCGATCGTCTGCTGCCCATCCCACCAGAGTACGAGATGGGACGAGGAGAAACAGGAGCAAGCCGAGGCTCATTCGTGTCATCATTGTGGTCAATGCCAATGGTTGAACGGCAGCCCTCTGCACGGATCAAGCTCCTAATCGTGTCCTCTTTCTAATCGCTGCATCCATGTATATTGCTATTGGAACGCGCGAAAGGCACAAACATCTATCTCCTCATCACGTGAAGCCGATTCAGCGGAGCGGCCGTGTGGAGCGATCATCTGCTCTATCCTATCTCTCAGGCACGCCTAGACACAATGGGCCAATGCATACACAAAAACAAGACGTTAGCAAGTTCTTGGACTGGTTGAACCCGGCCATGATCTGCAGTACCATATTATTTCTTTTTAAGGGCAGGATCGATTCGGCTCAGATCAAGATGTTCTCATAAGGCCTCCATTCTTTACGGTTCAAGTGCGAGGGACAGGGTCCAGAAGGCGCACAATGGATCGCCAGTTTCACCTCAAGATCGGTGTGTTGTTCGGCCTGTGTTGGTTTCTGCTCGTTACGCTCCCCCACCTTGCCCCCTTTGCCTACGCCCAGTCTACGCAGCGTCCATTCTGGACGGAACAAGCCATGTTCCGTCTCGGGACCGAACTGTTTCTGGTTGGTCGTTCCTCCTGCGCAAAGACTGTGGAGGATGGTCGAGAGGAAGCCTTTCAACGAGGACTCAATGAGCTCCTCAACCTTGCCCAAATTATCAGTGCCAGGGGGTTGACTGTAGAGACACAAATGCTCTTCCACGAGCGGGACACCGAAGGCTGTCCGAAAGGAACGGTCACCGTGTGGAGACTGCTTCGCGTCGATGCAGAAAAGGTTGTCGCGCTTCAAGGCAATCGCAAGAACCTTGCCGCTGCGAAGGCGAACCAGGTTGGCAACCAATCTCGCAGGCATACTTTGGTCGAGGGCCTTCGCATCGGAATGCCAAGTTATGAAGTCGTGCTTCGCCTTGGCAAGCCGGAGACGGCTTCAATTCGGGCCGACGACAACCGGTTTGCCATGGAATACCCTTGGCTCGGGCTCACTCTGTTCTTGGATAAGGATGATCTTGTGACTGGGTGGAAGTGGAAGGGTCCGCAACGCGACTCCTCCCCACCTTCACAAGAAACCGGCGCGCGAAATCAGGATATGCAGAGCGGCCTTGAAACACGAGGGGGCACTCTCACTGGCGGGGTCGTCATACTCCCGAACGCCGACAAATTCATCAGCTTGCCGAGCACTGACTCGAAACCTCCGGAGAACCTTCCCGCTCCCATTCTTTCCTCCTCCCCATTTCCTACCAGAACGCTGACCGTTCCCGGTCTCGCCTTTCGCACCTATTCGAATGGACTCAGAGTGTCGGATACCATGCGTTGTGATGTGGGACACTATGATCTTTCCATCTGGCGATTGGCCACGGCAGCCGGTCCCGAGATCTTTGTGGACAACCAGTTTACAGATTCGACCGAAGATACACTCCGAAGAGCTGTCATGGCAGCCGCACAGGGGATTCGGTACGACCCGCGCTTTATTGGAGTCCAGCTCTCCGGCTGGCACCCGCAAGGCTTTCCCATCGCCCACGCTCACGAATCCATCACGATCATCCCCACCGGCGCGGAGGTGGCATGGGCCCTTTCCCTTGCTTCTGCAATCCTGAACGATAGGCGGCGGCACGATATCATCACGGTGGGGCACCTGAACGCTCATCTCGCCGTTCAGCCAGTCATAGAGTTAGAAGACCTGGAAGCCCAAAGTCAGTTTTGCCACCAAGGGTTTGTTGAGCTTCTCGTTCCGGAGGGTCAGGCGCCCCCCCGCTGGACCGGTGTTACACACAAAGAAATCAGAAGTCTGGCCGAGGCCTACCAACTTACCCGACGCGAGGAGTCATGGCCCTAAGTGGCGGGCGAGAACTACTCCCGTCAACCCAACACCTAGGACTGTACATCCGCCTCCCAAGACACGGTGGCGGGACACCATTGCCAAATGCCCAAAGAAATAATCCGGGTTAAGGCAGCCGGAATACAAGCGGTTCTGGAGACCTCCACCTTCCGATTAACTAACTTCGTTGTCTCGCCACAGCGCCTCAGATAGTTATCCGCACGAATGTCATGCAGATCAACATGGGGCACAAAAAATGCGACCACTGGAATGGGCAGAACGGCCAAAGATGAATCGTCTACGCCTTCACTCCCCGAACAATGAGTCTCAGATCCCACCTCTTGATGGACATCATCCTTCACAAGCGTGGACGTACATCCGGTGAGAATTAAGACAAGAGCCATGTGTATTCCAAGGAGTTTCGTTTTCAGCCAGGTGGCACTCATGTTTCCTCCGGTACGATAACAAGCAGGGTTCTCCCCACTCTCACTTTTCCATCTCCCTCTTGGGTTGCGGGAAGGTTCTGGTCCATAGAATAGACGTCACGACCGTTTGAGTCTTGCGCGATGGGGCTTGGAAGCGGAAAGACGTCGCCTCGTGGGGTGTCAGAGCTCGAGCCGTCACTTCATCGACAACCGGATCGTTCCGTTTCGCATGTCCAGACCGTTTATGTGGATTCGGAGGGGTTTCAGCTTCTTGCGAGGAATGCCCTGTCTACCTGCCTAGCCCAGAAAAAATGTTCGTGACCCGATCATGCCGCCTTGAGGGCTGCGATCAGCGCAAGGACCGCTTTTTTGCCGTCTCCAAACATCATCAGGCTGTTATCGGCGGCAAAGAGAGGATTAGGGGCACCAGCAAATCCTGGACTCAGGCTCCGCTTGATGACGACCACGGTCTTGGCCTTGTCCACATCCAGGATGGGCATCCCGGCGAGAAGACTCGAGGTGTCGGTTCGAGCCAGGGGATTCACGATGTCATTGGCCCCATTCACGATCACGACGTCCGTTTGCTCAAAGCTGGGATTAATGTCATCCATGTCCTTGAGCTTTTCATAGGGGACATCCGCTTCTGCTAACAACACATTCATATGCCCAGGCATCCGTCCTGCCACCGGATGGATCGCATATTCCACCTCGACTCCCCTCGATTCCAATAATTCGTCCAACTCGGCCACGGCGTGTTGGGCCTGCGCCACGGCCATGCCGTAGCCAGGAACGATGACGACGCGACGAGCCCCCTCCAAAATCATGGCGACCTCTTCGGGTGTGGCCGACTTGACCTTTCCTCCATACACCTGATCGGCCGTCAACTTTTGATCGGACACCGCCCCACCACCCACACCAAACAACACCGCAGTGAGTGATCGATTCATGGCCTTGCACATGATCTCGGTCAAAATCAAGCCCGAGGCACCGACAAGGGCTCCGGAAATGATCAGGACGTTGTTCATCAGGACAAATCCAGTCGCCGATGCCGCGATACCGGAGTAGGAGTTCAGTAATGCAATAACGACCGGCATGTCTGCCCCACCAATGGGAGTCACGAGCGTGATGCCCAACACGGAGGCCACCACCACGACCGCCCAGTACCAGGTCCCGCGATCCGGTGTGATAACTAACCAAATACAGAGTCCCACAAGGATCACTGCAAGAAATGCGTTAAATCCCTGCTGCCCAGGAAAGCACAAGGCACGATCTCCGAGAAGTTCCTGAAGCTTCCCGAACGCCACGAGACTTCCCCAGAAGGTCACTCCACCGACCAATCCAGCCGCGGCCGAGGCAATGACAAATTGAAGATCCACCCCTTCACTGGGCAAGCCCGATCCCATTAATGCGGTTCCGGCCACCAGCGCAGAGGCCGCACCCCCCAGGCCATTAAACAGTGCCACGAGTTGTGGCATCGCGGTCATTTGAATCTTGATGGCCAGCATGGTCCCCACCGCCGATCCAACAACCAGTCCCGCAAGAACGACGGTCCAATCGACGATCCGCTGATCCAGCAGCGTGACCACCACGGCTAAAAACATGCCCAGCGCGCCAAGCAGATTTCCCCGGACTGCGGTCCGCGGGTGCGTCAATCCCTTGAGGCCCAGAATGAACAGGACCGCAGCTAGGAGATAGGTTCCGTTAATAACGGTGTTTTGCACGGGTCAGCCTTTCCGACGAAACATGGCCAGCATGCGGTTGGTGACCAGGAAGCCCCCGACCACGTTGATGGTGGCGCATACAATTGCGCTAAACCCGAGTATCGTGGTGAGTAGGCTGTGCTCGGCCCCAGCCGCCACCAGCGCGCCAACGAGCGTGATCCCAGAGATCGCGTTGGCACCTGACATGAGGGGTGTATGAAGTGTAGGTGGGATCTTGGTAATGATTTCAAAGCCCGCAAAGATCGCGAGCACAAAAATCGTCAATCCGGTTAGCAGCACTTCCATGATGTCGTCCTATGAGGTTGAGTGTTAGGAAGCTAACGGGGGCAGGCCGAGTCGCTCGCGGACTTTGGGGTGTACGACCTCTCCACCTTGCGTGACTAGCGTACCCTCTACGATTTCGTCCTTTCGATCTATCTTCAACTGGCCATCCTTTACCAAGTGCTTGATAAAGTTGACGAGGTTCTTGGCATACATTTGGCTGGCATGGTAGGGGACCGTTCCCTGAAGATTGACGGGGCCGAGAACCATGACTTCATGGTGAACCACGACCTCATCCGCCCGTGTCAGTTCACAATTCCCCCCCTGTTCAGCAGCCAGATCGATGATCACCGAACCGGGCGCCATTCCCGTCACCATCTCGCTCGTGATCAACACCGGGGCCCTTTGTCCAGGGACCAAGGCGGTCGTAATCACCACGTCGCTGGATGCCACAACTTTCGCCAACAGCTCGCGCTGTCGGCGTTGTTGATCCTCGCTCAAACCTTTGGCGTATCCCTCCTTATCCTCTGCATCGTGGGTGTCAAGGGCTAGATCAACAACTTTGGCTCCCAAGCTTCTTATCTGCTCGGCGACAGCGGGCCGCACATCATAGGCTTCCACGATTGCACCGAGCCGCTTCGCGGTGGCGATCGCCTGGAGCCCAGCGACTCCAGCCCCAACGACAAACACATGCGCCGCCGAGATCGTTCCCGCCGCGGTCATCAGGAGCGGGAAAAACTTGGGCAGCCTCTCCGCCGCCAGAATCACGGCCTTATAGCCGGCCACTGTGGCCATCGCAGACAACACGTCCATTTGTTGGGCCCGGGTAATTCGCGGGAGGAGCTCGAGCGCAAATGAGGTGATGCCCCGACTACTCGCCTCCCGAATTGCTTCAGGGACGCCCAGGGGCTCCATCAACCCAATTAACACCTGGTTTGACCGGAAAGAGGGAAGCTCCTCTCGGTAGGCAGGGTTCGCGCCTAGAGCGCGTACCTGCAGAATCACGTCAGCCTTGGCAAACACCTCATCCCTCGAGGAGGCTATGTCCGCCCCTTTTTCCTGATACGCACTATCAGGAAACCCCGCTTGCAGGCCACAGGCCGACTCCACCAAGACCGACAACCCTGCCTGTTTCAGGGGAGAAACGACGTGCGGGGTGAGGGCTACCCGACGCTCATCCGCCACGCGGCTTTTTGGAACTCCAACGACCATGATCTCGAATAGAGGGCTACCATCAAAATGAATGCGCAGGCTAATCTGTCTGTGGGCTTCATGTCAAGGGCAAAGGTGCTGCTCCAAACCCCTGACGATCCCGCCCCCTGTCGCTCCTATCAGGTGTCGCAATCAGTCGCCCACCGATCGTGTGTGCTCCTAGGAAGTTTCCTGTAGAGAGGCGCCGTGAATGCTGAATGCATGGGTCCACCCGGTTCGCCATTTCTAGATTGAGAAACGGGTCGACCGCGCATGGCAATCCGGGCACGGCCCCCCTCAGCTCCTTGCCACCTGTACGGCCAGGAGAAGGATAATCAAGGCCAGCCCTAAGCCCAACCGGGCAACCCAGGGCGAGAGGCTGATGAGGCGTTGTTCGGCAGGGAGGAGGTTCGCGACCGGCTCGCGCATGAGCCGGCCTACCCGAGGGCCGAGCCAGAGATCATGGAGGGCGGTCAGGCCGAACAAGGTTGAGACCAGCAGGAGCTTGAGCTTCAGCATCAAGGGCCAAGTGGTCGGGTCCAAGAACGATCCGACCTTCATACTCATGAGGAACAACCCTGTCGCCAGGATGGATGCGATCGACGCCCAGACGACCACGCGAAATCGCAAGGCCACCTTTTGGAAGAGGATCCGGCGCTCCCCCGAAAACCCTTCGCCTCTGAAGACAGGCACGAGGACGATCGACAGAAACAACATGCCCCCAACCCAGATCACGGCCGCTACGAGATGGATCCATAGGACAAGAAACATGCTTTTCCGCCTCATGAGAAGACAATGGCTTCATCCTGCGCACTGTCCTCTTGCTCGGCTTAGTCCATCATATAGTGGGATGGCCCGGAGTGGGTGGATCCTGTGATGCAGTCCCTTCTGAGACACAACAGCCTAGGCCAACTC
>JBFJQA010000126.1:0-9879 GCA_041616875.1 Nitrospiraceae bacterium | reverse complement strand
GCGTCGGCCAAAGCCTCCAGTGAAGGGAAGCCAAGGGTCGCCAGCATTTCTTGGATATCCGCCTCCGTCGGCCCTATATGGCGGTGCAAAAACCTATCAGAGGGATGCAGCACATGCTCGAGGTCCATGAAGGCCTCCCCTTGTTGGCCGTACTCGAAACGATCTCACCCACACACTCACCCTCCATTTTGCACGCTGCGGACATTTGACGCAAGTCCTGCCAAGCACAGCTTGCCTCTCTTCTGCAGAGGTCAGTATGATGATTAAGGAAGGGCAACAGCTCGAATATGAGGAAATTTCAATGCACGAGCGATAAGACATGATGAAGGTTCATGACATGGTCATTGTGGGGGCGGGGCTGGCCGGCATGAGGGCGGCGGTAGCCGCGAAGACGCACCAACCCAACCTCGACATTGCCGTTCTCTCGAAGGTTCACCCAGTCCGTAGCCACTCAGTTGCCGCCCAGGGTGGAATCAATGCTGCACTGGGTGAAAATGATTCGTGGGAAGCCCACGCGTTCGACACTACGAAAGGAAGCCTGTATCTGGGGGATCAGGACGCTATTGAGGCCATGTGCCGGGAGGCGCCGAGCGATATCCTGGACCTCGAGCGGATGGGGGTCATTTTTAGCCGGGACGAGCGAGGTCATATTGCACAGCGACCCTTCGGGGGAGCAGGTTTTCCGCGCACCTGTTATGCAGCCGACCGAACCGGACACGCGATACTTCACGCGATGTACGAGCAGCTTCTCAAACACGGGATCAAGGTATACGAAGAATGGTATGTCACTTCCCTCATCGTCGAGAATGGAACCTGTGGCGGCGTCATCGCCTGGGATCTCGTGCACGGGGGTCTTCATGCCCTCGGCGCGACAGCCGTCGTCCTGGCCACGGGGGGTAGCGGTCGCGTGTTCCTCACCAGCACCAACGCGGTGATAAGCACCGGGGATGGAATGGCCCTCGCGTACCGAGCCGGTGTCCCTCTTGAAGATATGGAGTTTGTGCAGTTCCATCCGACGACCCTGAAGGATACCGGCATCCTCATCACAGAGGGAGCCCGTGGAGAGGGAGGCCACCTTCTCAACACGCTGGGGGAGCGGTTCATGACTCGCTACGCACCCGATCAGATGGAGCTCGCACCACGGTCTACCGTGTCATTGGCGATTGGTCGAGAGATTCTTGAAGGACGTGGCATCGAAGGCTGCATATTACTAGACCTCCGCCATCTGGGGAGTGCGCGAATACTTGAGCGGCTCCCTCAGATCAGAGAGCTTGCTCGGGAATTTGCCGGCGTGGACCCAATTGAATCGCCCATTCCTGTGCGTCCAGGAGCCCACTACCAAATGGGCGGCATCCGATGCACTCAATGGGGTGAGACGGACATGCCCGGTCTCTACGCGGCCGGCGAATGCGCTTGCGTGAGCGTCCACGGCGCCAACCGACTGGGCGGGAATTCTTTGCTGGAGACCATTGTCTTTGGACGCCGCACAGGCCTCCGGGCTGCGGAATACCTAGCTGATCAATCTCCCAAGATAGTACCCGAGGGCCCGTTCAGGGCCGAAGAGGCACGCATCGCGGCGTTAATGGCCAACGCCCCTGGCATCCGAGCCTGGCAGGTCAGGGATGAGCTGGGCCGGATCATGAGTACCAACCTCGGTATTTTTCGCACGCGAGAGTCGATGTCGAGCGCCTATGACGAGGTCCGTAAATTGCGCAACAAGGCCCACAAGGTCTTCGTCCAGGATCGCGGGTACGTGTTTAATTCTGATTTCATTCAAGCCTTGGAGGTAGGGTCTCTTATTGACGTGGCGGAAACGATCGTCGCCGGCGCTCTTGGTCGGCAAGAGAGCCGCGGAGCTCACTACCGTTCAGACTTTCCTGCGCGGGATGACACGAACTGGCTGAAACACACCTTGGCGGTAAGAACCCCAGACGGCCCCCGACTGAACTACGTACCAGTGACGATTACCCGCTTCCCCCCAAAATAAGCACAGAAGACCAGCTCGCCTCAGGCATGATGCCCCTTCCCTTCTCTCGACTTCCCAATAAAACGACAGGTTAGCAACTCTCCCTATTCCGTGAGGCAGGTTTGGTTGCGTTCTTCACATTTTCCGCTATCTTTTAAAAGGCAGTTTTTCGATCAGTTGTGATTCTCGATCCCGGCTCGCGCCCTCTCCAGGTCAATGTTCACAGGCCGAAGGAAAGGCTCCTCTTTGATAGACCTCTGGGGAGGGGAGGACTCGCTGACCGGAACCATGGCAAGTCACTAATATGAAGATCATCTGTCCCGTCTGTGACGACGAGCAACAGATTGCCGATTTCGACCCAGCCGATCAGGTGACCCAAGGCGTCTGTGTAACCTGTGAAGCAAACCTCCTGTTCGTAACTGGACGGGGTTCATCTCCACCGCGGGCTGCAGCAAGGACTTCCAGAGGGCTCACCCACTCCAGGGTCCCAAAGAGCGAAGAATCTGGACGGAAAAAGATGATAGCCGTCGGCGCCGTTATTCTGCTGTGCGCGCTGAACTATGCCCTCCTTGGAGCAGGAATCTACGGAGTACGCCAGTCCATAAAGGCCGCGGAGACAAAGGCATCAACCTTACGTCTATTCAAACAGCCACAAGCACCAACTCATCCACAGGGCGGTTCACATTTACGGGAGAATCAGATTCAAACCTTTTTCCAATCCGTGGACCGAGCCGCCAATGAAAGGAATGTCACGGCCCTTATGGCCTACCTCTCGGACGATGTGGTCATCACGGGCTCTCTGCAACTTCCCTCACCCAATGCGACCCAGACCTTTACCTTCACCCGGGATCAGTATCGGGACACCCTTCGGCACACCTTTGCCAGCGCGAAGGAATATGGATTCTTGCGAAAGGTGACGAGGATCGCGATTGCTCAGGACGGCAAAAGTGCGCAGGTCGCAAGCCAGACTTTGGAAAGCGTGACAATTGCGGGCAGCACGACCCAAGTCCAAGGGCAAGAAACCGTGACGCTGGAACTACGAGAAGGGAAGCCAATGATTACCAAGGTCCGGGCTGTCGGCCACGTGGAAATTCTCTAGCTCTCATTGTAGGCATTCTCAAGCATCGCCACCAAGGAAGGCTTATGGGATGGTTTACCTCAGACACGGGCGTGCGGTTAACCTGTCACAAGTGCCGGACCCGTTTTAAGATTGCGAGCCATAAGACTCTTCGCGACGGCGCAAAGACTGCATGTCGTCGATGTGGCACCCGCTTTGGTGTCCGCGTGATCTCCGCCAGCCTGCCAAGACCACAAGAGTCGTTGGATCCAACGAGCCATTCGATTCGAATCCAGAGTGTCGCACCTTCAGCCTCTTCCTCTTCTGAAAGCCGGACCCATCGACTGTTCTTCCGAGGGTCAGGCGGAACGCTGTTCGGGATACACCTTGTCAATCTGTTTGTCACCCTGTTGACCTTGGGGCTTTATTCATTCTGGGCCAAGGTCAAGGTCCGCCAATGGCTGTGGGGTCATACGGAAGTTGCGGGAGATCGTTTGGCGTATCATGGGACTGGCATGGAACTCCTCAAGGGCTTCATCCGAGCCGTTTTGATCTTTGGTATCCCATACCTGGTCATCGCGACCGGTCCAGAATTAGCTCGATCGGATCTGTGGATTCAATTCGCAGGAAGAATTCTGGCCGCCATCCTTGTCGTGATCTTTGTTCCTATCGCCATTGTGGCAGCTCGTCGCTATCGATTGAGCCGAACGTCATGGCGTGGGATTCGATTCTCTTTCAGGGGGAAGTCTTTGGATTTCGCCAAAATCTTTCTGTCTGGAACCTTCTTGAACGTGGTGACGCTGGGAGCCTACTACCCATTTTTCGACACCAAGCGGCACGCGTTTCTGACCTCTCATACCTATATGGGGAATCAGAGGTTTCGTTTTTATGGGGAGGGGATGGATTTATCAAAATCCTTTCTTATCGCCTACCTTCTGACTGTGCCCACCATGGGATTATGTTGGTTTTGGTATAAGGCCAGGGTTCAGCGGTATTTTTGGGAGCATACCTACCTGGGGCAAAACCGCTTTCACTTTCCAGTGACCGGGTGGCAGTATTTCAAACTCAAAGTCGGCAACCTGGCCCTCCTGATCCTCACCCTGGGATTTGCATGGCCGTGGGTCCTGGTGCGTAACATACGATTCGTTCTGAGGAACCTTACCCTTAAGGGCCCAACGGATTTGGAAGTCATCCTCCAAGAGTCTCAATCCGCTTCGCCAACCGGCGAGGGGCTCGAGAGCCTGCTCGACACGGGATTTGAATTTGGCTAGGCGTCGATGAGCACGGCCTGGCAGGGATATTATTTGGATGGGCGGAGCGCCACCCGACAACCCGTTACCATTCAGATCTCTCAACACGCACTCCATTTCACGACTTCCACTGGTAAAACGTTCCGCTGGCCCTATGCTGACATTCGCCAAACACAAGGATTCTACCGAGACGAACAGGTTCGGCTGGAACGTGGCGGGCAGCTTTCTGAAGCCCTCACCATCACAGACCACGCCTTCCTGTCGGCACTGAAGAAGGACGCGCCGGAGCTCACAGTTCACCTTCACGATCCTGCGCGTGCGAACAGAAGAACCCACCTCACCGTTCTGGCCGCGATCGGAACCATCGGGATCAGCACAGTCCTCTATCTGTGGGGCATTCCAGGCCTCGCAAGGGTCGTCACCCCCCTAGTGCCCATTTCATGGGAACAACGGCTGGGGATGGTGGTCATCGACCACTTAGCCCCTGCGAAAAAGCGCTGCACGGACTCGAAGCGAATGGCCGTTATTCAACGACTGGTCAATCGACTCGCAGCGCATGCGCCCAGCAACCCCTATGAAATCAAACTCATCGTGGTGAACCAGGGAATGATTAACGCCTTTGCCGCCCCCGGCGGTTACATAGTGGTCTTTCGGGGACTGCTCGAACACACGGAGCGACCCGAACAACTCGCCGGAGTTCTCGCTCATGAGTTTCAGCACATTTATAAACGGCATACCACAAGCGCGGTCATTCAACACTCTGCGAGCAGTTTGCTCTTAGCCGCGGTGGCCGGAGATTTCAGCGGCGCCATGACCTATGGCATAGAAGCAGCTCGGACCATCGGGATGTTACGCTACAGTCGTGGCTTCGAAAGAGAAGCTGACACAGAGGGCTTCCGGTTACTGGTCCGTGCAGGGATTGATCCAGCCGGAATGGTGGAATTTTTCCAAATGCTTCAGAAGAAGTATCCGGACATGCCCGGCATGTTGGGATACCTTTCCTCTCACCCCAACACGCAAGAACGGATCACCTACCTAAAAACACTGGTCCAAACTTCACCAGACGCACAGTCAAAACCCTTCCCCGAGATTGATTGGAAAGAAACCAGGAACATCTGCAAGACCAAGCCTACCCCACCTCAGCCTACGCCCTAACTGAGGGCTTCCTTCGTCGAGCGGGACTCGACGCTCAGCTCTTTCACAGCTCGTCATTTGGTATAATGCCCTATTCTTGGTGTGCCCATGCGTATCCTAGTCATTGAAGATGAGACTAAGGTCGGCTCCTTCATTCGCCGAGCGCTGGAGGAAGAGAGTGCGGCAGTGGATCTCTGTGCCGATGGAGGGGAGGGTTTGGAATGGGCCCTTGGCGGAAGCTATGATGCGATTGTCTTGGATCTGATGTTGCCCAACATGCCAGGGCTGGAGATCCTGAAGCGACTCCGAAAGGAGGGCCTTCAAACCCCGGTCCTGATTCTTACGGCCCGATCCCAGGTTGATCAAAGGGTCCAGGGCTTGGATGCCGGCGCGGACGATTATTTAACCAAACCTTTTGCGATCGAGGAACTCCTGGCAAGAATCCGCGTACTCCTCCGCCGGGGTACCGGGGAAGCCAAAGGAATTCTCCAGGTGGACGACCTCGTGCTGAACCCCGCCTCACGAGAAGTCACACGGGGAGGTCAACGGATCGAGCTGACTTCGAAAGAATACGCCCTTCTGGAATACCTCATGCGCAATCATGGGCGTGTCTTAACCAGGCCTATGATCTCCGAACATGTCTGGAACCTGGATTTCGACACTTTTACAAACGTGATTGATGTGTATGTGAATTACCTCCGCAACAAGATTGATAGAGGGCATGAGCGGAAACTCATCCACACGGTGAGGGGCAGCGGCTATGTGTTGAGGGGCGACTAATGCCACTTCGAGTCCGTCTGACACTCTGGTATGGAAGCGCCCTTGCTCTGATCCTCATCATCTTCGCGACCGTCCTCTACACGGTCACCGCGCGGGGATTGAGAGACCAGGTTGACCGCTCACTCGAGGAGACCGCGGCTGCCGCGGTCCGCTCTCTGATGCAGAGTCGGCTCGGCCCCTTCATGCAATTCGAGGACCTCTCCGACATGTTTCCTGAACTGGCTGTTTTGGATAAGTTCTTCCAAATCCTCAGTCCGACAGGAAGAACGAACATCCGGTCCCCCAACATCCAAAGCCGAGACATTCCTCTGAGTCGGACCGCCCTGACCTCTGCGCTCGCCGGCAAGACCACATTCGAGTCTGTCCGATATCCCGACGGGCCTCCCCTTCGCCTCGTGTCCGTTCCAATCATCTTTGATGGAACTTTGGTCAACATCGTGCGCGTGGGAACCTCCCTGCGACCGATTGAAGAAACGCTCCATCGTTTGCTTCTGGTTCTGCTCCTCTCATTGCCGGTGGGTCTCATTGCCGCCCTGGCTGGGGGATGGTTCCTCGCCGGGCGAGCCCTCCGTCCGGTCGAAACCATCACCCAAGCCGCACAACGCATCGCCGCAGGAGACTTGACCCAACGCCTGACTGTGCAGCCGTCCCCGGACGAAATCGGGCGTCTCGCCGCGACCTTCAATGACATGATTTCCCGCTTAGATGCCTCCTTCCGCCAAGTTCGCCAGTTCGGGACGGATGCCTCTCACGAACTCAGAACCCCCTTGACTGTCCTGAAGGGTGAAACTGAGCTGGCACTTCGCCGTCCACGCTCGGCAGAAGATTATCGCCTCGTGTTGGAAAGTGGCCTCGAAGAAATCGACCGAATGACCCGGATTGTCGATGAGCTCTTCTTCCTCTCCCGGGCTGACCTGGGCGAGGTGAAAATGGAGTTCCTGTCCGTCCGACTGGACGCCCTGATCGAAGATATTCACCGCCAAGCCGCTCTCCTGGGTCAAGAGCCCCAGGTCCAGGTTCTCCTCGGCGAGGTTCACTCCTGCACGGTCGAGGGTGATGAGTTGCGGCTTCGCGAACTGCTCTTGAATCTGGTGGATAATGCCATCAAGTACTCGAGAGCCGGTGGAAAGGTTGAATTGGGCCTAGTCTGCGATGGACCGGTCGCTCGTGTCTCTGTGCGGGATCAGGGAATTGGCATTGAACCCGAGGCCTTGGCACGCATTTTTGACCGCTTTTACCGGACCGACGCGGCAAGAGCTCATGCGAAAACGGGAACTGGCCTTGGACTCCCGATCTGCAAGTGGATTGCGGAAGTCCACCATGGGCACATCGAGGTTCAGAGTGCCGTTGGCCAAGGGTCGCTCTTTACTCTGATCATCCCGTCCAAGCCCACCGCTTCTTAGAGCGTTTTAATCTGCGATTAATTATTCTCTCATCCTGAGCTGGTACGCTCCTCAGTTGTCCGGGAGAGAATTTCTCCCAGCCGCACATTCACAGCTGTTTCACGCTAAGGAGGGTCCCATGAGAGATCTATTGCGTCGCTACCGAGGGCTGCTCGCCGGCCTCACCATTTTCGGCGTTATTGCCTGGACGAGCCAATCCTTCACCATGCCACCCGCTTCCGGCTCAACAAATTCGCACGTGACCGTCCCGGCGGCATCATCGATGCAACAGGCAGCAACCGGGTTTATCGAGGTGGCAAAATCGGTCACCCCAGCCATCGTGAACATCACACGGGCAGCTGAGAAGAGGACTGGTGACGGACAGGAACTTCAACAACCATTTCGAAATCGTGGCGAATGGCCGGAATGGATGGAGAAGTTTTTTGATTCTCCCAGGGGACCGGCCGTTCCTCGTGGTCCTGAAGGTCCATTGGATCCACGGGGCCCCCGTGAAAATGGGATGGGCTCCGGAGTCATTGTTTCGCCGGATGGATACATCCTGACCAACAACCATGTCGTAGAAGGAGCTACAGAGGTGACCGTAACCCTGCCGGACAAACAGGAGTTCACGGGCAAGGTCGTGGGCCTGGATCCGAAAACAGACCTGGCCGTCGTGAAAATTGACGCGAAACATTTGCCTTATGTCCGTTGGGGCGATTCCTCAAAGCTCCAAGTGGGAGAACCTGTCCTGGCTATCGGAAACCCTTTTGGTCTGACATCCACGGTCACCCAAGGCATCGTGAGCGCATTGGGTCGAGGTCGTATGGGAATCACTCAATACGAGGATTTCATTCAAACTGATGCAGCCATTAACCCCGGCAATTCAGGCGGAGCGTTGGTGAATACCAAGGGAGAACTCGTTGGTATCAACACGGCGATTATGTCCAGGACCGGCGGATACCAGGGCATCGGGTTTGCGGTGCCTGTCAGCATGGCCAAACCCGTCTACCAGAGCCTTGTGAAGACCGGCAGGGTTGTGCGGGGATACCTTGGCATCGGCATCCAGGACGTCACAAATGATCTTGCAGAGTCCTTTGAATTAAAGGAGGCCAAGGGCGCTCTGGTTGGCGACGTGAAGGAGGGAAGTCCTGCAGACCGCGCTGGACTCAATCAGGGCGATGTCATCATCACGTACCAGGGTTCGCCTGTTGAAGATCCCGCCGCACTCCAGCGCATGGTGACAAGGACGCGCGTGGGTACGAAGGCGGCCCTCACGGTGATTCGCGATGGAAAGGAAACAAATCTTACCGTAACGGTCGGGGAGCAAGCGGATCCTACGAAGGTCGCCAGGGCTGAAGAGGAGCGGGCTCAGCACGCGATGATTGGACTTGCCGTGGAGGACTTGGACTCCAGAACGGCTCGGGCATTGGGTTTACAGGAGAACACCCGAGGCGTCGTGGTCGCAGCCGTGCAGCCGGGGAGTGCTGCCGATCGCGCAGGCTTGGCCCGCGGGGACGTCATACGCGAAATCAATCGACGACCCATCGCATCGGTTCGGGAGTTCGAAGAGGTCGCATCTGCCATGAAAGAAGATCAGCGGGTACTCCTGCTGATCAGCCGGCGCGGTGCTTCCTTGTTTGTTTCCGTAAAGGTATAGGGCCATACCCGGTGTGGAAAGGGGCTTCATCTCCCTTCTCTCCGAGGAGAAGGGGGATGTAAGCCCCTTTTCTTTGTTCGCCTCCCATGATGGCAACCCACACCTGGTGACGACAAGAGCACAGACGAAGACAGGGAGCTTACATAACGATGTGACCAACCAAGTCATACGTGGAGGCATCGGTGATCTGAACCTTGACCAGATCCCCAGGGTTGGCAACTCCGTCGTTGAGATAGACCACGCCGTCGATTTCTGGGGCCATACCTTCGTGCCGCGCAGCCAGCAACAGATCCGTCTCTTCGGCGAGGCCCTCGACCAAGACCTCCATGGTGGCTCCCACCCGATCGCGGCTTTTCCGAAGGGAAATCGCTTCCTGCACAGCCTGCAATGCGTCGCGTCGCGTTTCCATCACGTTTCGGTTCACTTTCCGATCCATGTCCACAGCAGAGGTGCCTTCTTCGTCCGAATACAGAAACACGGCTACACGGTCAAACTCCATATCCTGAACGTATTGCACCAGCTCAGAAAAGGCAGCATCGGTTTCTCCAGGGAATCCGACAATGAAGGCTGTCCGAAAGGTTACCCCCGGAATCCGTTTCCGCAGCTTCTCCACCAAGGCGGTGATGTAAGCCTTGTCCCCGAGGCGATTCATG
>JBFJQA010000125.1:0-9890 GCA_041616875.1 Nitrospiraceae bacterium | reverse complement strand
TTCCGATCCTTCCTCGATTTTTGTCGGCGAAGCGATTTACAAAAGGTCAACAAGCGTGTCATTGAAGGACTCATCAAAGTGGGCGCCTTTGATTCAACGGGCGCTCGTCGGTCGCAATTGACTGGCATCATGGAGCGGGCCCTCGATGATGCCGCAGCCGTCCAGAGGGAGCGTGAACAAGGCCAGACGAGTATCTTTGGGGATGCCCTGAGCGAGAATCCCGAAGGGCCAGGGGTGGAGGATTTGCCGCTCCCTGACCTTCCGGAATGGGACGATTCGACGCGATTGAAACACGAGCGGGAGCTGACGGGATTTTACATTACCGGCCATCCGCTCGACCGTTTTGCACCGGCGATTCAGAGGTTTGCCACAATATCCACGGAAGGACTCGCCGAGGCGGCGGACCATCGTGAAGTGAAGCTCTGCGGGATCGTCACCACGGTGAAAGGGATGACGACCAAGAAAGGCGACCGGATGGCATACTTTCAGTTGGAGGACCTCTACGGAGTGGTGGAGGTCATCGCCTTTCCAGACCTCTACCGAAGCGCTGGGGCCCTTATTCACCCCGAGTCCATTGTGCAGGTCACGGGAAATGTCGATCGGGCCGAGAAAGGAACCAGGCTGAAGGGAATTAAGGTGGAGTCCCTGACAGACCTTCAAGCAAAATCTGTTACGAAAGTGAACATCCGTCTGTCAGGCAGCCGCGATGCGGAGACCTGTCTGGATCGCTTGCAAGACATCCTCCGACGGCACCCCGGCCCCACAGCCTTATATTTTACGTTCTGTCTTCAGCCCAATGTGGAGGTAGATACCGCTCCCCTGCCCAATCTCACCGTATTGCCAAGCGAAACCTTCTTGGCCGACGTGGAAGCAGTGCTGGGGAAAGGAGCGGTGGCACTACAGTGAAGCCAGCCCATTGAGGGAGGTCAGCGTGAGCCTGACCCTGTGCCTCTGGCCACTACGAATTGAGGTTATCCATGCGAGACTACTTGGATTTTGAAAAACCTATCCGGGAAATTGAGGAGCGGATCGAAAAGTTGTCAGGATCCCATACGCCACGTGCCTCGGCTCAGGAAGAAATTCGTAAGCTTAAAACGAAACTGGCACAGGCCGAGAGCCAGCTCTATGGCAACCTGACCCCATGGCAGCGGACGCAATTAGCTCGCCATCCGCAACGCCCAACCGTCGTCGATTATGTGGCGGCGTTGTGCAGTGAGTTTATTGAACTGCATGGCGATCGCTCATTTGGAGACGATCAAGCTATCGTGGGGGGGTTGGCACGATTCGGGGGGCGGTCGGTGATGATCATCGGGTCTCAGAAAGGAAAGACTCTCAAGGAACGGATGCAACGAAATTTCGGGATGCCGAATCCTGAGGGGTATCGCAAGGCGCTGCGGCTCATGAAGCTGGCCGAGAAGTTTGGGCGCCCTATTCTGACCTTGATCGACACTCCCGGGGCTTATCCAGGCATTGGGGCCGAGGAACGAGGGCAAGCTGAAGCCATCGCCCGCAATATCCAGGTCATGGCACGGCTTCAGGTCCCGATCCTCTCGGTGATCATTGGAGAAGGAGGCAGCGGCGGCGCGTTGGCGTTAGGCGTCGCGGATCGTGTGCTGATGTTGGAGCATGCCATTTACTCCGTCATTTCGCCAGAGGGATGCGCCGCCATATTGTGGGATGATCCGTCGAAAGCACCTGACGCGGCATCGGCTCTCAAGATGACTGCGAAAGATCTTCTCGATCTCAACGTGATTGACGAAATTGTCCCAGAGCCTTTTGGCGGAGCGCAGCGAGATCCTCAGGCCATGGCGACCAGGTTGATCAAATCGCTTACCCATCACGTGACTGAGTTGGAGGAACTGTCCATCGAACAGCTTCTGTCCGGTCGGGAAAAGAAGTATCGCCGCATGGGTCCCGTCACCCACTCGACATCCCTCGCTTCCTAAATCGCGTTGCATCCTTTTGGTGCCGACACCGGAAGTGGGCTCTGACCAATGGAACCCGTGAGGCCTCTTGCCGAGACCACATGGGCGTTCCCTGAGGACGCTACGGGTTTTGCCACATCGGCCCGTCGAAGCTGGGATTGTAATTATGGGTTAATTTGATGGTATCGCCGTCACGAACTGGGCTGTCGAGCGCGCCGACCTTGCGATTGACCGTCACCAAGATTTCCCCCTTCCGAAGAAGGGCGATCAGTTCACTGACTTTATCCTGGTTCGCCTCCAGCAATTCTCCCACGGTGGTCGGCGTGGTGACGTCCAGTTCCAACTCGGGTTCCTCCACCAGTTGGCGCAAGCTCTGACCGAAAATAAGCACGGTAACCATTTCTCCCTTTCCCTCCCCTCTTTTTCTCCATTCCGTCCGCCATACTTCGTCACTCGGCTAGCCTGTCGGCTGCATCGCTCCCCTCGTCGGCTCGGAGAATCGCCGATGGCACCGGAAGCAATCCGTCCGGTTCGGATGACGACTGGGTAAGGGGCGACTTCCCACCGCGGAATGGCATGTCTGACACTCCTGAGACGACGTGACCTCGAGATGGCTCGCTGTGCCCGGTACTGAAGGGTTTTTGTCGCGGGGAGAGGGTAGCAAGGAAACCAGGAGGACTACAAGGGCTGCCGCCGCCATCACTATCCAATCTACCCGCCGGAGTTTCATGGCCGACCCGTGTCGGCCTTGGAGTGTTGGCGGCCTCGGAGGGCTTCCTCGACAAGGTGGGCGACATGTTTCACTTGGACCCTTCCCCGCAAGCCGTTCTTAAGCTGGATCATACAGGCGGGGCAGCTCGTCGCGACGATTTCTGCCCTGCTTTCCTCTATCGCGCGGCGTTTCCGCTCAAAAATTTTCTGGGCGGTATCATAGTTCTTCACGATATATGTTCCTGCCCCGCCGGCACAGCGGTCAGCGTCGGTCATCTCAACCAACGTATGGCCGGGTAAGGACGCTAACACTTGGCGAGGAGGGGTCGTGACGCCTGCGGCTCGAAGATGGCACGAAGAATGATAGGTGACCCTTCGGAGGGGCTCCTGCCCTTGGGAAAGCACAGCTGGAAAGTGGTCTGATTCGGCAATGACTTCCGTGATATGTTTCACCCGCTTGGCCAAATCCTCTGCCGCTCTCCGATCTGGACCTTCCTCAAACAGCGCAGGATAGTCCTTCAGCATGAGAGTGCAAGAGGCGCAGCCGGTCACGACAGTTTGAAAGGGCTTGAGCGAGGCAAGGTTTTCCCGGGCTCCTTCCTTGACCAAATTCAGATGGCCATAGGTTTGAATCGGGGTGCCTGAACAACGCTGTTTCGGGAGCCGGGGTTCCATGCCGAGTCGCCTGAGAATCGAAATGACTGCGTCACCTACTCCGTCGTCGAAATAATTCGCAGCGCACCCGTGAAAATATGCCACCGAGGCCCCCTCCGGACCAGGAATGTCTTCTCCAACCAGTTCGGAGTAGCGCTCCCTGAGATGACGACGTGCGAGCCGCGGCAGCTCCATATCCTGAGGAATGCGGGCAGTCTCCGCAATTCGACGCATGAGGGGGCGCGACATCCGTTCTAGCCATCTCCGAAAGAGAGGCCGGTCCCAGAACCCTTGGGTGCGCGCCGCAATTCGTAACAACGGCTCAAAGAGCCATGGTCGGGCATGAACGCCAAAGATGACGCCGGCCATCGCATTGGGATGTTCGGCGCGACGTTGTAAAATGAGTTCTGACACGTCCACGCCCGCTGGACAGACTGTCCGGCAGGATTTGCAGTTCAAACAAGCCTCCACCACGCGCTGCGAGTTCAGGAAGGTGTAGTCGTTGGCCGTCACGATCTCGAACCATCCGCGGGCGCTCATATCTTCAGACTGAAACACATCATAGACCGGGCATACTGAATTACATTTGGCGCAGGTTGCGCAAGGCTTCGCCAATCTCGTGTAGTCGATATGGTCCGTAAAAGGCGTCTGGCTGATCTTGACCCCTGGATTGAGGATGCCGCTTGGATCGAGGCTGCGTTTCACTCTGACAAACAGTTCGTAGAGCTCCTCCCCGAACATTCGACGAACGAACTCGGCCCGCACACGTCCGTCGCCGTGCTCACCGCAGATCGATCCACCGAAGCGGGTGAGCACCGTGTGATGAATATCCTGGTATCCTTGGACCATTCGATCAAAGTCACCGCGGTCATTCACGTCCAGGAGCGGCACGACGTGCGCATTCCCGTTGCCGATATGCCCAAAAATGGCGACGGGGGTGTCCTGACCTTGGAAGTATTCCTCCAGGTAGCGAATGAGGTCGGCAATCTGGTCGGCCCGTACGACGACATCGTCGACAAAGTTAATCGGCTTTCTGGTGTCACTAAATCGATACAAGGTTGGGTACAGTGCCTTCCTCGCCTTCCACAAACGTTCTCGCTGGGCCGGCTCGCTCGCAACCAGTGGGGGGCATGCGAGGCGAAAACGTCCACAAATGGACCGGAGTCGATTTCCAACGTCTTGCATGGCATCCAGACAGTCGGAATGATCGAAATCTGCCAAGAGGGTGGCGTTCGCATCGTCAGGAATCCCGTGCTGATCACGTCCGATCAAGGTCAGGGTGTTTGCGTCCATCACTTCCAGGGCACTGGGGGAAAGGGATAAGAGGTGAGGGACCGCCTCTCCGACATCATTGAGGTGTCGGAAATGAATCAGTGCGGTGGTGACCGTCTGCGGCCGCTCCACGAGACGAATGGTTGCCTCACTCATGATTCCCAAGGTGCCTTCGCTGCCGACGAAAAGTTTTGGTAGGTCGAAGATCCCCTCGTCCAGCCCGTCGACAAGACCAAACACATTGTACCCGCAACTATTCTTACTCACGGTGGGACGTCGGGCCCGAATCACGTTCGCATGATTCTGAATCAGGTCGCGAAGCTCCCGCAGGGCGGCATGCTGGGACAAGAGTGTGTCGAGCTCTGGGCTGTCAAGTCCATAAGGTCGGGCATCGAGCCACGAACCCGAAGCCAGGCAAATGCGGAGATCATAGACATTGTCTTTGACTGATCCATATCGGAGTGTATGGGGACCCGAAGAATTGTTGGCCAACATGCCCCCGAGCTTACACATATCTCCGCTTGACGGATCGGGGCCGAACTGCAAACCTTGGGGGGCCAATCGCTTGTTGAGTTCTGCAAAGACGATCCCCGGCTGGACTCTTGCCCACCGTTCTTCTCGATTGACCGCGAGGATGCGGTTCATCCGCGAAATATCTACGATGATCCCCGAACCGATGGCGGAGCCGGTCAAGTTTGTGCCGGCTGCCCGCGGCGTTAATGGGATTCCCGTGCGTTTCGCATAGGCGACGACGTGTTGAATGTCTTCCGGCGTTTCGACAAGCACGATGACCTTCGGCATGATTTTGTATATACTCGCATCAACGGCGTAGGCAGTCAGGGCCGGGCCATCATCCAAGACCTTGTGGGCTCCCAGAGCCCGCCGAAGGTCCTTGGCTACGGCTGAGTTCTTGTCAGGCACAATCAGGTTCATGCGGGGCACCCCTCTGGATGGTCCTTACCGCGTCGATCACTTCTCGGGCTGTCCTGAGGGACAGTTTATGGGGCTGAATCACTCGTTCATGAGCGGAGCACCGACACAAGTTCCCTCTCTCCGTCATTGTAGACGGATCAGACAAAGGAGAACAAGCTCTAGCCCGCAGCAGGACAGCCCGCGCGAGACTTCATTCCGGTGGCGTGGAAGAAATGATTCCGGCGGGGGTGCCGTAGACCCGAAGCAGGTGGGGTGCCTGGGCTGACCCGTTCCCCTACGATCCATTGAGTGCAGGCGCGAGTTGTCGTTCATCCATGGACAAACCTCTTGTATTTGTTTCCAGACTTCTCCCGGATCCCGTTATGGCTGCCATCGAGGAGCGATTCCATCTGACTCGTCCACCGCAGGAGGATCCTCCATCTCGGTCGGTGGTTTTGGAGGGAGTCCGTGAGGCCGAGGGGATGATTTGTACCCTCACAGAAGGAATCGATCAGGAGGTGTTGCACGCGGCCACCCGCCTTCGCGTTATTGCCAACTATGCGGTGGGATTCAACAATATCGACATCGATCAGGCTAGAGCGAGAGGGGTTGTCGTCACCAATACGCCAGACGTCTTGACGGAGACGACCGCAGATCTGACCTGGGCCCTGTTATTGGCGACAGCTCGGCGTCTGGCCGAAGGACATCAGATGGTTCAGTCGGGCAACTGGAAGGGCTGGAGTCCGAACCAATTGCTCGGGGCCGAGGTGCATGGCAAGACGCTGGGCATTCTCGGAATGGGACGTATCGGTCGTGCAGTGGCTCGTCGAGCGACAGGCTTTGCAATGCCTGTTCGGTATTACAGTCGCACCCCCCTCTCCCCTTCTCAAGACAGCGAGGGTTGGCATCCCGTCTCCTTTGAGAGTCTATTGGCTGAATCGGATTTCATCAGCCTTCATGTTCCGCTGACCGCTGAGACGATTCACCTCATTGGAAGGAGGGAGTTGCAGTGCGTCAAGCCGACTGCCATATTGATCAATACCTCTCGAGGATCTGTTGTGGATGAAATGGCACTGGTGGAAGCCCTGCGGAATGGACAGCTAGCTGGTGCAGGGCTGGACGTGTACGAGCATGAGCCCAGAGTCGACCCAGGCCTGGCCGGGCTTCCGCACGTGGTGATGCTGCCCCATTTGGGCTCCGCGACGCTGGCGACCAGGACGAAGATGGGGTTGATGTGCGTGGAAAATATTCTGGCGGTCTTCGAAGGACGACGGGCCCCCAACGCTGTCGCCTAATCTGGCCAGAATTCACGACGACTGCGTAGAAAACGGGAACAAGTTTACGAGGCGAGCTTGAGATCTTTCGCCACCTCGTGGATCAGCGGCTCTTCGATGCGTTCTTGCTTACGCAGGTAACCCTCCAGCAAGGCATTGTCACAGAGGGCGTTGATCAACCGAGGGATTCCTTTTGCATAGCGGGAGATTGCCGAAAAACTCTGGGGGGCAAACGGTGATTGGTGCGACCCAGCCACCTGGAGGCGATGATTGACATAGGCCTCAGTCCCGGCTGCGTCCAGGGGGGTCAATTGGTACCGAATCGCTACCCGTTGATGAAGGGCAGGGTCCAGGGCAAGAGCGTGATCCAACTCGGTGAGACCAAACAGGATGAAGGTCACTGCCTTTCGCCCATTCCACTCAATGTTCAACAGGCCGCGGAAGTCCTCCATGAGCTCCTGGCTTCGAAGCATTTGGGCTTCGTCGATGAGCACGACCGCCTTTTTACCGGCCTCGAAGACTTCCTCCAAACGTCTGGACAGTTGGGTCAATAACTCTGTCTTCGTTTCGGCTGGGTGTGGGACTTCCATTTGATAGGCAATTTTTCGTAACATCCATTCTGAGGTAACGGCGGCGTGAATGACGACTAGCAACGCAGCTTCGTATTCATTCGTTTCAAGTTCTTCCAACAGTCTGGTGGCGAGCATGGTTTTACCGGTGCCGATGTCTCCCACCACAAGTGCCAGCCCCTTCATATGTGAGGCGGCGTACTTCAGGCGAACAAGAGCTTCCGCGTGCTGCTGGGTCTTATAAAAAAATCGGCTGTCAACGGTTGTGGAGAAGGGGTTCTCCTTCAGCTTGTAGAAGTCCAAAAGACTCATCGTGGCTGGAGCTTACAGATAGGAAATGCGGCGCTTTTTGCGGTCCTTCCCAGAAGGATCCGGCGAGGTGCCGGGAGCGTTTGAGGGTGAGTGAGCCTCTGCGTGGTAAGCACTTTGCTTCACGCCACCTCCTTTGATCCATTCGATTCGTTTCGCGGAGTCCTGAACGGTCGGAATGGTTTCAAATAGCCGAACTGCGCTATCGAGCAATCCCTCAGCTTCATACAGGAGCCCTAGCTCGTACCGAATCATATCCAAGGTATCCCCTTCTCCACGGGGGTTGCTCACTGCATGTTCTAAGCAGGCAATGGCCCGTTTATTAATGCCCTGCGCTTTCAGACAAAACGCGAGCTGCAGACAGGAATCTAAGAACCATTTTTCACTCGTCACCGAAAAACGGAATTCCTCGATGGCCTCATGCAACAGGCCCATATCTTTGTAGGCCTTCCCTAAAATGAAGTGGGTTTCAAATTCTTCTTCCTTCTTGGGGAAGGTTGATTCAAGGTCCTTGGAGCCCAGTTCCCTCTGTGAGAGGGCAGCGTGGGCTGATTCCTCCAGAGAGGCAGCAGGAGTGGACTTTCGATCATTCGGAGGGCTGGCTGGCAGTGGTTCAGCGCGGAGTTGGTTTCTCGAGGGGTCATGTTGCCCCGTAGAGGGAGCCAGTGCCTCGGCCTGATCGCCGAAGGATGGGGCAAATTGACTGACGAGGAGGCTGTTTGGGACTAATTCCTTGATTTTGGCATACAGTTCGGCAGGAAGGGTCGGCATGTCAGGATCCGGACGCTCCAGCAGAATCTCAAGTGCCTTCCCATAATGAATTGCCGCAGTTTCCTGCTGGCCTCGCTTTTCATGCACGGCTCCGAATAATTCTAACAGTGCAACCGATTTTGGTTGAGCCTCTAAATACTCCTGAAGGAGCGATTCGGCCAGGTCCAAGTCGTCGGCACGCATGGCCGCTCCTGCGAGGAATTGATATTCGTTCAACGCGATGGCGAGTTCCCCGCGCTTTAGGTGCAATCTCGCCAGAAGTTGGCAGACCTCAGGATTGCCCGGTTCCCGACTGAGAAGTTGAGAGAGAATTCCTTCGGCCCCGATGAATTCCCCGTCGTTCATTCGACGGACAGCCTCTCCCAACATGCTCGTACGGTCGGGCCCTGCAGAGATTTTGGACGTCCCAACGCTGGTTGATCTTCCGCCACCCTTGAGGTGCCCCGGCGCATCCGCGCCGGACTCCGCCATGTTGAGGAATTGCTCGGCCTCGCGGTTTTGGGGGTCAATTTGAAGTACAGCAAGGTAGGCCTCGCGTGCCTCTTCTCGGCGCAGTTGGGCCGAGCGCTCTCGCCCGAGCTGGAGGTAGGTCTGGAGTGCCTCGTCCTGTAGATCTTCCTTGAGGCACAATTCGGCCATCCGCTGACGAGCATCGAAGTTTGACGGGTCCTGTTTGACGATAGTCCGGTAGACTTCAAGCGCCTCTTTAGCTTTTCCTTCCTTTAAGAAAAACTTGCCAAGTGTGAGGTAGTCTGCGACGGCGCTGCTGAGCAGGCCCCGTTCCGCGTTGAGGTCCCCGAGATGACGGTAGATTTCGTACCGGGAGGGGTCGACTTTGAGGATTTTCTTGTAGGCCGCGATTGCCTTGAGGGTCGAGCCTTCCGATCGGAATGTATCCGCTGCTTGGGCATAGGCGACAATCGCCTCCTTGGGGGCACTGGCCTTGAGGTGAAGATCCCCGATGGAGTTGTAAATTGCCCCATCGTTAGGAGAGCTCGTCAGGAGCTTCTTCCATTCCTCAATGGCCGCTTTAAATTGACCGCGGGAGGCGAGTAGTTGGGCCTGTTGTTGAGTGGTGCGTCGGTCGGCTAGCAAAATGGGTTCTCCAAAACAAGGTAAACGCTAACAGTTTCAATAGGTTTTGTCAATAAATGCAGCAAAACGAAGGAAGGACTTTCACGCAACAAACAGGAGGGGAAATTTTCTTATTCAGGCGGTTGGATAAAAGAAGAAGGCGGGGATATAGAAAGACCGAAGGGCCCTCGTCTCTGAGACGAGGGCCCTTCGAGAAGTGAACAAGCATCGCTGTTAAACAGAGTTTCTAGCCGTGGAATCGGTCCAACGCGTCGGAGCTCATGCCGTTTTTAGCACATTCGCCGCCTGTGGCCCTTTTGCACCCTGGACAATATCGAACTCGACGTCTTCCCCTTCTTTTAAGGTTTTGAAGCCGTCCCCTTGCAAGGCAGAATAATGGACAAAGACATCATCGCCGG
>JBFJQA010000124.1:0-9901 GCA_041616875.1 Nitrospiraceae bacterium | reverse complement strand
GGTTCAGATTGGGACCCGCTGTGTGAACACACCATCAATTCAGGAACAGGTTGCCACTTGAGGCCTACTCGGAATCCGAACTTTGTGGACAGTCAAAGTAATAGCTCCGAACTCTTCGTCGAGGCTGCCCTCCAATACGTGTGGCCAATCAGATGAAAGCATGTGTCCAAAACGACGGTACGTCTCAGGGAAAAAGGTCGTATCGTACAGGCCTGTCGTATCCTCAAAACTGACAAATTCCATCGGCTGTCCCTTCTTTGTCCGAACCAACTTGCTGGTAATCAGCCAGCCGATCATCGTGACGTGTTGTCCCACATAGCGGCGCATATCACGCGCCTGGACATATTGGAGGCCCTTCAGGAAGGGACGAAACAGGGCGATGGGATGTCGGCTTAGGGGAAATCCCAAGACCTCGATTTCATGCTCTAGTCGTCGACCTTCTGAATATTCAGGTGGGATCGGGAGGGGTGCCAGCACACCAGGCCTTTCCCCCCTTCTCTTGTCCTCACCCCTAAATTGAGAAGAGAGCGCAAGGGGGATTTTTCTGGCATCGGAGAGCGAGGAGTTATTCCAAGCGTGCAACCGCCAGAGCAAGGCAGGTCGCGTTAACTCTCCCTTAATCGAGTCGCAACATCCGGCTTTGATGAGTATCCGTGCCTGCGCGACCTCTGAATTCACGCGCCTCAGAAAGTCCTGAAAAGAACAAAATGGCCCACCTGCTTTCCGCTCGGTCAGTATGCGGTCCACCAACGCGTGCGAGAGATGTTTGATCTGCATCAATCCTACACGGATCGTACGACCTCCTCCTGTATACTCCCACTTACTTTCGTTGATATCCGGAGGAAGGACAGTCAAGCCCATCCGACGAGCTTCAGAGAGATAGGCAAAGGTTGAATAGAAGCCGCCTTGGTTACTAATGACGGCAGCCATGAATTCGGCTGGATAGTGGGCTCGCAGATAGGCGGACTTGAAAGAGACTTGCGCATAACTTGCCGAGTGGGGCTTGCAGAAACTGTAGCCGGAAAAGCTCATGATCATGTCCCAGATGGCATCGATTACCGGTCGAGTCACTCCATGACGCAGGGCTCCTTGATAAAACTGGCTCCGATAATCCTGGAGCTGTCGCTGCTTGTGCTTCTTGGTAAGCACCTTGCGCAGCTGATCTCCTTCTTCGATTGAGAATCCCGCCAACATCACCGCGACCTTGGTGACTTGTTCCTGGTACACCATGATTCCATGGGTCTCGGCCAGAACCAGTTCCACCGCGGGATGGAGAACGCGGTAGACGCCACCGTGCGCACGACGAACGAATTCGCGAATAAACTGATTAGCCGCCGGCCTGATAATGGATGAAACGATGACAAGATACTCAAACACATCGGCCGTGGCTCGGCGTTCAGCTGGCATGCCTTTCCATAACTTGGTGAGAAGCTGACGCGTAGCCGGCGACTCAATGTAAAAGCAACCCATTGTCTCACCGCGCCTGATCAAATCCTTGGTTGCCATGTCGGCTAAGGCATCCCAAGCCGCATAGTCAATCCGGGTTCCTGTATTCCTAGCGATCGTTTCAAGTGCATCACGAATCACTGATAAGGAGCGGTTTCCCAAAAGATCGATCTTGACCAACCCCGCCTCCTCGCACTGATCCTTCTCCCATTGAATGACCGGAACACCTTTTGCTGCCACTTCGACCGGCACGTAGCGCCGGATTTCGTCTGGCACCACCACGATGCCCCCGCAATGCAATGCCAAATTCCTGAAATGGCCTTCCACCCGCGAAGCCAGTTCAAAAATTTCTGACCAGGGGACCGGACGATGCGATCTCTCCTCGGGACGTCGTTCGAGCTGCTGGCTGACACGGCTGATCTCATCCGGCGGCAGCCCATACACCTTGGCTACTTCACGGATTGCCGCGCGTGGAGCAAGGGTATTCTGATTCGCGACCATGGCAGCTTGCGCTGCCCCGTATCGAGCAAGAACAAAATCGAGAATGCGGTCCCGTTCATCCCAGGGAAAATCAATATCGATGTCCGGCGGATCATGTCGACCAGGATTCAGGAAACGCTCAAAGAACAGGTTGTGTCGAATTGGGTCCACATGGGTAATCCCTAAACAGTAGGACACGATCGACGCCGCCGCGGATCCACGACCGCAGGTCCGCGGCGCCTGCTGTACAATTTCGTCTACAACGAGGAAATAGTGGGCATACCCCTTGTCACAAATGACCGCCAGTTCCCGCTCAATTCGTTCCTCAACTGGGTCCGTGAGTGTCCGATATCGCTTGCTGGCGCCGGCGTAGGTCTTGTTCCTCAGCAAGGCGAAGGCCTCGCGGTTTGATAACTGCCGAAAGGCTGGAAAGATCGTCTCCTTGAAATTCCAGTCTGTTTTACAGGCTTCTGCGATCCGGCGTGTGTTGGCGAGGGCGTGGGAAACATGCGGAAAGTGACGCTTCAGCTCAGAGAGAGGCATCAGCCAGTGACTAGACATGCAACAGTCCTCGGAACCGAGGCGAGCCCGTGTCGTATTGAGCGCAATGGCACGGAGCAGGCGATGGAGGGCAAACTCCTGGGGACGCACAAAATGGACACGGCAGGTGGCTACTGGCGGAAGCCTGGATTGCCGACTCAACGCAAGTGCCTGGTGCATCATCGTGCCAGGCGTCAACTCGACATACAAATCCTCGCGGGACTCCCTTTTCCAAGCCATGAGCGCCGCTGCATCGTCGGACAGAACAATCAAACCACTCCGATGTTGGGCTACTGCTGTGATGAAGTCGAAGTCGACATCACTGTGGCGAGCCGAGAGTAGTCGGCACAAGTTCGCATAACCCTGGGTGGTCTTAACGAGCAGGACCGCACGGTGATGTTGGCAGGTCAGTTCAGCCCCCAGGATTGGCTTCAAGCCGGCATCATGAGCGACTTCCAAAAATCGGATCGCCCCATACAGGCCATTGGTATCGGTCAGTGCGAGGGCATCTGCACCCTGGGCGCGGGCTGCCCGGCACAGTTCCTCCAAGGAGGACACACCCTGCAACGGGGAATAGAGAGAATGAATGTTCAGATGAACAAAAGAAGTAGTAGCTTCGGCTGGGGAAGCACAGACACTTTGGTTGTGCCATGGTGCATGCATGATAAGGATCTTATCGGGGTTTCTCTGTTGGCCACGGTATCTCGCCGGACAAGCTGAACGAGACCGCATCGCTCGCATAGCTTTTGACAAGATAGCGACCACGATGGCAATACCCTCCACGCCCATCTCTTCTGAACATGGATTCTTTAGAGCAAAGAGGAATGGCAGGGGGGGGAGCCGTCCGACCGAACCAAATCGCGCGTTCTCCAAACCGCTCGCGGAGACGATCCAGCGCGAGGGTCAAGCAGCGAGAGCGGAGCAATCGGCGCTCTTCGGGAAAGAGGGGGAGCTGTCCTTCAACCGGTGTCAGCACTTCTACACCAAGCGTCATCGATCGGACACGCACGCGACGATGGGAACATCGTCGCAAGAGAATCTGGAGGCATGGAAATAGTTCTGACTCCCAGTGCGTGCGAGATGGAATGGCCTGACGCCCCGTCGTCATCACATGATCGCTATAGCGCAACGTCAATACCAGACGTTGACAGACGCGTTGCTGTTGACGCAGTCTCCGGCAGACGCACTCCAACAGGCGATACAACAACCCAAGCAGATGGTGTTCATCCAACTCATCAGGTTCTAGGACCAGTGACTCTTGAAGACAATTTCGCCGAGGTGGCGCTAGCACTGGAGATGGATCAACACCCTGAGCCCAGTTATGCAAGAGCACACCGCGTTGTCCCAAGACAAGCTCAAGGTGCTGCTGTGAAATGTCAGCGAGCTCACCCAACGTCGTAATATTTAACTCTTCGAGAGCTACAAGCATTGTCGGTTTGGGAAACTGACTGAGCCCTGGGAGAGTGGCCACAGAGAGGGGAGCCAGAAAGGTTTGCTCCGAGCCAGGTCGTACTTCGCAGAGCTGGAGAGGTGCCATCAGTTTTGCCGCAATATGGGAGACCAACTTGGTATTGGCCACCCCAACGACACCGGCCAGACCATATTGGTGAGCGACCTCGCGCTCAATACGCGCGGCAGTTTCGGCGGCCAAACCGAAGAGCCGAGTGGTCCCCGTCAGGTCCAGAAACCAGTGGCCCGGTCGCCTCGGCTCCCAGATGGGTGCAAAACGGGCCACGACATCAAACAGACACTGATTCGCCTGACGGACAAGGACCGGATTAGGAGGAAGCACCTGAAGGGGAGGGCAGTATCGACGGGCCTCACCCACCGACATCCCGGCGAAGACGCCTTCACGCTCTGCTTCTGCCGAGACTTCTTGGAGACACGTCCTTGGAGTACTGGCAGACGCAACCGCAACCGGTCGGTTTCGCAGCCAAGAATCTGTCAGCCTCGCTACAGCGATTCCGATTGCTGGAACTTCAAAAGAGACAATATGGCGGTCCATTTATTCAACTTATAAATTTTTATTTATAATGACTTATGTTAAATTAATAATGTTAAACATGAATTTTGTTGACCATCAAAAATGTATCCAATGGTTACATTACTCGGCCTGCCTTGTCAAGCCCGAAGAAATACGTGGCGTAGGCCGTTGTTGAGGTTCTATACCAGCCTGGTGGACTCAGGTATGATGCGGAGCCTCAGAAGAACGTCACTGTCACGGCGGCACACCGATGCTGGCGAGACCAACCACTCAATGACCGTCCCACTGAAGCGAATTCTTTTTGTCTGTATTGAGAACTCCAATCGGAGTCAGATGGCCGAGACATTCGCGCGGATTCACGCAGGCGGCAAGGTCGAAGCCTACAGTGCAGGGTCACAACCCTCGGGGAAGGTCAACCCGAAGGCACTCGACACGATGCGAGAGTGAGGGTATGACCTGTCCTTACAGTGTTCCAAATCCCTCACCGACCTCCCATCCGTTGAATTCGATGCCGCCATCACCATGGGGTGCGGGGATGCCTGCCCAACGGTCCAAGCAAAACTTCGTGAGGATTAGACCATCCCTGATCCTCAGCATATGCCTCCCGACCAGTTCCGTGACGTACGGGACTTGATTGAGGAACACGTCAAAGGTCTGCTGTCGAGGCTTGAACTCAGGTAGGCCGGTGAGGGCCAAGGCCATGCCCATCCGTCTGAAGCGCGTCTATGAGAAGCCGGGAAAAGAGGATGGGTATCGTATTCTTGTAGACCGCCTCTGGCCTCGCGGCCTTTCTAAGCAACAGGCGAAGATTGATCTCTGGCTCAAGGAGGCCTCTCCTTCAACGAAATTGCGCAAGTGGTATGGTCACGACCCGGCTAAGTGGACGGCATTCAAGTCTCGGTACTTCTCTGAGCTCAAACGCTGCCCCCGGTCCCTCGCCGATATCGTAGGCCGTGCACGCAGGGAGCCCGTCACATTCGTGTTTTCGTCCAAGGAAGGACATTTGAACAACGCCGTGGCATTGAAGGAATATCTAGAGAAAACCGGGTAGACGAGTCGTGAACCTGCCTGCTTTCGGCGGACTTACATCGGCGTGTTCCCACTCGGGCGAGGTGTACCTAGAGATCGGGCAGAACAGGCTGGAATGATTTTCACCTATACGATGTTATGCGTGCTCTTCCCTGTCCTTCGCTTTCATTCGCTTATTGATGATTTTTCGACCGACCATAATGAGGCCGAACGAGATTCCCAATGAGGCCACTGCAAACACACCCGTTGCCAAACTCGCGTTGGGAAGCCAGCCCAGTTCGTGGAGTCCTTCGAACACGTAACTGGCGAGACTGGACAGATAATAGGCGATCACGATAACCGAGAGGCCCTCCACCGTATGCTGTAAGATAGCTTGACTCTTCGTGGTCTTATCGACACTACTCAGCATCTTGAAGTTTTGGTCCTGCAGGGTCAGATTCTGATCTTGAAGCATCAAATCGACCCGGGCGCGTATCACCGAAATTATGCTCTCAAAATCTTTTTCCATCGCATCGATACGCCGGATGAGCTGCTGATACCCGTCCACGACCCCAGAGGTGGCCCCCACCACGTAGTCCGAAAGAGGAAGAAAGGGCGCGAGCGGCGATTCCTGCAGACCTCTGATGGTGGCTTTAATGATGGCGTCGTAGGGAACCGAGGCAGAAAGCTGATAACGCATGGCCTCTGCAAATCGACTCACCTCCATAAAATCCTGAGTCAATTGGGCCAGCCAGTCCTGGAGCGTCTTGGATGTGGAGGTCCCAAGCTGCGCCGTAATCAAGGCGCGATGGTTGAGATGCCGTTGTTCAAATTTATGGGTTTGGTCCACCGCTTTTGAGAATTCGGGGAACGGGAGCAGGATAAGGTGATAGTAATTCTCAGCCGTGACGATGCCATCTACGACCTTGGCGACGTGACGCAGGAGGGCGTCCGGGGAGGCTGAAAACACAAAATAGCGCTCACGCAGGTGTTCGTCCGGTGTAAAACTCGTCACAACCGAAATATCTTCACCAAAGACCCTGCTTCCATACACATGGGGCCCCGGCATTAAGGCGCGCAGGAATCCCGAGGACACGTGGGTCTCTGGTGAGACAATAATGTCTAACGCATTGACCCTCCCGCCTAACGGACAGAGTGGAAATTGGTATTTCGGACTGCTGATCGGGCCAAACTCGAGGGGAAGGGTCTTGTCATCCGGGATGTGCCACACTTGATAACTGTAGTATTCGGTATGCGCTTCCCAGACCAGGATAAGACGATCACCATTCGGTTCTATTCGAGCGCCATATCCGAACTTCTCTGAGACAAACGCATAGGCTTCCGGGACTTCGAAATAGGCCAACACATGCTGGAATTCCTCTCGGCTTCGTGGACGCTCTGACGGCGGGTCGGCCATACGATGCGCCACATGGTGGATGTGAGCAGGCACATCCAACCATTCTTCCAGGTACTTCTTCGGCCGCTCGTGTACGCGGAGTAACGGTTCTGGTTTTCCGGCTGGCTGAAGGCTTCCCACGAGTTTACTCCAGGGGATTGACGCCCTCTCGGGCATGTTCGATAGACCTGCCTTGTACCCCAATTGGGCTTTCGGTAGCAAGCCTAGAAGGGGCAAAAACACTGGTTGGTCTGCCCCAGCACTCAACACCTCTCGGCATCGATCCCAACCTGTCAACCGACTTTATGACGTTCAGACTTTCCAACGTTCTGACCTCTTGAAAGAGAACCGCATTTGGATCAAAGCCAAGGTTGGAGTTGATCAGAGCGCCTGGCAGGCGAGGGTGCTCTGCAAGCCTGAATCGCTCAGGGGATTCCTCTTAAACAGAAAGTCTACGGGCCAACGCGGCGGACGCGCTGGTTGGAGCTATCTCCAACGAGGACGCTACCATTTTGGAGGGCTACCACACCGCGCGGGAGAGTGAGCTCCGCAGCCGTGACCAGGCCTGTATCGCCACAGGCCGGACTGGCTGATGGATCTAGGCAGGCCGCGCCGTCACCCGCGACGTTCAGCATGAGCCCCGTGAGGGCGTCGACTCGGCGTACACGGTTGCTGTTGGTGTCTGCAATGAGGAGACTCCCCGCCGCATCAACCCTCACGGTAAATGGAAAATTGAGCTGAGCCGAAGTGGGAGGGCCGCCATCGCCGCAGGGATTCGTGGTCGGCAGACATTGGACCCCGTTTCCGGCAACCGTGGTAATGATCCCGGTGGTCGCACTCACGCGCCGAATCCTCTGATTATTTCGATCGGCGATCAAGATGTTTCCGGCCTGGTCGATACCGACCCCGGTCGGGGTATTCAGCTGGGCAAGGGTTGCGAGCCCTCCATCGCCAGCAAAACCGGCAACCCCAGTCCCCACGACGGTGGTAATGAGTCCACCTGGAGTCACTTGACGGATTCGATGATTCAAGGAATCCGCGATCAAAATATTGCCTGCGGAATCCACCGCGACGTCTGTGGGTTGATTCAGCTGTGCGAGCGTAGCGGCACCTCCGTCGCCGTTGAAACCAGGAACTCCGTTACCGGCGACGGTCGTGATGATGGTGGTGAAGGCGTTCACCTGCCGGATGCGATTGTGACCCACGTCGGCAATAAGCAGATTACTGGCAGGATCTAGCACCAGTCCAGCGGGGCCAGTCAGTTGAGCGTTCACCGCAAGTCCCCCATCACCGAGGGAAGCTCCGCCGCCTGCATAGGTAGAGATAAAAGCGGTCACTCCGGACAGGAGACGAACGCGATTATTATTCGCATCGGAAATAAATAGATTATTGGCTGCATCCGCCGCAAGCCCGGCGGGCTGATCGAGTTGTGCCAAGATGGCCGCCCCCCCATCGCCGCTGAAGCCTGAAGTTCCGGTGCCTGCAACGGTCAACATGGTCGGGTTAGCCACTTGAATCGAAAGAGTTTGAGTAGCGGTTTGCCCGTTTGTGTCTCGGACCTGAAGGATAAAATTAAATGTCCCTGCAGCGGTGGGTGAGCCGGCCAAGGTAGCACTTGGGGTTCCATTCAACAAAATTATGCCAGGCGGCAAGGCGCCTCCGGTAACCGACCAAATGAATCCACCACCGCTGCTACTCGCAGCCGTCACGCTTGCCCGATACGACGCAATTGACGGAGCAAAGGGTAGGGTACTTGTGGTGATGGCGAGCGAGGGAGTTACCGAAGAAAAGCCTCCACCTTTGCCACCATCACCATCCCCGCAACCCGCAAACGTGAGAACCAGCGCGCCGAGCACGAGACGCTGTGCGAGAAGACTCTTGGACTTCATGCGTGGGAATCCTAGCAAATTCATAGGATCCAGTTGTACGGGTGAATTTGGTTTTATCGGTTTGAGACCAACGCAAAGAAGAGACACAACCGTTTTTCTTTATAAACTAAGGACCCTCGTAGTCTCTCTCGGAACCTAAATTCTCTTGGGCGTGGCAAGCAACCCCCCTTAGGGGGGGCACAGTACCCAGAATCCGGAAAAATCCTGACTCCGTCTGGATTTGCCAGTTTTTCCAGGCACGCCATTTCCTGAGGCGTGGGAGCCAAGAATGATTGATATCCGGCGGTGCGTAAGTAGTGTAGCCTATAATCATTTTTCAAGGTTTTGGTGAGGATACGAAAGAGGGTTGGCTAGCTGGGTTCCGAGCCCTCTCATGAAATCACGTACGTTCGATCATTGAAATTGACTGCCGTGTGCCCATGGCGCGGCATACGAAATGATGGGCAGTAACACACCGCGAGATCGCGGTGAAAGACCTGGACACACTCTCTCTCATCACCGCTCGCACCTTCTGCGCCCTCCCCTCGATCCCAGGCATGTTGACAGCCAAGGAAGAGTAGGGTAACCATAGGGTTCGTTTTTACTGAATCCTGCGGCGCGTTTCCGTTCCAGCGCACACAGTGAAGAGGCCATGAATACGACTCTTGAACCACTGTTTACGATCCACAATGGGGCCTGGCAGAACGATCCCGCTGTCCCTGAGCGGGCCATCGATGCCCTCGAGTCCGGCCAGCTGTTGTATATTCCGGACCTTGGCTTCGATCTTCAAGAAGCGGAAAGCCGCTTTCTCACTCCAGGCAGACTGCAGCTACGTGCCAAGAACGCCAGCTACAATCCCTCAAATGGGAAGGTGGCAGGGCTCGCGGGTGCGGATAAGGAAACGGAAGCCAAGGAAGGGGTCCTCGGCCGATTGATGTCCCGGTACTTACATTTCGGTGAGGAGCTACTGGCTGGACTTCTCGGCGATTACGCGCATGGCCTGGAAGCGGGACGGACAAGTTTTCGGCCGGTAGAGATCGCAGGTAGGCCCGCCGGAACCCTTGGTGACGACGACACATTGTTACATGTCGACTCTTTCGGTTCCACTCCGATCCACGGGCGTCGAATATTCCGACTCTTCACCAACGTCAATCCCGATGGCGAAGTCCGCCTGTGGCG
>JBFJQA010000123.1:0-9928 GCA_041616875.1 Nitrospiraceae bacterium | reverse complement strand
TCCTTCTCCAAGAGGTCTTTATAGGAGCCGCGGTCTCGTAGGCAAAATAGCTGAATGGGTTTGTTCTCACGGTTATACCCCAGAGAGATCTGGACCCAGGCCCAGTCGTCCAAAGCCGCTTGGTCCATCTTCGGGTGAAGGGGGATCTGACCTTTGGATTTAAGATAGTCGAGGAGGAGCCGTAAGGGAGGCGCGTCTTCTCTCAGGCAAAACACCCTCGAATAGGTGAGGGTTTCCTCTTGCTCAGCATCTGAGGGTTGCGCGGTTCCCGGCAGGATCGGGAGTTCTTTGCCCATGGTAATACCTCGATTGTGAAAGGCTTTTGAGCGCTCGAGTCATTCAAGAAACCCGTGTGACTCAAGCCCTCTTGTGGCGATACTGTACTCTTCCGAGGGCTTCTCCTTCAAGCCCGGTCTATTCTTGTCTTCCGTCACCCAATCACCGCGCCAGTCGTACTTTTTGTGGTTGACACCATTTGGGCGTTTCGCTACACTCTGCGCCGGTTTTGACAGTGGATGGGCGTCTCACGTTTCCACCGGCCCGTTCCCCTTACTTCTGCTGGACGACACTCACAGGCACCACAGGTTACTTGCAAGGCGGGCAGTTCATTCATTAACGCGATCAGTGAGGAGGATCCTATGGGAAAATCAATGACAAAGTCTCAGTTGGCCGAGCACCTGGCGGGCAAGGCCGACATTACCAAGAAGGCCGCAGTCCAGATTTTGGACGATCTGACGGCCATTGCTTATAAAGAAGCCAAAAACACCTTCACGATTCCTGGGATCGGCAAGCTCGTGTTGGCCAACCGTAAGGCTCGGTTGGGGCGAAATCCGCAAACCGGGGAAACGATCAAGATCCCCGCCAAGCGGGTGGTCAAGTTCCGAGTCGCCAAGGCCGCGAAGGACTCAATTCTGGGAAAGCGGTAAGGGCGTTTGATCGGACGGCGGTAACGGAAGCTGCTCGTCTCTACTCAGTCTTCATTCAATTGTCATGATAGATGGAACCAGGGCCGGCCTTCCTGTAGGAGGAAGGCCGGCCCTGTAGATTCTACTCCCACCCCAACCTCCGTGGCGTTCTAGGGCCTCCACTCATGTCTGCTCCCGTTTACACGAGGGAGGGGCCCAGTCCTGTCCCTCCGAGGCCGTCGTGGGCGACCAGCCTGATATCATCCCCATCCTGGACGAGGGTGTCCTCGCTGGCGATCTTTTTATTGACTGTCACCATGACCTTCTTTTCCTTAATAAGCTGAAATACCTCGTGCAGGGCATCACCCTGGCGCTGGACAAGTTTGCGGACCGTGACAGGCTCGGGTACCTTGCAAGCAAAGTCGCGCTCACCGTCTGCCGTCTGTAGCTGACCCATCAGCGTGATTGTGACCATGTGACTTCTTCCCTCGCTCCTGTTGGGTGGTGAATGTGTGTCTTCTCTCAAGCGCGGCCGGGTTGACTCATCTCATGTGGTCTGTTATGTGGGGGCATGCAGTCTCTCGATGTCCGAGATCCAGGGATGCCTGACCTCCAATTTGTCTTGATGGTCTTGGCGCTCTGTACCTCGGGGTTGCGCTCCCTCAACGTGCCTGAGCCTTTGCGGACGACAATCTTCGACCGCTGTTGGTCGTTCCTCCATGAGAACCCCCCACCCACAAGCCCGCAAGATCGTGTGCTCGATTTGCGAGAGGGCACCGATGTGACCCTCGAGGCGATGGTGGAAACCATCCGCCGGTTGCTGGCGGAGGCTCACATCACGACGCTTACGTGGGAACATTCGCCAAGTGAAACCACCGCCTCCAGTACTCCCGACGTCCTGCCTCTGATCGAGCGGCTCCAAAAGCTCTATCCGACACCGCCTGATGTGGCTGATCCACCTGCTTCGTCCTGAGGGCGCCAGGGCGTTCGTCTGTTCCGTGATGCAGGCAGCAGCGCCTTCTGTATCTTGCTGAATCTTGCTCTATCCTGCGCCCGCGTCATGCGGCGACCGCTCCCCGTCAGGTTTTCTCTTCTACGGAATCAGGGCAACGATACGAACAGGCCCGCCGGTTCCTCCCTTGATTTTCATCGGAAGGGCAAAGACCGTTGCCCCGCGCGGTGGGAGTCTGTCGAGTGCGGCCACATTCTCCAACACATACACCTCCGCGCCGTTCAGGATCCGATGCGCTGGATAGTCTTGGGACCGGCCCGGATCAATGCTCGCGGTGTCGATGCCGACGCCGCGTACCGCCCGCCTGGTCACCAAGAATTCAGCCGCGCTCTGCGAAAGCCCAGGGAAATGCAGGCTTTGGGGGTCGCTCACATTCGTGGTGCCAAGATAGTGGGTCTTGTCCGGCCATCGTGATCCCCATCCTGAACGGACAAGCACAATGGATCCGTCCTCCATTCGTCCGTATCGCGCTTCCCAGGCCAAGATGTTCTCGACCGTGACTTCGTAATCCGCATTGTCCCGGCACTGGGTGCTGACGTCAATGACGACGGCTGGCCCAATGAGCCGTTCAACGGGGATTTGGTCCACGGTTTTCCGGCCTTGAGCAAAATGAATGGGGGCGTCAATGTGGGTGCCACCGTGTTCAGATGCCGCAAAGTCCGCTGAGGTATACCAGTAGCCGCCACCCGTCATGCCCCAGGCCGTTTTTTCCCATTGAAAGGATTTAGTGGTTGGCCAATAAATGGTGTCTTCTCCGAAGGGGTACGTCAGATCCACGACGGTCTGCGGTGGGTGTGGGGTACAGGCGAAGAGAAACCCTGTAGCCAGGTATCCGATCATCACGGCGATGTCTCGCCGCTTGGAGAGTCTTGCGGGCATCCCACTACAACCAACATGGCCATGTATGACGGGTCAGAACCTAACAGGTTGCACAGGAAGGACGCAACTGTCCCCGTAGCCTGGAGGCTGCGCCAAGTTTCCACCTGCCGCTGGTTCGTCGCATGAGGCGTGACCCGACACTCCTGTGTCACTTACGCAAAATAGGTCGTTGACCTCCAGGTCTTGCGCGTGCTAAATAGGAATTATTACTAACAAGGAATGACGTGAAACTCACTCAGGTAGACATTCGACAGCGGTTACGGGCCAGCGGAGTGAAGGTGACGCCGCAACGCGTGGCCATTTATCAGGCGCTCACGGAGCGGGTAGATCATCCCACGGTAGACGATCTGCACCGTCAAGTCCTCTCTCTCTACCCCATGATGTCTCCCAATACGGTCTACTATACCCTGGGAGTGCTCCAGGAGGCGGGACTGGTGAAGGAGGTGAATTATTGGCACGACCGGTCGCGGTTTGACGCCAATACCAACCCACATCATCATTTACTGTGTCTGGCCTGCCGTAAGATTCAGGACCTGAGCGAACCGGCCTTAGATTCGTTGACTCTGTCTCAACACGCCCGGGCTGGTTTTCAGATTACGGGTCACCAAGTCGAGTTTCATGGGTATTGTGCAGCCTGTCGCACCAAGTTCCCTGGGCGAAAAGCGCCTCGGGGAAGGGTCAGTTCATTCTTAAGGAGGAGGATACGATGAGCAAGAGTCTCAAGGGAACCAAGAGCCACGAAAACCTCAAAGCCGCGTTCGCTGGGGAGTCCCAGGCCAACCGGCGGTATCTCTATTTTGCGCGCCGGGCCGATATCGAAGGGTATCCTGACATCGGCGGGCTCTTCCGTGACACCTCGGAGGCTGAAACAGGTCATGCCTTTGGGCACTTGGACTTTTTGAAAGAGGTCGGGGATCCGGCAACTGGCGTCGCAATCGGCAACACGGACGCGAACTTAAAGTCTGCTGTCGAGGGAGAAACCTACGAGTACACGCAGATGTATCCCGGAATGGCCAAGACTGCCCGTGATGAAGGGTTTGCCGAGTTGGCGGAGTGGTTCGAGACGCTGGCCAAGGCTGAACGGTCTCACGCCAATCGATTCACCAAGGGACTTGAGAGTTTAAAGCAAGGCTAACGGTCTTGCCCGCGTTCGCGGACGGCGACGAGAGCCGTCAGCCGATAGACGCGAAGGGGAACACTGGGGAGGTGGACTGGGCGGACCGCCTGGTCCACCTCTGTTGTCTGGAACTCTTGGCGCGCAGGCGTGCCCGTCTTATGAGGGAAGGGGTGCTCTAGTGAAACACTTGAGTCTTCTCCAGCCTATTGAGCAACGACTACTCGAGAAAGAGACCCTGCGGATTTATGAAATTTGTGACGGGTGTCGGCGTTGCTTCAACCTCTGCCCCTCGTTCACAACACTCTTGGACGCCATTGATCGCTATGAAAGTGACGTCACCAAGCTTTCTCCGGCCGATCATCATAAGGTCGTCGACGAGTGCTATTACTGCAAGTTGTGCTATAACCACTGTCCCTACACCCCGCCGCATGAGTATGGACTCGACTTCCCCCACTTGATGATTGCCTGGAAAAAGCATTTAGCCTCCCAGCGTGGGGTCAGCTGGCGGGATCAGGTGTTGGTGAAAACGGATCTCATCGGAACCCTGAGCAGTCGGCTCGCGCCGATTGCAAACTGGGCACTGCGATCACCGTGGGTGCGCAGCCTCCTGGACACGCTGTGGGGGATCCATCGAGATCGACAGGTGCTTCCATTCCAGAGAGAGACGTTTGCGAGGTGGTGGAATACTCGTGGAAAGATTGGCGTCGGAGCTGGCCCAAAGAAAGTGGCATTGTTTGCCAGTTGTCTGGTGAATTACCAAGCCACGGATGTCGGCAAGGCGACGGTGCAGGTGCTGGAAAAAAACCAGGTGCAAGTGGTCATGCCAGACCAGCGGTGCTGCGGGATGCCGTCTTTCGATACCGGCGACACGGCTGCCATCGTGAAGGCTGCAGCAAGCAATATGGCCTCGCTCAAGCCGCTGCTTGATCAAGGGTATGATATCGTGGTTCCGGTCCCGAGTTGCAGTCTGATGTTCAAGCGCGAATATCCCGCTCTTCTGCCGGGTGCGGAGGCAAGCCGGCTGGCGGAGCGCACGTTCGACATCTGTGAGTATCTGATGAAGCTAAAGCGCGAGGGCGCCTTGGCCATGGATTTCAAGGAGAGCCCCGGCCGGGTTGGGTATCAAGTGCCGTGCCACTTGCGGGACCAGAATATTGGATTTAAGTCCAAAGAGCTGATGGAGTGCGCTGGCGCGCAGGTCGACGTGATCGAGCGTTGCTCCGGTCATGATGGAACCTGGAGCGCCAAGACTGAATGTTTTCAGCTCTCGATGAACATCGCGCACAAAACGCTGCGCGTGATTGAACAACAGCCGGCCGACGTCTTGGCCTCCGACTGCCCCTTGGCGGGGTTCCAACTGGACCAGGCTGGAGCTGTCGCCCATGTGGGTGGGAAGGCAACCCTGCACCCAATTCAAATCGTACGTGACGCCTACGGATTGCCCTCATGAGAGCCTTGACGCCAGGCGATCTGATTCCCTACGCCGAGTATGAGCAGCGGCGAGAGGCCTATCGTCAGGACATCATCGAGCTGAAACGCCGCCGCCGTCTTGCCCTGGGCGACAAAATTACGCTCGTGTTCGAAAGCCGAGCCACCGTGCAGTTTCAGATCCAAGAGATGATCCGAGTCGAACGCCTCTTCGAGCCTCAGAAGGTGCAGGAGGAGCTTGAGGTCTATAACGCTCTCTTGCCGGGCCAGGGGGAGTTGAGCGCGACGCTCTTGATCGAGCTCACCGAACCCGACAGCATGAAGCAGTGGCTTGATCTCTTTCAAGGATTGGATCACGGAGAGAAGGTGGCCATCAGAGCGGGAACGGAACTCGCCTATGGTCAGTTTGAGGGTGGGCGAAGCCACGAAACAAAAATCAGTGCCGTACACTTCGTCCGTTTCCGACCAACAGAAGGGATGGTCAAGACCTTTGCCGATCCAGCCTTGCGAGTCGTGGTCACCGTCAATCATGCCGGCTATGAGGCTGAGGCTGAAGCACCCTGGGCGCTGCGAGAGGAATGGCTGGCTGATTTGAGTGTCGAGAGGTGAGGCCATGAGGGTGAACGGATGCCTCCAGTACGACTGACCAAACGGATTGAATTTGCTGCCTCGCATCGCTATAGCCGACCCGAGTGGGACGAGGCCAAGAATCGGGAAGTCTTCGGTGCCTGCTACAACGAGCCGGGGCATGGTCACAACTATCTGTTGGAGGTGACGGTTGCCGGGGAAGTGGATGAACACACCGGCATGGTCGTCAATCTCTTCACGCTCAAGCAGGTCCTCCTTCACGTCCTAGAGGAGTTCGACCACAAGCACCTCAATCTCGATACACCGTATTTCAACGATCAGATTCCCACCACGGAAAACATCGCGCGAGTATTATGGGCGAAGCTGATCGATCAGAAAGAAATCGGTCTCCTCCATGGTATTCGCCTGTACGAGAATGAAGACCTGTTCGCAGACATCACCGGCGTGGCTGGGTTAGATGTGGCGAGCGTCACGCGGCGGTATTCCTTCACGGCACTCCATGAAGGAGGGGATAGACGATCGGCGGGGGTGTGGCTCGGACACGCGGGGGATCTCTTTGTCACCGTGCATGGGCCAATTCAGCAGGAAACCGGGATGGTGACGGATATCGTCGTGTTGGATCGTGTGGTCAGCGAGGCCGTCATCCGATCCTTTGACGGCAGGGATGTGGAAAAGGTTCTTGGGACACAGAATGTGACGGGCGATCTGATGGTACGCACGATGTGGGACCGCCTCGTCACCAAGATCACGGAGGGCAGGCTCGAACGCGTGCGGCTCGTCCACACACGCGATCAGATGTTTGAGTGCTCTCGATAGGCGCAGAGGTCGTCGCCCCCTCGTCTTTTCTCTCGGGAGCGGCCTGGCTGATCCTCACACGATACACGTTGAACGAGTATGCGCGTTGTTGTGTCGCTTCCCCCTCGAGGTTCTACTTCAACAAATGGTCCGAAATCAACGCGGCGAGTTCGCTGGCTTCGAGCGCGCCTTCGCGGGTGAGGAGGAGCTTGCCCTTGGAAAACAGGTGTGTGGTGGGGTAGGTCTCGAACTGGTGCGTTTTCTTGATTTCGCGGCACCGCCCGGGGACATGCATCTTGGCTTTCCCGACTTTGACTTGAGGGAACTTGGTGGCGGTCTCGTCTAGAATCGGGTCGTAGGCTTTGCAGGGCTCACACGTCGCCAGGCCATACGCCACGATGGCAGCTTGTGCATCGGTAAAGTCCTTATAGTTGAGGTCGCTCACGTCTTCGACAATGCCGGCCATCGTCAGCCCATGTGAGTGGTCAACTGAGAAAAGCCGAAAGTCGGAAAGGTTCAGGAGTCTGACCTTTCCGACTTTCAGCTCTTGCGTCTCCGGTCAGCTCAGCTTCTTTACGGCTTCAAGAATCTCTTTATCGTCGCGTGCGGTCTTGATCTCCTGCACCTTGGCGTAGGCGACCTTGCCGTTCTTGTCCACGATCACCGTCGCGCGCTTCGCACAGTTGAGCGGCTCGAAGTACAGACCGTAGGCCTTAGACACAGTCCGGTGCATATCGGCTAGCAAGCGGTGCTTCAGATCCAAAGAATCCGCCCAAGCCTTATGCGAGAAGAAGCTATCTGTGCTGATCCCAAAGACCTCGGCGTTGGACGACTGGAAACTGGGAAAGTCATCGGTGAGGCACTTGTTCTCACCGGTACAGACCGGGCTCCAGTCCAAAGGATAAAAAGCCAGCACGACGTTCTTCTTGCCTTTAAAGTCGCTCAGCTTCACATCCTTCTGGTCTTGGTCTTTGAGGGTAAAATCTGGCGCGGTATCGCCAACTTTGATCTCCGGGGCGACGTCACTCATTGCATTCCTCCTCGTTGGTTAAGTCGACCTTCCTATCATGACATACGGTGAAGTTTTGGTAACACGGCTCGAGAAAGGTTGTCAACGGGCTAAAAGACCTAGGGATGTTCCCCAAACGACCAGGCTCAGTCGACAAAGGGCAAAAGGACCGGAACATCAATGGCTTGGCATTCTCATCCCCTGTCATGGTGTCCTGGCAGAACAGATGCCGCACAAAAATCAACGTGGCGCAACCTGTGTGGGCTATCGACAGCGGGGGACTATGCAATGGTTTTCATCCAGCGGATCTCGCGCAGGGGAACAGCCAGGCCGCCCAGCTGTGCCGTACGATGACCGAGGAAAGAGACCGATAACCCTATGTCACTGAAGGCCAGCGTCTGCCCGACCTTAGGCTGACTGCCTAGGCGGTTCAGCTCAGCGGCGATGTCGCCGAGTCGTTCCAGGACAGGTTGACCAGGCAGGCCGACTGGCTGAAACGTTTCCAGCTCATCTCGTCCAAATTTGGAGAGTCCTAAGGTATAAAACCATTCCTCGTTTGGCCGATCAGTGTCCCCCTGGGAGACCACGACATGGTCTTTCGTGTGAAACTCACTGAGAGTCAGGTCCTGCCAGTCGGAAGGGTTGAGGTACGTCTGCGTCACGAGGTCATAGGCTGTCCCTTCTGAGAGAAGCGTCAACCCCCGAGCGAGCCGGGCGGCGTGGAGTACGTGATCACACACATGAGCCGGAGTTGTGGAGGTTGGAACCACCTGCCCGGCATAAGGATGTCTCCAATTCAATCGATCTTTCCATGCCGTAGCTTTAGCCTCATTCAGTGCGACCCGGAAGAGGGCGCTCCAAGGGCCGTGTGTGGCCAGGACCTCAGCAGCGTCCTGCCTGGCATGGGTCGTATCTGTAGGTTGGCGCGTGTATCGCAGGGGCCCTCCGTATTCAAGATCGAACCATGCCTGTAGATAGGAAGGCGCGAGCGGGTCGGAGGAATAGCCGACGATATACAGGGGGCGGGAAGAACGTGATGCCTTGGGTAGTTTCCGGCGTATTTTCATCCGCCCGCCTTCGCAGGGAGGCACAGGAGTAACCCTAAGGGTGAATGTTTGGTAGGTAACCCTCTGCGGTTTTGTCGACGACGCTCCGTCACTGTCGTGACCGAGCACCGACCACGGGTGTGCTTCGGCAACCTTGGCAGAAATGATGGGGAGGTGTCATGGCCCTCAAGTCGTGGGGCTCTGAGGGAGAACAGATGAAACCGGGAGAAGGTCACGGGGTGGCACGAGGGTCAGGCTCGACGATCCTTTCGGGCTTTACGGCGCTCTTCCGGATGCAGCAGACGTTTGCGAATCCGAAGGTGACTCGGAGTCACTTCGACGAGTTCATCCGAACCAATATATTCCAGGGCGAATTCGAGCGTCACGTCTCGGGGCGGGGTTAGGGTCAATGCTTCATCCGCCCCGGAGGCTCGCATGTTGGTCAGGTGTTTCGCCTTACAGACATTGATATCCAAGTCCTCATCTCGGCTATTCTGGCCGACCACCATCCCTTGATAGAGTTCGACCCCTGGACCGATGAAGAGCTGGCCGCGTTCCTGCATCTGAAAGAGGCCATAGGAAGAACTCGTGCCATGTTCGAAGGCGACAAGGGAGCCATGGGACGTCACGGCAAGGTCCTGTTCTTCGACGGGTTTATATTCAGAAAACACGTGATGCATGATGATAGTCCCGCGAGTCCTCGTCAGCAAAATATTCTTTAGTCCGATCACCCCCCGAGTCGGGAGCGAATACTCCAGATGAACTTCGCCGCTGCCCTGTTCGGAATGCACGACTTTCATGTGCTGGAGCTGGCCGCGCCGACGACCCACTTCCTCAATCACAGTGCCCTGGTAGTCGGTTGGGATTTGAACCGAAAGGTTTTCATAGGGTTCAAGCAGGGCTCCGTTCTCGCGGCGAAAAATGACCTCTGGTTGCGACACCTGGAGTTCATAGCCTTCCCGCCGCATCTGCTCGATCAGGACCCCGAGGTGAAGCTCCCCACGCCCGGCCACCAGAAAGCGATCGGGACTGTCCGTCTCCTCCACGCGGAGGGACACGTTGGTTTCCAGTTCCTTGAACAACCGCTCCCTGAGGTGGCGGGAGGTCAGATATTTTCCCTCCCGCCCCGCGAAAGGGCTGGTGTTGACG
>JBFJQA010000122.1:0-9932 GCA_041616875.1 Nitrospiraceae bacterium | reverse complement strand
TGCAGACTGACCCGGAAATCAAACAATTTAGATTAGGCACCAGAACTGCTGAAACGATCTTGCGGCTAAGCGACGATGAAACCGTGATCCTGGGCGGGCTGCTCCAAGATGATCGGCGCAAAACACGAGTCACGGTGCCCTGGTTTGGGGATATCCCGTACCTCGGCTATTTGTTCAGTTCCGTGTCGGAGGATACCATTTCGACTGAAGTCGTCCTGGCGATCACGCCCCGGATCGTTCGAGAGCTGGAAACGCCGGGGCCACGCGGGCAGGCGTTCTGGTCAGGGACGGAAACGAATTTTTCCACAGACCAGCTCTTTTCGCCGAGCCTCACGTCCTACGCCTCGGGGGGGGCTGCACCGCTCCCGCACCAAGCGGCGCCTTCTGTAGATCGGCCCGGGCTGGTGCCGGTTCAACCGTCCATGCCGGGACCGGGTCCGGCTTCTCAGGTGCCAGATCCTAGCCCCCAAACCGGTCCTATGTTGCAGGGTGCACTGCCTGGTGCTCCTCCGGCTCCGGGTCGTCCAGCGCCCACGTTGCAGGGGAGTGTCCCAGAGGTCCCACAGCCACAGGTAGCGACGCCAGTCCCTTCACCGACCCTTCAGGGGAAGGGCGAGACTGAGGGACCGGTGGCCGCGAGCATCCCGCGTGTGTTAGGTATCCGGCCTTCCCAGGTTTACTCGGCTGTGGGGCAGGAACTCCGGGTGGATTTGACGGCGCAGCAGCTTGGCGGTCTCACGGAATCGGTCGTGACGGTCAGCTATAATCCGACCCTGTTGGAATTTCTTCGAGCCGGACCGGGAGACCTGTTAACCGGTCAGGCTGGGGTCTCCGTGAAACAAGGGAAGGGACAGGTTCTTCTGCATATTCGCCGGCAAAGTGCTTCCGGGGCTGGTGATGGGGCCCTCGCCACCCTCTTTTTCCGCGCGAAGGGTACGGGGACCTCTCCTGTCATCATTCAGCCGGCCTTGGTTCGGGAGGCCGGTGGGCAATCCGTTGGGGTGTCCGTTCAACCGGGATCTGTCGTAGTGCGATGACGGGACTCTAACCCGCACGTGTGGCGCATCCGAAGGGAGGATTCATCTATGCATATCAGAAACCACCACGCATTGATCGGCAGTCTGGCCTTGATGGCACTGGCGAGTGGGTGCGCCACCGGCCCGAAGGATCTCACCCCGGAGATGATGTTGGCGAACTGCCAGCGAACTGATGCGGTGGTCCAGGAATCGCAGGCCCAGCTCGCGGCCCTGCGAAGCGAAATGGCCACCGTGAAGATCGGAGTGGCAAAGAAGGAAGCAGAAATTCACGCCCTGCGCCAGGAACTTGAAACGCTGCGTGCCGCCAGTAATAAGCTCAGGATGGATCACTCCAATCATCAGCGGGTTCTCGATACGAAGGAAGAGGAGGTCAAGGATCTTCAGCGTGATCGTGATCGGCTGGCCCAGGAAGTGACCGTGTTGCAAGCTCGCCTCGAGACGGTCCCGGCGCCATCCATGGTCGCAGCTGAAGCCCCCGTTCTCCAGACTCACCTCGTGCAACGCCTCGAGGCTCTTGAGGTATCGATCAAGACCCTGAACCAGCAAATGACCCAGTTGGCCCGAGTCAGCCAGTCACCATTGGTGTCGGGCGATAGGCGTCAGGAGAGGAAGAGATATCCGGCTCGGACTCCAGGGGTCAGCCCCGCTGCCCTTCCGGGGCACGACAAGTTCACTGGCCGTGTTGGTATCGAATCAGGAACGGCTATGCTCGCGGGCGGTTCGTCGATCCATGTCCTGGTGCAGCGTGGGGATACCTTGGGCAAGTTTGCGCGTCGCTTTGGGGTTACCGTCGAGGCTATCCGAGACGCCAACGGATTGGAGAGCGATCTGATTCTGGTGGGGCAACGCCTGCTCATTCCCGGGGTGTTTGCCCCGTACTGAGCCCGGCCGGATCACTCAGATTTTGACTCAACCGACCACCTGGAGTTTCCTTTATGCCCACACTGGTTCAGCGGACGTCCCTAAAAGATCTCCTGATTGAACGAGGATTCCTCTCGCACGACCAAGCCACCCAGGTGTTCGCCCAAGCCGAGGGCTCCCCACGCGCCTTCCACGATCTCCTCCTCAAGGAAGGTCTCATCACTCCACAGATTCTGGCCCAGATGGTGGCTGAACAGTTCGGCCTTCGACACGATCCCCTCGACGACTTTCGGGTGGATATCCATCGATTTGCCTCCATCTCCCCTGAGTGGATGCGCCGTTATGGATTCGTCCCGCTTGAGGAAGATCAGCATGTCCTGACGATTGCTCTGTCAGATCCACAAGATTACCGCACGCTTGATCAGCTCGAGCGCCTCATCGGGCGTGAGCTCGAGGTGGTCGTGTCCTCCCGCGAGTCCATTCTGGCGGCGTTGAACCGGAGCCAGCAAAGCAGTCAAGTCATGACCCGCCTTGAGGCTGAGTTTCGGCCGATCCTGATTCGAGAGAACGAGCAGGGAGAGGAGGTCATCACGGCCGACACCGTCAGTAAGGATGAAAGTCCCATTGTGCGGCTGGTGAATACCACGATTCTCAGCGCCTTACAGAAACGAGCCAGCGATATTCACATTGAGCCCACCGATAGTGGCGTGGAAATCAAATTCCGGGTTGACGGGGTGCTGTATCTCGCCATGGACCCGCTCGATCAGCGCTTCCATGGCCCCATCGTCTCCCGGTTGAAGGTGATGTCGGAGTTGGATATCGCTGAGCGCCGTGTTCCCCAGGATGGCCGGTTCAAGTTGAAGACAGAGCGGCGCACTGTGGACTTCCGCGTCTCGATTTTACCCAGTGCCTTCGGAGAATCCGTGGTCGTTCGTATTTTGGCCAAAGAAGAGGTCACCTCGGGGGGACGGGAGTTGCGATTGGATGGGTTGGGGTTCAAACCTGAGGACCTACGGCGGTTCCGGCGCGCCATCACCGCCTCTTACGGTATGATCTTGGTCACCGGCCCGACCGGAAGCGGCAAGACCACGACCCTGTATGGTGCGATTAACGAGGTGAACACCAAGGAGGACAAGATCATTACGATCGAGGATCCTGTGGAGTACCAGCTGAGAGGCGTCATTCAGATTCCCGTGAACGAAAAAAAAGGCCTGACGTTTGCTCGCGGGCTTCGGTCTATTTTGCGCCACGATCCGGACAAGATCATGGTTGGCGAGATTCGGGATAGCGAAACAGCCCAAATTGCGATTCAGTCGGCCCTGACCGGGCACCTCGTGTTTACCACGGTTCACGCCAATAACGCTTTCGATGTTATCGGACGCTTTGTGAATATGGGCATCGAGCCCTACAACTTCGTGTCCTCCCTGAACTGCATCATGGCACAGCGTCTCGTGCGCACGCTCTGTCCAAGTTGCAAGGTCGCTTCCACCTTGGACCAGGCCGAGTGCGAAGAATCGGATCTCGTCTACGAGGAGGTGAAAGACCGTCCCGTCTATCACGGGAACGGATGCGTGGACTGTCACGGCTTGGGGTATCGTGGACGCCATGCCATTACGGAATTCCTCACCCTCTCGGATCCCATTAAAGACATGATCCTGGATCGTCGGCCAACCTCTGAGATCCGAAAGGTGGCCATTGCTGAAGGCATGACGACCTTGCGCGAGGCGGGTCTTGAAAAGGTGTTCGAGGGAGACACGACACTCCGGGAAGTCAACCGAGTCACCTTTACCGGGTGAGGGAGGCGCATGACACTCTTTCCACTGCGCCGCCCCCAACTGGGCCTGAGTGTTTCAGCACGCACCATCAGTCTGGTTGAATGGCGCCATGGCTGGGTCTCGGGTCGGCCCGGCGGGACCTTGCGTCGGGTTCTGGAGCGGGAGTTGCCCAGCGGGCTGGTTCGCCCTTCCCACACCGATCTCAATATCGCCGATCTGCCCGCACTGGCCGAGGAACTTCGCACCCTCGTGGCGTCTTCAGGACCGACCACCGTGGCCTTGAGTTTGTCGGATCTCTGCGCCCAGTTGGACATCTTCGAGTTTGACACACTCCCCGAGAAAGCCGTTGAGCGTGAGGCACTCCTCAAATGGCGGTTTCAGCGGGAGTCGCCTCTTCCATTGGGCGATATGCAGATCGCGTTTCGTCCTTTCAGGATTGAGCCTCGCAACTTGCCGAGCCCGGAAGGGAAGACGTCCGGATATCGCGTGTTGGCCATGGCCATTCGCCGGGATATCCTGACCCAGTACGAGCAGGTTTGTGACTTGGCCGGCTTGTTCCCGGTTGCCATCGGGCTCTCCAGCCTTCAGCTCTTCGATCTCTTCCGACTCGTGATGACTCGGGCAGACGAGGTCTTCTTCGCGTCCAGCACAACAGACAGCTTTTCGTTTCTGGCAATTCGTGAGGGCTGTCCGTTGTTTCTGCGCAGCAAACCAGTGCGTCGAATGCAGGTTTCCCTCGATGATGAGGTGCTGGGGACGCTGCAGGCCTATCATGACCAGTATCCGGTCTCTGTCGATCCTCAAGGCGATCTGCCGCCCCGTCCACTCTTTTTGGTCGGGGACAACCATTCAAGGCAGGCCGAGCCAGAACCGTCTAGCCCCCCGCTCTCCGACGGCTACGTGTTCTACCCCACGCCATCTCAGCCCTGGGGGGTGACTGCGATTCCGCTGGGGCTGGAACGACTGCGCGTCTCTCACAAGGGGCTCGCTGACTGTTCTGTTGGCGCGCTCTCTGCGCTTGCAGGAGTGGTCGCTGGGTGAGTCAGCCATGAATTCCTTAGGGCGAGCCGGATCTCCTCCCAGTACCTTTCGTCCCCTCGGCACAGGGTCAAGAAGCGGTCGGTCCGGTGCTCTTCCTCAGTTACACCTTTCTCTGGCTCGTCCTGGCTACATGGCCATCCGCGGCGTTCAGGCTGGTCTAGGCCTGGTCGTCATCGCGGCGGTATTCTTCGCTTTCTGGTGGGGGTGGCAAGGGCACCTCTTGGATCAGGAAACGGGGCAGCTCGAGGACGCGGTGGCACAGGTCCGCGACAGGAATCGGGCCTTCGCCGCGAACATGAAGGAAGATGGGTTAACGCTGACCGCCCAGCAGATTGCCCACGTCAATCGACGAGTCGAATTCGCCAATCGACTGTATGAAAAACGGGCATTTTCTTGGATCCGTCTTCTGAATGACCTGGCGGAGGCGGTCCCTTCAGGGGTGTCTATTCAAACGGTCCGACTGAATTTCAAGGATTCCATCATTCAGCTGGATGGAACGGTCCTGAGCCTCCAGCACCTGGAGACCTTGGTCAGCAGCCTGGAGAATCATGGCACGTTTCGACGTGTGAAAGTTGGCACTCATCAATTGAAGAACGTTGAAGACCCTCATGCACGTCCAGGCGCTCGGGCCGCCAGTGCTAGCAAGAAGAAGCCGCGAACCGTGGTCCAATTTCAGCTTTCGGTGGCGTACAAGTCGGATCTCGAGGAGTAAAGAAGGTGCAACCCCTTCCCCTCAGCCATTTTGACCTTCCGCGACAGGCCTGGATGGTACTTCGTCCACTGGGGATGGCGACTGCGCTGACTGTTGCGGCGGCTGCGGCGTCATACTGGTATCTACTTGTGCCCGCCGAGGAACGGCTGCATATGACTCAGATGGCCTACCAGGCGGAGCGAAACCAACACGCCAAGCTGCGTTGGGAGCGGAAACACCAGGAAGAGGTTCTCCAATTGCAGCGGGAACTCGAAGAAGTCTGGACCGTCCTCCCGGAGCAGAAGGAATTCGCTTCGATGGCTGTGGCTATTTCCAATCTGGCAGGATCAGAGCGGGTCTCCATCCCGGGAATGACCTATTCGCACGACAAGGCTGAGCAGGGACTGCCAGCGAAGGCGTCCCTCACCTTTACGGCCACGGGTCGCTACAAGGCGATTTATCGATTTATACATCGACTGGAACGGACTGAGCCGTATCTCGTGATCGAGCAGTTGGATGCGGCGCAGGCGAGCTCCTCTAGAGAAAAGGGAACGCCGTCGGTCAGATTCAATATTCGCGTGACCACGTTCTTGAAGCCAGATCCACTCCAGGCATAACCCTGATGACGAATACCGTGAAAGTGCAAATCCTCGGCGCGCTCATCTTGGCGTGGATTGCCATCGTCGCCGTGCAATTCTTGACTGAACCCGAACCGCAACGAGTTCCGCTTCAGAATCAGTCCGGACCAGCTTCACGGGTCGGTCAAAAGGACGTGAGCCCCATGCGAACAAAACTTCTCCATCCCATGCTGGCCAAGGTCGAGTCGGAAGACATCCCTGCTACCCCATCCAAGAACATCTTTGCACCGCTCGAGTTTCCGAAACCCAAAACGAGAAGAGTCGCAAAGGCGAAGCCGGCACCATCGCCGGTGTCCTCACGCGTCACCCCCACCATTCCATCACCACCTTCGGCCGAGGAACTTGCGGCTCAACGGGCGAGGATGGCGATGGCGCAGTACCGGTTTCTTGGCTATGTCCAGGAGGGAGGAGAGCCGCGAGCGTTTCTGGTGAAGGGGCAGGATATTTTCATCATTGGAGCGGGGGAGACCCTTGAAGGTGAGATCCGGGTGGCAGGGATTCAACCGACGTCGGTGGAGTTGCGGTTTGCAGATACCAACATCCGTACCATTCTGCCCTTGGTCAAATCCGGGAATCAACAGGGTGGGAACGCTCTCCTCATTTTTTGACGGGCACCTCGAACTCGACCCTGACCAATAAATGTCGAGGGCGGATTGATTCTCCCGAGGGACTTGTTTAGTATTCGGGAAGCTTCGGTCGTAGCTCTCGGAAGTGTCATCCTGGTCTAAAATAGTGAATGTATTGAGTTGTGGCCTCTGCAGCCTAGCGTGCAAGTCGAGAACGGCTCCTCTTTCCGTCTAATTTTAGGACCAGAGGTTGCAGGGCTGGCCGTCAGTGCGCTACAAGTACAGCCTTCTGTGCCGTCCCCATCGTCTAGCCTGGCCTAGGACGCCGGCCTTTCAAGCCGGCAACACGGGTTCAAATCCCGTTGGGGACGCCACTTTTTTTCGCACCAATCAAACAGCTCAGAATCCCGCCACCGGAGACACCGCCAGTCAACTGCTCCACGCCCCGTTGAGGTCCCTGTGTTCTGCTCGGCCAGTGCCCCGCCCTATTTGCGGGCCTCGGCACTGGCGTGTGTGACGTGGCTGGCCACAGACTTCTCCTCGTGTTTATTTCGTGTCGGTCGATCGATGTTCTGCCATAGATGGGAGGGAGCCCGAGTCTTCTCTTTCTTTTTCGACGCCAAGCGGCGTATTCACGGGTGTGTGCTTGCGGCGCAGTTTGAGGAATGACCACGCCAGGATTCGGCCAGCCTGAACGAGAAGATAGGGCACGAGGGCCATGACCCAGCTCGCCACCGCGTGCCCGGCTCCTTGCGAACCGAAGAACTCTGGCAGGTGTTCACCCCCCCATCGCGTTGGCCCTGGTTCCTTTCCGACCCATCTTGGCAGGACGTTGATGACCAGAGGGATCCAGACCAAGAACGCACACAACACCCCACCGAGCAGGAGTATGCCCTCTCTGGCCAGCCACCTCTTGATGGACATCATTCTCCTCGTCCCCCCGGGTTGTGAGGATTGATAGTGTTGGGAAGGAGAGGCATGCGCTCACCGTGCGCTCTCGTCGATTGCGTAGACCACTGTCACGTCGACACGAAACTCTATCTCGCCAGGCTCAATTGGGCTCCCTCCTCCCGCTACTTCGAACTGCCGCATCGGGAGAGGCGTGGCCCTTGGCGTCTCCTGGACCTTGAGCACTCTGCCCAGGGTCACCCCGGCAGCCTGGGCGTACAAGGCCGCCTTGTGGCGGGCGTCCCTGATCGCGTGGTGTCGGGCTTTGTCCTTCAGGCCCGCACGATCATCGACAGAGAACGTCACATTCTCAAGGTGGTTCGCTCCCACCGTGACTGCCCTGTCGATCACGTCTCCCACCGTGTCCAGCTTCCTCACCGTCGCCTGCAGGACATTGGTTGCCTTATACCCGACGATATCCGGGATCTGTCCCCGCGTGTTGTGATGATATTGCGGCGATAACCGAAACGTGGAGGTCTGAAGGTCTTGTTTGGGGATGCCCTGTTCCTGAAGGGCATCCAGCAACCGCCTCATGGCTTCGTTGTTGGTCCTAAGGGCTTGAGACGCCGACGCATGATGCGTGACCGCCCCGATTCGTATTCGTGCGATATCCGGCTTGGCTGTGACAGCTCCCGATCCCAGGACGGTGATGGAAGGGTTGTTTCCCAGGGCGTCCGCCACGGCCCGTTCGGGAGTGACAATCAGGAGGGCTGATATCGAGACGATCCCCCACGTGAGCATGACCCAGATTCGAATCGTGGTGTGTGTGTCCACATCTGCAACGCTCACTTGCCGCTCCATCATCGCCTCCCTTCTCGCGTCCGCATCACGATCGCAACGTCGCTAGCCGCACCACGGGCCCTGAGGCCGGTGCTCCTAGGCTACGCTTCCTTTTACCTGTTGGCAACGTCCCCTACCGAGGATCGAACTGAACTTCCCCTGGTCAAAGAGTTCAATTTTCCCGGTGGCCAAGATGGTCCCCCCCAGCGCATTGTAATGGCCTCGCCGTTAAGGGTAGACTGGCCTTGATATCCCCCTCGACATGCTGAGGGATCGGCTGAAATGTTTGAGCGCCGCCACGTTGCGGGAGGTGGACATGGAACGAAAGTGGATGCTGTTGGGAACCGGGGTTGTGATGCTTTCTACCGCGCTCTCTACGGGTGCCGCCGAAGGGCCGCCTGCCAAAGATGGAGCGTCCACCGAGCAGGTCACGGTCATTGGTGGAAAGGATGGGGCGCCGATGGTGGTCATTCCTGAAGGGGAATTTACCATGGGGGCTGATGACGGGCGGGGCAATGAACGGCCAGTGCATACCGTGTCGTTATCCACGTACGCGATTGATCAGTTCGAAGTGACCATGGAGCTGTATGACAAATTCCTGCAAGAGACCGGCCATGCCCCTCCGCCTCTGTGGGACCCCGAGGCCGTGGGTGCCGCTGGAGACCGGCCCGCGGTGGGATTGATGTGGGGCGACGCGGCAGCGTATTGCAAGTGGGCCGGTGAGCGACTGCCAACCGAGGCCGAGTGGGAGAAAGCGGCGAGAGGAACCGATGGCCGGCGTTTCCCCTGGGGACATATGCAGCCTTTTGTGGATATCGCCAACTATAACCGGGGGGTGTGGGTCAGTTATCCCATCACCTTGGTGCCCGTGAAGAGTGGCGTCAAAGGAATGAGTATCCGTCATGGCTTAAAAACAGGTGGAAAAAGCCCCTATGGGCTCTATCATATGGCCGGCAACGCGGCGGAGTGGGTGGCCGATTGGTATGACCGCGCATATTACCGGAACAGCCCGAAGACGAATCCGAAGGGCCCAGAAAGCGGTGAGAAGCATGTCATCCGTGGGGGATCCTGGTCTGACGCGCCGGTGGGGATTCGGACCACCACTCGTGTCTCGGCCGAGCCCAACTATCAAGACCAGACCTTAGGCGTTCGGTGCGCCATGGATGTGGCGAAGTGAGTCGCGGCGTGGAAACGCCGGGACTATCTGGTCGACGGCTGAGAGAGCCAGGCTCACGACGTAGCCCGGACGACGGGATAGCAACACTTTTTTTGGCAAAAGAGTAGGTGCGAGACTATGGCCGCACTTCGGTTAGGCGATCCTGCCCCGGATTTTTCCCTGCCCGCTGCGGATCAGCATACTTACGGTCTGAGCAGTTTTGGGGACAAGGCTGTGTTGGTGGTGGTGTTTTCCTGCAACCACTGTCCCTATGTGCAGGCCTATGAGGACCGACTCATAGTCATTCAGCGGGACTACGCGGAACGAGGGGTTCAGTTCGTGGCGATCAATTCAAATGATGACGTGAACTATCCGGAGGATGGATTTCCAGAAATGGTGACTCGCGCCAAGACCAAGGGATTTAATTTCCCTTACCTTC
>JBFJQA010000121.1:0-10022 GCA_041616875.1 Nitrospiraceae bacterium | reverse complement strand
GTCTTCACCACCGTCACGAGCGACAAGGTTTGGAAACGGGGAGCCCTCTCTCGGTATGATCTCTTCAGTGCATAGTGCGGAGGAAAGCCCTTCATTAACACTTCCGTGCATCCCCTCATGAGTCGCGACCCTGTGACCAAGCCTCTTTCTCCCACTTGACCGCGAGGTGTCATTCTCGTCCATGCCCTGGCACCCATGAATCCCGCCCCGCTGAAAATACTCATGGTCGCGTCCGAGGCCGTACCCTTTGCCAAGACCGGTGGTCTCGCCGACATGGTCGGATCCCTCTCACGAGAGTTAGCCCGTTTAGGGCACGGCATCCGACTCGTGATCCCCAGGTATGGCAATATCAGCGAGGTAGCCACTGGACTCAAGGAATGGAAAACTTTGAAGCTCCCCACGCCGGACGGACCTATCCAGACTGTCATCGAGCGGGGGAGTATCGTCGACCATACACTCTCAGCTGACCAGCTGGTACAGGTTCTGGCCGTTCGTCACGATCCCTATTTCGCGCGCACAGGGCTCTATCAAGAAGGGGGGGTGGATTATCCAGACAATCTCGAACGCTTTGCCTTTTTCAGCCGAGCCGTACCGGAGTTAATCCCATTACTGCGCGAGACCAGCCAATGGGTTCCCGATGTGCTGCATGCACACGACTGGCAAGCTGCACTCAGCGTGGTCTACTTGAAGACCTTATACCGGGGACGCCGATTCGTTGGAGACCTTGGCAGTCTGTTCACCGTCCACAACATGGGATACCAGGGCTTGTTTCCCGCCTCTGCCTACCCAAAGACGGGCCTGGGACCCGAATACTTCACACCCAAAACCCTCGAATTCCATGGCGCACTGAGTCTGCTGAAAGGCGGACTCGTATTTGCCGATTTCCTCTCCACCACCAGCCCGACCTACAGTCGCGACATTCAGACGGCCGAGTTCGGCTTTGGCCTCGAGGGCGTGCTACGAGAAAGAAAGGACCGTCTCAGCGGAGTACTGAACGGAATCGACATTGACACCTGGAACCCCGCCGACGATCCACACGTGGCAGACGGCTATACCGCATCGGATTTGAAGGGTAAGCGAGCCTGCAAGGCATCCCTTCAGCGCGAATTGGGGTTACCCATTGAAGAGGTCCCGCTCATCGCCATCATCTCTCGTCTCACCGAGCAGAAGGGGCTCGATTTGGTCATCACCGTCGTACCCGAGTTGATGGAGTCGAATATTCAAATGGCGATTCTGGGCAGCGGAGCCCCCTCCCTGGAGGCCGAATTCAAGTCTCTTCAGGGCCGCTACCCAAAGAAGATCGGGCTTCGGATCGAGTACGATGAAGGCCTGGCCCATCGTATTATGGCGGGAAGCGATCTCTTTCTCATGCCTTCGCGTTACGAACCATGTGGCTTGACCGAGCTATACGCGATGCGGTACGGCACAGTCCCCATCGTGAGGCGAACAGGAGGGCTGGCCGACACGGTGAACCCTTATTCGCCTCGAGCGGTGCACAGCGGTCAGGCGACAGGATTTCGTTTTGGAGAGACACATTCCGAAGACCTGCTCACGACAACCCTTTTTGCCCTTCACATCTACCAGCGAAAGGGTGAGTGGCAGTCTCTCATGCGAGCGGGCATGCAGAAAGAAATGTCTTGGGCAAAACCAGCAGAGGCCTACACCGAATTATACCGCCGAATAAGGGAGGGCTAGGACTGCCCTCGGAGGGACCTTCGACCGCCCTTGCAAGCCAAACCTGCCTCGAGCGTCTTCCTTAACCTCAGGGCCTTCAATGCGCACTCCATACAACCGTGCTCTTCGCGAGCCATTACGAGAGAGGGTAATTGTCGACGAATAAACTATTCGATGAAGGGTTGACGCCGAGAGGAGGGGGTCAGAAAGACTCTCCCTGTCGAGACAATACTGAGATTACAATGCTATCCAGAACCGTTCTCTACCTCTTCTTTTCTGGTTTCGCCTTTTTTGGTTTGACAGCTGAATACTTTTTCTTGAATTTCTCAATGCGCCCGGCGGTGTCCACATACTTCATCGTCCCCGTATAAAACGGATGCGACGCACTACTAATCTCCAGGCTATACATGGGATACTCATTCCCATCTTCCCATTTTACGGTCTGATCAGTCTGGACGGCCGAGCGTGTCAAAAAGGCAAAGTTCGCTGACTTATCCTGAAAAACAACCGGCCGGTAATTATCCGGATGGATCCCTTTTTTCACGGTAATACCCTCCTGCAAAGAACCCTTGTGGCCAACTTCTTTCCCAAACAAGTCCATATTCTAGCAAATTTCTGAATACAATAACCACCCTGTGAAAGCCGAGAACACAAACTCAAGGCCTGGACGGAGGCACCCATAAAAAGCCCACAAGCTCCGACTCATTACGGTTTAGCGATCGTGATATTTGCACCCGTCGCGTCGGCCTGGCTGCGGTGGATCAAGTAGGTCGCAATCGTCAACACCAGCACAATCAGCACATGCAACCCAATATCCATCAGATACCGCTCGAAAATATCCTTCGGCACCTCAGTGAGGTGGCCAAGCTCGGCCCCGGCGGTCAGAACGCGTCGCACGGAAGCGATGATGCCGATGTTGAGAAAGGGTTCGAGTGTGATGACATCGGTTTGCAGAAACCGAATGATGGTTCGAAAGAGTTCTAATAAAATGATGATCAGCAATAAATCGTTCACCAGTGCCAGGGCAGCCGGGAGGAAGGCCACTCGGGCTTCGTTGGCAAACGCGACCCAGCTATAGGCAAACACCATCATGCCCAGAAACAAGAAGCTGAAGCCCGCCGTGATGTAGCCCCATTGATCGAGCCGCTTCATCCACGACACCCACCGCTTCAATCGCTGGTCTGTTTGTTCGGCCATACCCTCCTTACTTCTGTGTGAGATCCCAGATCGAGTTTCTCTGTCGTCGGGTGGTTTTGCGTAACCCGGTACGATCAGGCGTTGCCAGCCGGCCCGATCGGCGTAGGAGGTTCGTTCCGCATTTGGCCAAACTTTAACTCTCGCATCGAATCGATCGTCATAGAATGCCCACAACAACGAATCTCTTTGAATCCGGCCCCTCCATCCATAATGATGACTCGCAGCCCGCAAGAACCCGGATAGAGCTTATTTTCGTCAAGGATGACCGAGACTGGGAGGTGTCCTTTCTTCCTACCTTTCCGGGATCCGATGTCTGCCACGATATCTTCCTCTGTGAGCTCGTGACCGCAACACAGGACATGCTCAAACCCCTCGCCTCCGCCCATCACCTTAATAACCAACCCACAACTGTCAGGATAGCGTTTGTGCTCGTCGATGATGTCGCCCTTTTTTACTCCCATGACGCCTCCGGACAATAGTTTTCATGTTGCATCTTGAATGTCAGACGTTCTCGGTTCCGGTTTCTTCTCAAACGACAACACATTCCTTCCGTGGCACATCGTGTGACACCTTACAGGCCCTCTGCAGCGGCCTTTCCCCGTTGCTCGTTGACGGACTGGAAAACCAGGAGGCCTACCGCGAAGAAACCTGACATGGACAACACGGCCCATCGTTGACTGCCTGTCCACGCCGTCACCTCGCCATAGACCAAGGGCCCAAAGATCGCTGAGAATTTTCCGGTCACGGTGAAGAAACTGAAAAATTCTGCCTGCTTCCCCACAGGCGTGAACTGGCCTAAGAGGGTTCGACTCGTCGACTGGTTGGCCCCAAGAACCAGCCCCGCAAACAATCCGATGGCATAAAACTGGGCGTGTGTCTGCACCGCTGCCGCGAGGCAGGCCAAAATCACCCAGATCGCGAGGGTCACACTGATCGTGCGTTTCGTCCCAATCCGGTCGGCCAGGATGCCGAATCCCAATGATCCGAACGCAGCGGTGACCTGCGTAACAAGAAAGTAGATAATCAGATCACCGGGCGAAAAGTCCAGGACTTTATTGGCGAAGATCGCTGAAGCCACAATAATGGTATTAATCGCGTCGGTATAAATGAGGTAGCTGATCAGATAGAGAAAAAGATCTTTATATTGCCGAATCTGCCGCGAGGTCGTCCGAAGTCGTTCGTAGGTCTGCCACCAGACCGACTCGCCCGGTCGAGAAGCCTGCGGGACAGCCCGTTCCTTGAGCAGGAAAAACGTCGGGAGCGCCGCGAGAAGAAAAAACCCCGCCGTCATCGCGAAACTCATCCGGTAGAGAAAGAGATTTTCCTCGGCAAACCCGCCCTTGATAAACGGATAGGCGATCGCCAAGGACAACAGCCCGCCCACATAGCCCAAACCCCACCCATACCCTGAGATACGCCCCATCGCTTCTCGGGGCGCAATCTCCACCAAGAACGCGCTGCAGAACAGGAATCCAAGATCGAAGGCGATGTTGGCGAGCCCAAAGAGGACCAACCCCATCCAGACGTCGCCGGCTCTCACAAAGGCAAGGAGTGCCGTGCAGATCACGCACACGATTGTCGTGACGATTAAGAACGCTCGTTTGACCGCTCGAACATCCGCGACCGCCCCCAGTGTCGGAGACAGGAAAGCTACGATCAGCATGGACGTGGCGTATCCCCAGAACCACAGACGCTCGGCCATGCCTGGGTGAGTGGAATTTCCAGCCACGACTTGGACAAAATAGACGCTATAGGCGACCGTGACGATGAGGGTGGTGAAGGAGGAGTTGGCGAAGTCGTACATGCCCCAGGCCCAAATTTCCTTGGGCCCGGCCTTACCAGGCATATGGCTCACACGAGGGCTTTCCGGCGTCGTTCGCTCGTCTGGACAATGGAATCCAGCAACGTCTTGTGTGCCTTGCTCCCGACGATCGCTTTGGCAGAACGTGAATCAGCAGGGGTATAGGGGTGAAGAAATCGGCTTTTGGCTCTCGCAATCCGTCCAAGAGACGCTTCTAACCGAGCCTCGGAGATCTCACCCCTCCTGACGGCCTCATACACGGTCTCCATCGCCGTAACCACCCTGTCCTGGTCTTTGCAGATCAGGAGGATGTCGGCGCCAGCCCTGAATGCCAGGACCGCGGCTTCGCCAATTCCATAATGATCCACAATCGCCCGCATCTCCAAATCATCAGTCACGATCAAGCCCTGGAAGTTCAATTCCTTCCGCAAGAGCCCGGTGAGAATATAGGATGAAAGTGTTGCGGGTCGCGCGTCGTCGAGTGTGGGGTACAGAACATGGGCCGTCATGATGCTGGCTAATTCATTCTCAATGGCGTGACGAAACGGTCGCAGCTCAACTTCTCGAAGCCGCTCCGCGGACAGCGTCACCGTGGGCAGTTCCACATGAGAATCCGTAGACGTGTCTCCATGGCCCGGGAAATGCTTCCCACAGGCCATCACCTTGTTATCCTGGAGACCTGCGGTGGTCGCGAGTCCATGCGCCGACACTTGCGTGGCGCTCGCGCTAAAGGCCCGGTCTCCGATGATCGGGTTCTCTGGGTTGGTGTGGATATCTAACACCGGAGCCATATTCATGTTGATGCCCACCGCCCGCAGTTCCTCAGCCGTCGCGGAGGCAGCAGCGTAGGTCATTTCAGATGAATCACACTGGCCCAGAACGGCGCAGGGGGGAAAAATGGTAAATCCCCGCGGAAGCCTGGAGACGCGACCGCCTTCCTGGTCGATTGAGATAAAGAGGCGTTGCTGGGGGTTCAGCTTTTGCAGGTTATTCGTCAGACGGATGATCTGGTCCACCGTATTCAGGTTTCGAGAGAAGAGAATCACGCCGCCGGGCTGATACGTGGCCATGAGGCGGGCAACGCTCTTTGACACCGAGATACCGGTGAATCCGATCATAAACAGCTGTCCAACTTTTTCGCGAAGCGTCATGGTTGACCCATCTCGTGGTTGACAGTTATCGTCCCGCGGCGGCCTCCTCTAGAAGGTACTGAAGGAGCAATCGCGTTCCTATGCCAGTGGGGCCCTTCGCCAGGTAGGGGCGTTCGCTATCACTCCAATCGGTACTGGCGAGATCCAAGTGAATCCACGGATATTTCCCGACAAACTTACTGAGGAATAGTGCGGCGGTGATCATGCCGCCGCCGCGACCCCCAATATTCCGCATATCGGCAACATCACTTTTTAGCTGCTCAAAATATTCAGGCCACAGCGGCATTTCCCAAACACGCTCCCCGGCCCTTTCACCAGCCTGCCGGACCCGAGCCTTAAGGGATTCGTCATTGCCGAACATGCCAATGGCGAACTTGCCGAGGGCGACCACGCAGGCGCCTGTTAAGGTGGCCACATCGATGATGGCCCTGGGTTTGTAGCGAGTGGCATAGGCGAGCGCGTCAGCCAGGATCAGGCGACCCTCAGCATCAGTGTTCTGAACCTCGACGGTCTTACCCGATAACGTGGTCAAAACATCACCGGGCTTGATCGCCCGACCTCCCGGCATATTTTCTGTCGCGGGAAGAATGCCGATGACATGCAAGGGAAGGCGCAGCCGAGCGACAGCCCGGATGGTGGCCAGGACTTCAGCCCCTCCCGTCATATCCGCCTTCATCTGCTCCATATTCTCGGACGGCTTCAGAGAGATGCCCCCGCTATCGAAAGTGACGGTCTTTCCCACCAGCACAATGGGCTGGTCAGATCGGCGATTCCGCCCGGTGCCTCCCCGTCGGTACTCGAGAATGAGGAACTTGGGTGGTTCGTGGCTTCCCCGAGACACGCCCAAGAGGGCCCCCATCCCAAATCGTTCCATATCTTTCCGTTCGAGAACCTTTAGCTTAACCCCGCGCTCTTTCGCAATGCGTTTGGCCTCCCCAACCAATTTCGTTGGCGTCATCATGTTCGAGGGATGATTGCAGAGATCTCGCACTAACCAAGTCGCCTCCGCGCTGGCAACACCCCGGTGGACACCCTCCCTGAGGACCGAGACCTGACTAGCCCGAGACTCAATAAATGTGAGGTGACTGAGGGGCTTTTGAGTTGCCTTATTCTCACTCCGGTACGAAGTAAACTCATAGCCGCCTAGGACCGCTCCTTCCACCATGGCTTGGGTGAGTTCGAGGGGGGAGGCTCCTGGGAATCGGTGTTTGGGCAAGACGGCGTGGAAGGAGCTCGCCCGAGTTTGCCGAACGCGTCTGGCGGCGGTTCCCATGGCTTGACGCAATGTATCCACGCGCACCTCCGCCTTCTTCCCGAGACCCACGAGGAGCACGCGATTGGCCGGGATCCTTCCCTCCGTGTGAAGCAGGACAGTCTGGTTAGGCTTGCCTTCAAATTCCCCGCTCTTGAGCAACCTGCGCAAGGAGCCGCCCAGGGCACGATCCACCCCTGCCGCCTCATCCTGGAAAGTGGACCCATCCTCGAAGTGAGTCAGCACGACCACTTCTGCCGGTTCGCGCTCGATGCGCCCTGGTTTGACCTTGACCTGCATTACTCTAAACCCCTCTTTGTTTTTGCTGATCGCGTTCCCGCACCCACGATTCAAGACTGAGTAGAGGTCGCGGAAGGCGTGAGGATAACTGATGTGCTCCCCGAAAGCTACACGCCTCGCATATCGGGATCCCAAATATACTTGTGTAACTGCATCTGGAACCGAACGGGCAGCTGATCGTCGAGAATCCATTCGGCCAGCTGACGAAGGTCAAGCTCCCCAAGCGCAGACCCAAACAGGACGGTGCAACGCTGATCCAGTTTGTAGTGTCGCAGGATCGAACGTGCCCACTCATAATCCGCTCGATCTTTGAAGACAAACTTCGCCTCGTCTTTTGATTGCAAGAGGTCCAGGTTCTCCCAACGCATCCGGTCAACCATTCCACTTCCGGGGCATTTCACATCCATGATGACGTGGGCGCGTTGATCAACCGTGGAGATATCGACAGCCCCACTGGTCTCGACCAGTACCTGGTAGCCCTCCTCGCAGAGGTGTTGGATGAGAGGGAAAGCGTCGGGCTGATACAGCGGCTCACCGCCGGTCACCTCGACAAGAGAGCAGTGGAAGAGGCGAACTTTTTGCAGGACCTCTTCCATGGGCATCTCCGTTCCCCCTGAGAACGTGTACTCGCTGTCGCACCACGTGCACCGCAACGGACAGCCAGTCAGCCGAACAAAGACACAGGGAAGACCTGCAAAGCTCGATTCACCCTGAATACTATGAAAGATCTCAGTAATCCGCATCCTTCGTTGAGGGGCCTACGGTACAGGGTCCCCTATCTCCATCGTGTGACCGGCCATCCCTTTCGTTTCGCAAATGCCCCCATCCCTCGTATCGGATTGACGACTAAGGGGTACCCGACCGCCCCGAGGATATATCTGTCACCCGGACTATCCCCGTAGGCGTAACAGTCTTTCAGATCGAGCCCTTGTTCCCGAGCAAACTTTTCGACGACATGACGCTTCCCTTCCCCATACGGGAAAGGGGAAAGAAGGCGACCGGTATACTGCCCATCAACCTGTTCGGGTCTGGCGGCCAGCACCGCATCGACGCCCAGCACCCCCGCGATCGGCACCACCAGGAAATCCAAGGATGCGGTCACAAGGACAGTGTAATGACGTTGGCGCTGGTGCTTCTCAATGGCGGCTCGGCCGTCCGATGAGAGCCTCGGATAGATTTCTCTCTCGACAAAGGACGTCGCCAGAGGTTCTATGGTCGACGACCGCTTGCCTTTCAGATACGCCTTGTACTCACGGAGGGGCTGACGAGAAATCGGCGGCATATGACGAAAAAGATGGACCACACAACGAGTCAGCTCTTCAACGCCGATGTGCCCTTGTGACCACAAGTGAAAGAAAAAGCGCTCCTCGATCGAACGTCCCGGCACCAAGGTGTTGTCGACATCGAAGAAGGCACCGGTCTGAACCTGTTCTTTCGGAAGGGTGCTACGTGTTTTTGGCAGGTGTATCATGCGACGGATTTCTGATTCTATCGAAGGGGCTGTTCATTGACAAGCATTTTGGGCCACTCCTATAATGAAAGTCGGCGCCGAAGTGGTGGAATGGCAGACACGCACGTTTGAGGGGCGTGTGGCGAAAGCCGTGCGGGTTCAAGTCCCGCCTTCGGCACCATCCTTCTCATCTTCCGTTCTTCCTTTTCTTGGTCGGAAGTGAAAGAACCCGAAACTCTTGGGGTCAATTCTTGTCGTCAATTGTGATGATCGTGACGGTTGGGTTCTCCGCGTCGGTGGCCGTGAACACTGGAGCCACCAAGGTTTCTGTCATTCCTAGTGAGGCTGGACCCACGCCAATCGTTGTTTCAAAGTGGACGTGGCCGCCACGCTCGGCACGGCTGTGAAGCCGCTCTGCATGCCTCCCAGCGCAATGTTGACGAGGAACATTTCCGCCTGGATCTCCTATAAGGTGCGCTTATGCTCAACCACCGACACCTGGTGCAACGGAATCGGTAAGACATACCCGCCTGCCGTCGATAGCAAGCTGACAGTTGCAATGCCCCCTCTACCTCTACTGTGCATGCCCCTGTGTGTCTGCGGTAGATAGTTTTCCCTCAGCAAATCGCGAAGCGCCCCCAAGGGTCGTGGAGACCTATCCTGAACCTACCCCTCACCCTTCTCGAGCTTTAGGCGAGGATGTCTGATGTGAACCAGGTGCCGCTCATGACGCCGCAACTGGTCAGTTCTCCATACGCATGCTCAAGCCTCACGCCCACCTTGACATGGTTCATAGGGCGAGCTTAGCCTAGCCCTATGAACTACCCCGCTTCGACTCATGTGTGGCCCCTCCAAGAGCGTGGCAAGGGCGACCTCGAGAACGGAAGCATAAACGAGGGCCTGGGGTCGGATGGACACATACTGATACGCTCATGGAAAAAGCGATAGAAAGGGCGAGAGCATGAAACGCTTGTGGAAGGCGCCGCCGTCGGCCAGCGCATCCTTGTATTGGTTGTACCGGATCAACGTCGTCCGGTCCTGGTCTTCGCGCGAGATCCCGGCCTCGGCGGCGACGTTCTCCGCGGTCTGCAGCATCGAGTTCCGCGCCCACGGATCGTTGCCGAAGCTGTCCATCACGACGTCTTCTTTCTCGCCGGTTCCACCGGGCCCCGCTGGGTTCGGGTAGTAGATGTGCGG
>JBFJQA010000120.1:0-10035 GCA_041616875.1 Nitrospiraceae bacterium | reverse complement strand
GGGCCGAAGCACCTGGTCCTGAAGCTCTCTCGTTCCAAGCTGGAGCAATTAGTTGGCGACTTAGTTGAGCGCACTATCGAACCCTGCCGAAAAGCCTTAGCCGACGCCGGCGTCAAGGCCGCTGACATCAATGAAGTCGTTCTCGTCGGTGGGATGACACGGATGCCCAAGGTCATTCAGACCGTGAAGGATTTTTTCGGGAAGGAACCGCACAAAGGGGTGAATCCCGATGAGGTCGTGGCCATTGGCGCTGGCATTCAAGGTGGCGTCCTCAAAGGCGAGGTGAAGGACGTGCTGCTGTTGGACGTCACGCCCCTCACCCTGGGGATCGAAACCTTGGGGGGCGTCTTTACACACCTCATTGAACGAAACACGACCATCCCGAGCAAAAAGAGTCAAATCTTTTCGACGGCTGCGGACAATCAAAGCGCGGTTACGATCCGCGTCTTCCAGGGCGAGCGCGAGATGGCCAACGACAACAAACTGCTCGGACAGTTCGACTTAGTCGGCATCCCGCCTGCTCCTCGAGGCATGCCACAAGTTGAGGTCGCATTTGATATCGATGCCAACGGCATCGTCCACGTCTCCGCGAAGGACTTGGGCACGCAGAAAGAACAGTCGATTCGCATTACTGCGTCGAGCGGCCTCAGCAAAGACGAAATCGATAAGATGGTCAAAGACGCGGCCTCACATGCCGAGGAGGACAAGAAGCGCAAGAGTCTGGCGGAGGCTCGGAATCAGGCTGACAGTTTGATTTACAACACCGAGAAGAACCTGACCGAACATGGCGACAAAATCGCCGAGGACGACAAAACCCGTATCACGGAGGCCATCGCCGCCACCCGCAAAGCCATGGAAGGCGATGACCCAGCGGCTATTGATACGGCTGTCCAAAACCTGACCTCAGCCTCTCACAAACTTGCCGAGGAAATGTATAAGAAGGCCTCGGCCTCCGCGGGCGGACCTTCCCCTACCGGCGAGGAAGCCCCTGCCGAGGAGCCTGGCAAGACCGAAGAAAAGGTCGTGGATGCCGAATTCGAAGAAGTAGACAAAGACAAAAAGTAAGGTAGAATACGAGGCACGGTGATCGGGTTTCTCGGAGAGAGGGACCCGATCAATTTTTATTCACACCCTTCAATGGCTCACGTGGCAAAGCGCGATTATTACGAGACACTCGGCGTCGACAGGAGCGCCTCCGAGGAAGAGATCAAAAAGGCTTTTCGAAAACTGGCCCGCCAGCACCACCCTGACCTCCACAGCGAACACCAGAAAAAACACGCGGAAGACAAATTCAAGGAGATCAACGAGGCCTACGAGATCCTGAGCGACCAGGGAAAACGCCAGCGGTACGACATGTTTGGTCACGCGGGCACCCAGCCGGGTGGTGGTGGATTCGAGGGATTTGATTTCGGCCGTGGGGGATTCGGGGACGTGTTCAATGATATCTTCGAGGACTTCTTCGGAGGGACTCGCGGAGGGCGACAGCGGGGTGAACGAGGCTCGGACCTTCAGTACAATCTCGAGCTCTCCTTTGAGGAAGCCGTGTTCGGCAAGGAGGCGAAGCTCAAGATACCCAGGTGGGAAACCTGTGAGGCCTGCAAAGGCACTGGCGCGCAATCCGGAACCGGCGTCAAAGTATGTCCCAGCTGCAAAGGAGCCGGACAGCTTCGTTTTCAGCAAGGATTCTTCAGCATCAGTCGGCCATGCCACCAATGTGAGGGGCAAGGACAGGTTATCACCGATCCCTGCACCACCTGTCGCGGACGGCAACGGATTCATCGCGAGCGGACACTGTCCGTCACCATTCCTGCCGGGATCGAAACGGGCATGCGCCTCCGTCTCGCCCATGAAGGCGAGCACGGTGTGCATGGAGGCCCACCAGGGGATCTGTTCGTGGCCGTCATGGTCAAACCACACCCCATCTTCGGTCGAAAGGGCAATGACATCGTGTGTGATGTTCCCGTCAACTTCGTCGCCGCCGTGCTAGGGGGCACGATGGAAGTTCCCACCCTCAAAGGGTCCACCATGATCAAGATTCCGCCAGGCACCCAGCCTGAGAAGGTCCTACGCCTGCGTGGGCTGGGCGTCCCCAGCCTCAGAGGCCGGGAGACCGGAGACCAATTGTGTCGCGTCAAGATCGAGGTCCCAACGAAGCTGACCAGCAAGCAGAAGGACTTGCTCACGGAGTTCGCCAAGGAAAGTGGGCTCTCCCTGGAAAAGGAGGGGGAAGGGTTTTTCGACAAGATGAAAACCTTGTTCGATTGAACCTTTGAACCAATCTCCTCCTCTCCACCACTCCCGCCAAGCTCTGACTCCATGCCGGTGTTTTTCATTCCAGCGTCCGATATCCAAAACGGGACCGTCACGATCGCTGGCCAGCTGGCGCGACATCTCCGGGCGAGCCTTCGGACGCGTATCGGGGAGACCCTCTGGCTCGGGACAGAAAACCGGCAACGCTTTCTGGTTCGCATTACGCAGGTCGATCGTCGCCACCTCACCGGCCAGGTCTTAGAACACCAAGCCGGCCCCACATCGGCAAGCCCACGTGTGATCCTTGGTCAAGCCTTACTGAAAGGCGAGAAAATGGATTGGCTCATTCAAAAGGCCACCGAACTCGGCACAGCTTCTTTGATCCCCCTCCTCACTGAACGCGGGATCGCTCGCCCCCCGGCGTCACGCATCCCCACCCAACAGCAGCGATGGCAACAGATCGCCCTCGAGGCCGCGCAACAATCTGAACGGTGGGATCTTTTGGAGGTACTGCCTGCGCGGGAAGCGACGGAGTTTTTCACCGAGCCCCCAGCGCACTCCCTGAGGATCATTTTGTGCGAACGACGTGCCGGACACAGCCTCTCATCACTTCCCCTTCCTTCAGACCCCGAGAGCGTGGTGAGCCTCGCTATTGGACCGGAAGGCGGCTGGACTAGCGAGGAAGTGCGGGTCGCCCTCGAGCACGGATTCGTCCCCGTCAGTCTGGGCGGACGCATTCTTCGAGCGGAGACCGCCGCCCTGACCTCAGTCAGTATCCTTCAGAGTCGATTCGGTGAGTTAGGCTGAAAGAGAGAGGAAGGACCAGCGTAGACAACCTATTTTCTAGGACTCAGGGGTTTGCCGAATGTGGAGGATCGTCCCTTGTTCCCCGCTCGCCCACCCCTGTTTGGGAGTAGGAAACGAGAGCCCGTACAGGGACACTCCTGCTCCACCAGTATGCTGCTCCCAGTGAAAACCAGCATCCGTGGTCCGATAGAGGACACCTCGCTCCCCTACGATCCAGCCGGCCTTTGAGTCGACAAAACGGATCCGGAGCAAATCCAAAGGCTTCGAACAGAGCCCCAGGCAAGGAAGCGTCCGGTCAAGCCAGTGCTTACCTCCATCGGTTGTGTGAAACATCGCCCCCACGTTCCCGACGGCCCAGCCGCTCGCCGGATCATTGAAGACGACATCAAACAATGTCGCCGAACTACGAGTCTCTTGTTGTTCCCAAATCATTCCACCATTCTCCGTTGAAAGAATCGTTCCCAGGGCCCCCACGGCCACAGCGCGGCGGGGATCGAGAGCGTGCACCGCGTAGAGGACAGCGCGGCTCCCACTGTCCTGATCGGACCAATGGCGCCCACCGTCGTCCGTATACAGGATCGTTCCGCTCGCTCCGACGATCCAGCCTTTCAAGGAATCCAGGAAATGGAGGCCATACAGGATGGTTTGGGTGCCGCTCGACTGCCTCACCCAACTCCCTCCACCATCGGAGGAATGGAGAATCGTTCCCTGGGAACCAACCACCCACCCCTGCTGAGCGTCGGCAAAATAGACCGCGGTGAGAAGGGCTCTCGTTCCGCTCGGCACAAGGCTCCATTTCTTCCCGCCGTCGCGTGTCCTGAGGACCGTGCCTCCATCACCAACCGCCCAGCCATGTCCGGAATCATGAAAGAAAATCCCAAGAAGAGGGGCTTCAGTCCCACTGACCTGAAGCGATTGAACGGGGGGAGGTTCGGCTGCCCAAGCCAAAGACCCACAGCCAAACCAGACCACGCAGGCCGCAATACCAATGGCCAGCGATCTCGAGATTCCACTGCAGGTCATGGATTACTTTGAGTCGGGTCGGTGAAGAACCCTTGGTCGGGAAGCCCCTTTGCCAGGACCGTAAACTCACCGGCATCGAGTGAGATCCATTTTTTTTCGGTGCAGCAGGTGCCGTCGGGTAACACATCCCACGATCCCCGACGCACCACGAGAGGCCCCTTGGAGAGATCCGGGCTAAACTCATTACGACTTCCGATCCCGTACAACAGTCGCCGAGGCACTTGGACCTTAATCTCCGTGTCCGTCCAAGACACAACGATCGCCGCTACGCCGTTGAAGAGCACCTCGGATCTGGAGATATTCTCTCCGAGTCGAATCTGTTGTCGGAGGAACCCTCTTCTTGTGAGCTCAGGATCGGTGGCCTCGCGCCCCTTTATGAAGCTCCCGAAGCCTGAACCTGAGATTTTGACGATTTCGTCGATCCCTGCCTCAGTCGGGGTCACCGAGTCGACCCGAGGCTCAACGACCGAGAAGGACCCCGCGTCGATAGGAATCGCGCCGCGCTCTAAACAGCACGATCCATCGGCCTTCGGCACCACGCCTCCGCGGCGAATCACGACCGGTCCACTCTTTGCGCTGAAGGGCACCCAGACATCGATCCGATCATCGTTCCACCGATACACAATGGCCGGGACGCCACCAATGGTCACGCTGTTTTCGCCCGGATCGAAATCAATGAAGGAGAAGGGGGTGGCCCCGCTCTCGGTATAGTTTCCGAAATTCTCCCCTTGGATTCGCAAGAGACTCCCAACCGGTCCGCGGTCTGGCTGTGTCACGGTGACCTTGGGAGCGAGCACGGAGAAGGTTCCCAGGTTCCGGTCCTTTCCACCCCGTCGCAGCACAAGCGGGCCTGTGGTCGCATTGAGCGGTACGTGAACGACAATATTCCTGTCCTCCCATTGGGCAAGGGCGGCCGGCTGACCGTTGATGAAGACCCCCTCACGCGCCCCCGGCTTGGTACCAAACCCCTCACCGAATAACACTACTTTGGTCCCGACGGGCCCCGTACGGGGATCCACGTCGATCGTCGGCAAGACACTCACAGGAACCGGGTTACTCCGCGTATACTCCACCGGAGCGCAGCAGAACCCATTTGGCAAGGGATCAGAGGAACCGAGTTGCACCACCACCTCACCCGACTTTGCAGTCGCGGGAACGATGACTTCGATTTTGTCATCCCGCCACTTTGTGACGCGGGCTTTCATCCCGCCAACGATCACCTCATTCACCCCAAACATGGCGTTCCGATCTTTGGCTCCCGCAGTATTGCCGAAATTCTTTCCACTCAGTTGGAGGATCTTTCCCGGTTCAATCTCTTCAGGGGTAACGCCCTCAATCGTTGGGTACTGTACTGAAAACTCCCCAACCTCGACGTGTTTTTTGCCCTTCTTGACGATGACGGCGCCCTTCTGAACACGATGGGGGACCTTGACTTCAATGAGATTCGTGTCCCATCGCTGAACCAAGGCGGGCAGATCATTAAACAAGACCTGGTTTGCCTCTGTGGATTGGAATTGCCCAAAGTCCTCGCCAGAAATCGTCACCGTCGAGCCCGGTGGTCCACTGGGTGGGAAGAGAGACGGTTGGGCCCACACGCCTTCGGCTATGGAACCCATTGAGAAAGAGAAAAGGAGCATGATCATCAGCCACATAGAAAGTCCCCCTCTTGCGTTGGGACGCAGCTTCGTACTGGACCTATCAACAAGGACCGGAACCAGGCTGGCAAATTAGAAGGCCGGATCCTCTTCTACAATAACTGCGTGGCACTATAACAACCGAACTTTTTTTCTGTCAAGGTAAGGAAGCTATGGGAGGGGAACGGACTTCAGTCGGGAAAGAGCGGTCCTGGCGGCGTCTCGCACCCGAGGATCCCCGTCCTGATCGGCGACGCGCTCGAGCGCCGAACGAGACTCGGGCGCTCCAATGGCACCAAGGGCGCTGGCAGACAGTTCTCGGACCTGAGGCTCTGAGTGGTCCAGCAACTCCGTCAAGAGGGGTATGGCCTCGACGACCTTCAGCTGGCCAAGCTCGCGGATGGTATTGGCACGGGCCTGTGTCGCGTAACCGGACTCAAAGTCCATCATGGTATGGGTCGCGCTGCGAGGATCAAAGTCAGCGGGGTCGGCTTCTGCTAGTCGTGCCAGTCCCTGGATCAAAGACTTCGTGACATCCTGCCCACGCACGGCCCTCCCTTTCACGAGATCACCGAGGAGATACACATAGGCATTGGTCTGGAATTTATGTATGGCCTCGAGATAAGGTGGCGTGCCGTGCATCTGATCCCCTGAGGATTCGCGAACGACTAAGTTGAAGAGGGTCACACCCTCACCCTGCTCAAGCCGAATCCGACATGTAATCTCCGTCCCGTAGGAATCCACACTGTACTGAACGCCCCGATCTTCACGGTAATCCACACTCACCAGAAGGTCACGGGGATCAGTCTCCTGGGGCACGATGCGGAAACCCGCGGACGACAGTTTTTTCCTGACCAGCCCCTCTATATCCATGAGGGTGCGACCTCTCCGCATCCACGTCGTGGTGCTGGCGTCAACGAACACCGACGGAAGGGTCTCCCCGGAACGGCCTCCATCCATTGCGACAGGCCGTGGTCCTGCTCCGGCTGTTGGCACCTCCGCCAGGAACAGGGCGATCACCAATCCCGCCAGTACGACGACCAACGAGAATGTTGCAGGCCTTTTCACACGCATGATGGGTCTGAACCCTCTAGACCGACCGACGACGTTCCTCTGCCTTGCCTCTGTTCTAGATTGAGGTCACCTCGACTATCATTTCCAATTCAACCGGAGCCCGAAGCGGTAATTCGGCGGCGCCCACCGCTAATCGCGCATGCTTCCCCGCCTCACCGAACACTTCCCCAAGAAGGTCGGAGGCCCCATTGACGACAGCGGGCTGGTCCACAAAGCCCTCTGCCGACGCCACGTATCCCACTACACGAACCACTCTCTTTACTCGATCAAGGGTACCCAATTCTGACCGTACGATTGCGAGACCATTCAGAAGAGCCGTGCGTGCTGCATCGTATCCCTCTTCGACTCGAAGATCTCTCCCCAATTTCCCTACCTGGACAAGGGCTCCATCTCGAAAGGGAAGAACCCCGCTTACAAAAAGGAGCTGTCCCACCTGAACTGCCGGAATATAGGTCGCAACGGGTTTGGGGGGAGAGGGTAAGTGAATGCCCAACTGTCGAAGTCTTGCTTCGAACGATCCGGATTCCATTGGCTCGCTACCCAGGACCTAGCACATCCAGGAAACTGTCTCCCCAGGTCAACCGTTCCGCCCCAAGCGCTTCCGCCACCGTCTGGCCCAGATCGGCGAAGGTGGGGCGGATACCCAGGTTCACCCCGCGCGCAAACCGGGGTCCATACACCAACAAGGGTACATATTCCCGAGAATGATCCGTCCCGGGAGTCGTGGGATCATTCCCGTGGTCGGCGGTTAAACAGAGCAGGTCACCAGGACGCAACGCCTGAACTAACCCTGACAGGTTGGAGTCAAATTCCTCCAACGCTTTTGCATACCCGGCTGAGTCCTTCCGATGGCCGAACAGCGTATCAAAATCGCCAAGGGTCGCAAATATCAACCCTCGTGGAACGGTTTGGAGGGCCTTGCGGGTTTCCATGATCCCCTCAGCATTATTGCGGGTATGGGTACATCGTGTCAGCCCGCGGTGGCTAAACAAATCGTCGACCTTGCCAATGCCCACAACCAATTGCCCCGCCCGATTGACCTCGTCGAGAAGCGTCTGCCCAGGTGCTTCCACCGAAAAATCCTTGCGTCCCGTTGTCCGCACAAACGCCCCCGGCTGACCGTCGAAGGGTCTGGCAATGACCCGGGCTACGCGGTGGGGCGGGGTCAGAATCTTTCTCGCAGTCCTACAGATCTGATACAGCTCTTCCGGGGGAATCACTTCGACGTGGCAAGCAATCTGAAACACGCTGTCAGCACTGGTATAGACAATGGGCGCCCCTGTTCGGCAGTGTTCTTCTCCAAGCTCTTGAATGATCTCGGTACCGGAAGCAGGGCAATTTCCAAGAACTTTTCGGCCGATGGCCTCCTGGAAGGGTTCAATGACTTCAGGTGGAAACCCCCCTGGGTAGGTCGGAAACGGTTGATCAACCACGACCCCAGCGATTTCCCAATGGCCAGCCGTTGAATCCTTTCCCCTGGACACTTGCGCCATCTTTCCGAAACACCCGTCAGGTTGCTCCATTTCCCGCAGCCCCGCAACCCTGCTGATGTTGCCCAACCCAAGGGCTTCCAAGGATGGGAGGCCTAGGCCTCCGACGGCGTCTGCCACATGGGCAAGCGTATTGCTTTCGGCGTCACCATATTCGGCCGCGTCAGGCAGAGCGCCCACCCCGACGCCGTCTAACACCATGAGAATCACCCGATTCACCATGGAGGGCACTATAGCAGAAGTCCTCGGATTCATGAACATCGAAATCGCTTTGGTTTCATAAACTTGGAGAGTGAACATCCTAAGCATCCCTGTTGTCGGCTGGGCGGAGGCCCAAATTATTTGACAGAATCTCGGTTCTAGGGGAAGCTGGTAGTAACCCGCCGTGGGTGCACCGAACGAGCCATAACATGGCAATTCGAAACCGATTCAGCCTGTTCTGGACACCCTCGACTCGAGGCGGCCATTCTCTGCGTTGGAAGGACTGTGTGAGATGACCAATCAGGCTGTCGCCCTGTCTCCCTACGCGCAGGATTCCCTCCCGAGGGAATCCGAATCCGTCGCTCAAACCCGCTCAAAGTTCCTTCAACTCCAAGCCCTTGTGACCATTGTTTTGAGCTATCAGATGTTGTTTGGGAGCCAAGTCCATGTACTTGCCGACGTTCAAATGGCCGTCATTCTCGGACTCCTTCTCACCTGCGTGACGGTCATGGTCATTCCCCCAGGCTGGATTGAAGCCGGCTGGTTCCCGGGAATCCTTGCCCTGGGCGATACGGCCATCACCACAGGGTTAATCTATGTGTCAGGGAATGCCAGCTCGGATCTCTACTTGACCTACTTTGTCATCATTTTCATCGCGACCATGACCCGTACCCTCAAACAGCTCTTCCTCTTTCTTTCTCTGGTCTGTACTTTCTACGGCTTCACGCTGTATCAAGAAATCCACACGACGGGTGAGTTACACGAGCACCATTTGCTACGAATTCCGCTCTTCCTGGTTATGGCGATCTTTTATGGTCGAACCGTGGAGGCCGCCCGCACCCTGGCTGAAAAGGATTCCCTGACTGGGTTACCGAATCGCCGGAAGTTTGTGACCATCGTGAGTAAGGCCATGGCACGAGCGAGGAATACCGGTGAACATCTTGCGCTGCTATTCATGAACCTGGACGGGTTTAAGTTGATCAATGATACGCTGGGACGCCGCGCTGGCGATGAGCTTTTGAAAGCAGTGGCGGCGCGGCTTGTGGAGGGGCCCGCGAACGGTCACAGCCTTGGCCGCGAAGGAAGCGATGAATTTACCCTGTTGATGGAGCCCTGCCGGTCCCCCCAAGCGAGCGTTGACCTCGCCCAGGAGGTCCTCCGCTCCATGGCGCCTCCCTTTCCCCATGGGGACCGTGAGATCTTTCTCACCGCCAGTATTGGCATTGCCCAATTCCCGAAGGATGCGACAAACGCTGAAAACCTGCTCAGCAACGCTGACACGGCAATGTCTCGAGCCAAAGAGCAGGGGAAAAATGGATTCCAACTGTATTCGCCCGACATGGAAACGCAGGCCCGTCAGAAGCTCGAATTAAAACAAAACTTGCGAAAGGCGTTAGACCGAAAAGAATTTCGCGTGTACTTCCAACCTCAAGTGGCATTGAGTTCAGGACATATCGTGGGTCTGGAAGCTCTCGCACGATGGTATCATCCCAAGCGCGGCCTCATTTCCCCGGCCGAGTTTATCCCCGCCGCGGAGGACACAGGGCTTATCGTGC
>JBFJQA010000119.1:0-10060 GCA_041616875.1 Nitrospiraceae bacterium | reverse complement strand
CAGGTCATGGACGTCCTGGCGCATTTTTCCGGCCATGTCCGGATCCAAATTACTGAAGGGCTCGTCAAGGAGCACGATCACCGGCTTTTGCGCCAGGGCACGGGCCAAGGCCACCCGCTGCTGTTGGCCGCCCGAGAGCTCATGGGGGTAGCGCGCCTCTAACCCGAGAAGTCCCGTCATCGTGAGCATGTCCCGAATCTGTGCCCTTCTCAGTTCGGAGGGCAGGTGACGGAGTCCAAAGGCGATATTCTCGTGGACTCGTAAGTGGGGAAACAGGGCATACTCTTGAAAGACCATTCCCACACGCCGCTGTTCAGGCGGCAACAGAACACCAGGCGCCGACACGAGTCGTCCTTCCAGATACACCTCCCCTTCAAGAACTGGTTCAAAGCCGGCGATGAGACGTAGCGTCGTGGTTTTTCCACACCCTGAAGGCCCGAGGACACAGATGATCTCGCCTTCATAGGCCGAAAGAGAAATATCGGACACAGCTCGACTGCCCTCTTGATAGGCACAACTGACCTGACGCAATTCCAGGACCGGGTGTCCAGTCTTCCGTTGGAGCACGGGCTTGGGGTTGGAGACCGGGAGCATTTCCGGGTGAGTCGGCATGCTATGCCCTTCGCCAGTCTTTTGAGACCAACAGGCTGAGAGATGGAAGGGTGACGATGACGATCAGCAGGGCCGATGGAGCCGCGAGTTGGTACAACTCCTCACTGGCTTCCAGCCATACCCGCACGGCCAAGGTGTCAAATCCAACCGGCCGAAGAAGAAGGGTCGCGGGTAATTCCTTGACGGCCTGAAGAAACATGAGCACCCAGGCCACGATGAACCCTTTTCGCACCAAGGGGAGAGTCACCCTGAGAAGGGTCTTCCACACGCTGTGACCAAGACTCCGTGAGACTTCCTCCAGGTTTGGGGAAACTTGGTGAACCGCGGGCTCCATCGCTTGGAGACCGACCGGCAAGAAATGCACGATGTAGGCGATGATCAGAATGGTGACCCCGCCGTACAAGACTGGCGCAAACTGTGAGATCAGCATGAGCAGGGCAAGCGCTCCGACCGGGCCAGGCAACACATAGCCGGTGTAGGAAAGTTGGACGACAAACAAGTTCAAACGGGATGGCGACCGGCTGGCCAAGTAGGCCAAAGGAATTCCGATCGCTACGGCAGCCGAGGCAGCAAGGGCAGCCAAGAGGGCGCTGTTCCAGGCGAATCCGAAGAACCGTACATCAAGAGCTCCTTCAGCTATTGCGGCGACACTCCACTGGATGAGGAGGAGGAGGGGCAGGCCGAAACCTGCGGCGAAGACAAGCAGGAGGTACACGGATACGAGGCCAGCGCCGATCCCGCTGCAGCGTGTGCGTTGCGGAAGGCGAAAGCGCCCTGTCGTCTGAAAGAATCGGCTCCGATGCCTGAACCAGCGTTCCGCGACCAAGAACATGAGGGCGAAGACGACCAGGAGAAGACTAAGCACGCTCGCAGCAGAAGGGTCATAGCGCCCGGTAATCTGCTGATAAACGGCGTAGGTCAGTGTTTGATACCGGAGCAGGGACACCGCGCCGAAGTCAGACACCACGTACAGGATGACCAGGGAGAGACCGGCCACGATGGCAGGACGCAAGAGGGGAAGAGTTACCCTGGCGATCACATTGAATCGAGTCGCGCCGCAAGATCGAGCCACCTCTTCATACGACACATTGAAATTGAGCAGAGCAGCCCTGGTGAGCAGGTAGACGAAGGGAAAGTTGTTCAAGGTCATGACCAAGGTAGCTCCTCCGAGGCTGTGAGGAGAGAAGATTCGTGAATCGAGCCCGGCCCACATCTGCCAGAGGCGCTCAACCGGGCCGTCAAACCCCAGGAGGTATGAATAAATATACGCCAGCACATATGAGGGAAGGGCCAAGGGAAGCACCAGGGCCAGTTCCCAGACAGACCGTCCATAAAACTCGAAACGGGTAACAAGGTAGGCGAGGGAGACTCCCAGGACAAGGGTGCCGGCAGAGGCACTGGCGGCCAACAGGGCCGTATTCGACAGGAGCTCCGGTATCCGGGTGTGCCATAATCGGCCCCAGACGACCGAGTCTGCGGTGAGCGCCAGCACAGTTACGTAGACCAGCGGCAGCACGATCAGGCCGGCCACCCCGAACGCAAGGACCGAGAGAGGGGAGAAGGGCAATGGTCGGATTGCCGCGGTTGTCATGATGGCCTGACTGGCAGAGTTCCGGAAGCCTATTTGAGCCCGACTTGCTCAATAAGGGTCATTGATGGCTCACGAAGTTCCGCCAGCCGAGCCAATGGCACCTGAGCCACGCGGAAACTTTTTCTTTCTGGGAGGGCAGGGTCAGCAGGAACTTTCGGGTGAAGAGGATATTCTTTGTTCAACGTGGCAAACATGTTTTGGCCGGACTGCGAAACCAGGAAGGTCACCAAGCTCTTTGCTGCCTCCAGGTGTTTGGCATGTTTAATGACCCCGATGCCTGCCACGTTCATGATTGCCCCCATTCCACCCTCTTGTTGGTCTGTGATGAGAGGCGCGATCGGCGCCTTGGGCTGCTTTGCCAGGTGTCGATAAATGTAATAGTGGTTCACAATACCCAAGGCGACCTGCCCCTTGGCGACTGCGCGTACAATTTGGGAACTCTTTCCGTAGACTTGGTTCCCGCCATTGATCTTGAGGCCTTCCAAAAACTTCCGCGCAGCCTCGTCTCCCGAGGCCGCCTTAATGACAGACACGCCAGCATGGAGGTATTCGCTCCCGGCATTGGGGATGGCGAGTTTTCCTTTCCACTGTGGGTTCGCGATGTCGAGGATGGAGGTCAGTTTTGCGGGGTCAATCTGCTTGGTATTGTACACGACGATCCAGATGCGGCCTGATAACCCAATCCAGCTGTTATCGGGTGCCCTAAACTGAGCCGGGATCGTTCGCTCAATGACCTTCAAATGTAAGGGATAGAGCAGTCCAAGTTCGCGAGCGCGTTCGAGGGATCCGGCATCGTTGGTGACAAACACATCCGCCGGTGTCCGCTTTCCCTCGGCCTGCAGCCGGTTGACCAGCTCAGTAGTTTTTGAAGAAAGAAGCTCGACCTGAATCCCGGTTTTTTCTTGAAATGCGTCGAGGACCGGCTTGATCAGGCGCTCGGCTCGCCCCGAGTACACCACTAATCGCTCGGCAGCGAGGGTGTCACCTACCTCAACGGCGAACAATCCGCTGACAATCATGCCGGCGAAGAGGGTTCGGGAGGAGACTTGGCGAAAGAAGGTCCTACACCTTCGTATCACGCGATCGGTCAGGCCAGGAATGAGCATGCTGGTAGTCCTTGGTCGGGGAGAAATGAAAATGAAATTGATTCACTATCTCAATAAACTATCAAAAAAATGGCGGCGGGTCAATGTCGGCAGGATGAACAGAGGCCGTACAGCTCTAACTTGTGGGTCTGAATGGTAAACCCGTGGGTGTGTGCAACTTCCTCCTGCAATCGCTCGATTTCCTCATTTTCAAACTCAACGATTTTTCCGCAACTCGTGCAGATCAAATGATCATGGTGTCCCTTGTGGGAAACATTATCGTACTGGGTCTGCGTTCCGAAATGACGCGCCTGCGCTAAGCCGGCCTCACAGAACAGATTCAACGTGCGGTATATGGTTGCCAGCCCGATGTGAGGATCCTTTTTTGCCAGTTGGCGGTACATCTGCTCGGCTGTGACGTGCTCGGTCCGCAAAAAGACGTTCAGGATGTGTTCGCGCTGGCGTGTGAGTTTGAGCTGGTGCTTTGCCAGGTGGTCTTTCAGGGCCGTAATTTCTTTCGTATTTTTGTTCATAACGATGGGCGGGCCTTCGCACAACGGCCAGAGGGAGTTATTAAAGAGGAAACTGACGGGATGGTCAAGAGGGACTTTCAGGGCTGGGGAGAGCAAGTCCTGTCATCCCAAGGAAGAACACGCACAGAGTGGATTGACCAGCCACGTCGCGGAAGACTATAGTTGAACGCCTGGCTGGCAAGCGCGAGCATTGTAAGGCTGATGCGACGACCAAACGATATCACCATAGATCGGGTCCTGCTCCTCTATCTGCTCCAGCTGTGTGACGACTACAGTATGGGGCCGGGCGGGGACGTGAAGCTGCAGCAATTAGTCTTTCTATCCGAATTACAGATGTTTGGGAAGAACCTCAAGGGATTTCACTTCGAATTTTTCCGATTTGCGTATGGTGCTTTCAGCAAGGATTTAGATAATGATCTGACTTCGCTCCGACGGAGAGAGCGGGTTGAGAACTTTGCTCTGTCCGAGCAGGCCCGGGAGGCCGTAGACCTCTTGTTGAAGACCATTGAAGGAGGTCAGGTGAACGAAAAGATCGTGGAGATTCTTCAGGCGGTTGTGAACACCTACGGACCGCAGGACACTGGTTCGATTACCAATTCCGTGGAAGAGGTCGAGCTGATCCTGCCCGAGCAACCGGATGAGAAACTCGCGATCCGTGACATCTCATTCCATTCGACACTTCTCGTGCCGTCACGCATCGAGGTCGAGGGCGAGTTTACGCTTCCCCAAGCCACCATCAACAAATTGAATTCCGTGATGGGGTACTCATAACGCGTGAGGGGTCATGGGTGACCCGTGCTGCGTCATGCGTGATCCGTTATGAGGGAAGAGAGTGCGTGTCCAGCACACCGCCTTGTCTCCTCACCCCTCACGCCTTAGATTATGACCCCTTGCCTGTTGTTCCGAGCTGATACAGCTCGCCATACTTCTGCTCCAGGTAGTCTAAAAAAGGTTGCGGGGTGAGGGTGGTCCCAGTCACGCGTCTGGCGAGTTGGTCGGCTGTGAAGGTCCGGCCCCACCTGTGGATTTTCTGGTTCAGCCAGCGCTTCAATTCGACAAGCTCGCCCGCTTCGATTTTAGCCTCGAAGTTCACAATCTCCTGACGGGCCTGATCAAAAATCTGGGCCGCATAGAGGTTGCCGAGGGCGTAGGTGGGGAAATAGCCGAAGGCGCCCAGCGACCAGTGCACGTCCTGCAGGACGCCATCTGCGTCCCGCGTGGGGACAATGCCCAAATAGCTGTTCATTTTCTCCTTCCAGACCGCCGGCAAGTCTTCGACCTTGGTTCGGCCTTCAATCACGTCTTGCTCAATCTCGAATCGGAGCATGATATGCAGGTTGTACGTGAGCTCGTCCGCCTCTACGCGAATCAGTGAGGGGCGCACGCGGTTGATGGCCCCATAAAACTGCTCCATCGTGACCTCAGACAGTTGGCTTGCAAACGTGTGTTGGAGCATGGGATAGAAACAGCGCCAGAACGGACGTGAGCGACCAATGCAGTTTTCCCACAGCCGAGACTGGCTTTCATGAATGCCGAGCGAAAGGGGTTCCCCCAGGGGAGTCCCGTACAGCGACGCATCCAACCCCTGATCATAGAGGCCATGGCCCGCTTCGTGAATGCAACTAAATAGGCAGGCCGGGAGTTCCTTCTCATACACTCGAGTGGTCAGCCGGACATCGGTTGGGTGAAAGGAGGTGGTAAAGGGATGGGCCGAAAGATCAAGGCGGCCTTTGTCGAAATCATATCCCATCGCGGTGAGAATGAGCCTTCCGAATTCCACTTGCTGCGTGGGGTCGTAGGCTCGAAACAGGAGAGTGTCATCGATCTTGGCGGAGGAAGCCATGACGCGGTTGAGAAGCGGGACCAGCCTGGCTCTGAGCGCGTCGAATAGCGGCTTGACGGTCGCCACCGTTGCCCCGGGTTCGTAGGCATCAAGCAGAGCGTCGTACGGGGAGTCAGGGTAGCCTAAATACTGTGCCTCTTCCTGTTTGAGAGCCACGATTGTACAGAGGTTCGGCAGGAATTTCTGGAAGTCACTACTCGCCCTTGCCTCCGTCCATACCTGTTGTGCCAAGGAGCATTCCCTCCCCAGTCGTTTGACGAACTCAGAGGGAAGCTTCTTGGCCTTGCTGAAATCTCGCCAGGTCTCGCGCAACAAGGCTCGGGCAGGTTCGTTCCAGGCCTCGGGGTGTCGAACCTGACCGTTTGCGGGTTCGATCCATCGCGTGAGGAGATTCTCCACTTCGGAAGAGACGAGGCGATCGTGGGCCAAGCCCTGCAGGGTGGCCAACTGGTCTGCTCGCGCCTGTCCGCCACCATGAGGCATGAAAGTTTCTTGATCCCAGGACAGAAGCGAGGCAACGCTCGACAGATGCTGAATCTCGAGTAAGTGTGTGGTCAGTGGCTTTAAGGTCTCAAGGGTGTTCATGCGAGAATCTCCTGTACCGCTCCGATTGTGCAAGACGAGTGAAATGTGTTCTATGATGACGAAAACACCTGATCATAGGCAATAGGGTAGAGGCTAGAGAAAGCGGACTGGGTGTCGCCGTCTAGGGAGTAGCCCCAATGATCGACGCTGAGCGAGAAGATGAAGACAGTTCCGGCACCGCTCAGCTACAGTCATTGCCATATGTAGACAATCCTTTACCTCTCGGTTTTTCTGGTAGTCTGTCCTTCGCCCCTCTCTTCTTTACCTATAGGCTATTGTCCAGAGCCCATTGCCTAAGGAGTTCATGAATGAAACACCTCGTGTTGCCTGAGATTCAGGCCTATGCCGAAGATCATTCGACGCAAGAGTCAGCGGTTTGCCGAGCGTTGCGGGAAGAGACCGATCGCACCATGGAGAGGCCGCAGATGGTGGTTGGCTCGCTGGAGGCTGCCTTCCTCAAACTGATGGTCCAGCTTGTCAACGCCAAGCTTGTGCTTGAGATTGGAATGTGTACGGGTTACAGCGCGCTGTCCATGGCGGAGGCGTTGCCGCATGACGGCCGTATTATCACCTGCGAGGTCGATCCTCTAGCAGCCAGTTTGGCCAGGAAGTACTTTGCGCAAAGTCCGCATGGTCCGAGCATTGACATCAGGATGGGGCCGGCCCTGGAGACCATGACCGATCTGACCGGGCCGTTCGACCTCATCTTTATCGACGCGGACAAGGTGAACTATGTCAATTACTACCAGCGTTCGCTTGAACTCCTCTCCCCGCAAGGCGTGATTCTTGTCGACAATGTCCTGTGGTCAGGAGATGTCTTGCTAGAGCCAGCGCCAGATGCCTCCACGGAGGCCATCCAAGCACTGAATCGAATGGTCGTCACTGATGAGAATGTGACGGCCGCATTGCTGACGATCCGGGATGGCCTGCTGGTGGTGAAGCCACGGCTGGGGCGCAGGCATCGACCTTGACGGACCTTGCGACGATTTGCAGGATGCTGACTCACCATGCAGAAACCTACTGAGTTCATGGCCTACGGGGCCCTGGTCACCACGGCGGTAGTCTGGGGTGGCTCGATAGTTGGACAGAAGTGGGCGCTGGGCTCATTTTCAGTCATGGAGACATCCGTCTTGCGAGGACTGGGTGGTTTGGCCATCCTCATCCCGATCTGGTGGTGGCAGGAGGGCAAGGCAGTCACGTTCTCAGGAAAGGACCTCGCTATCCTCACGGCCCTTGGCCTCGGGGTACTGGGGAACCACCTGGGGGTCTTGTTCGGCCTTCGGTACATCGGTGCTGCTGAAGCCGGGATTATTATCGGAGCCAGTCCGGCGATTACGGCGTTTCTTTCCTCCGTCCTGATCCGAGATGTGCCGTTCCGCTCGATATGGCTCGGCTGTGCGGTGTCATTTGGTGGCGTCGCCCTGGTCTCAGGTGGAGAGACGCAAGGTGTGGGAGGGGATCAACCGGTGTTGGGAGGTGCCTTTGTGGTGCTGGCCCTGGTGAGCTGGGCTCTCTATTCCATCGGTGGTCGCCGAACCATGGAGCGGTATTCCCCGTTAACGGTCAACTGGACCACCCTTCTGGTTTCGATCCTGTTTCAAATTCCCTTGCTTTGGACTGATCAGAAAATGGCGGTAGCTGGCCTCGGGTCAGTTCCGGCGTCCGGTTGGGTCGCGCTGATCTATTTGATTGTGTTTGCAACCGCTCTGGGCCAGCAGACTTGGCTCTATGGAGTCCATGGAGTCGGTCCCGCTCGCGCAGGAATTTTTACCAATCTCATACCCGTGTCCGCCCTGGTGCTCTCGGCACTGATCCTCCATGAAGCGATCGGTCTGAGAGAACTGGCAGGGATCGCGCTGATCCTCGCCGGGGTCTGGCTTGTAAATCGTCAGTCCGCAACGTGAAGCAAGCAAGACGACCTGTTACGTAAGGGTACGTTTCGGGTGGGTAGGAGAGGCACTTCGGCCCGGATATGTGAGCGAAAGTTCAGGAGGGCTAATTGGATTGGAGTCGCGACAGGGTCCCGTTCCCTCGATGAATCACATACAGCTCTCCGGCGGAGTCTTCGCCAAAGGACACGTAGCCAAATGTCCTGAGATTCGTGTGTTGGGTGATCTGCCATCCGCCGGCACCGTCGGGAAGGATGTCCCAGAAGTTGCCCGTACAGAAATCAGTAAGGACGTACCGGCCAAAGAGAAGCGGGAATGCCGTGCCGCGATAGACATAGCCTCCTGTCACCGAACAATCTCCGCCCCCGTGCTGGTATTCCAAGATCGGGAACGTAAAGGAATTCATGGGACGACACCCGGCGGTGTTGAAGGGGTGGGTGCCTTCATAGCAGCGCCATCCGTAGTTTTGGCCACCCTGCGATCCGGCTAGTTGGAAATTTATCTCCTCCCATTGGTTCTGCCCCACATCCGCAATAAAGAAATCCCCGGTGAGCCGATCGAAGCTCGAGCGCCAGGGGTTGCGTAGTCCGGTTGCCCAGATTTCATCGCATGTTCCTCCGGCGCCGTCGACGAAGGGATTACTCGACGGAATCGTGTAATGGCCGCTGCCTTGACCCTGGCAGTCTGGGCCTGTTCCTCCACCGGAGTCCACATCGATTCGGACGACTTTTCCCAGGAGGGTTCCGACGTTCTGGGCATTGTTGCCGGGATCTCCCGAACCCCCCCCGTCGCCAAGAGGAACATAGAGCAACCCATCGGGGCCAAAATGCATGTCTCCAGCATTGTGGTTGTCCGAGGGCTGATTCACCGTGAGCAAAATGTCCTCACTATTCGGGTCGGCCTCGTCTGGGTTTCCGGTCACGCTGAATTGAGAAATGTGAGTGTGTCCAGAATTGCCGGTGTAATTCACATAAAATCTGGCATTTGCCGCGTAGCTCGGATGAAAGGCTAACCCCAACAGCCCCTGTTCGTTGCCCGTTGAGCGTACGCGTGTCGAAATGTCGAGGAAGGGCGTGGGTGATACGGTCCCATTCGATTCCACAATCCGAACAATGCCAGCTTGCTCGATCACGAAGAGGCGTGGATCGCCCCTGCCCGCGTTGGAGGCACCGACCGGGCCGTGTAACCCCGTGGCAAACTGCGCGAGCGACAGAGTGACGGGGGATGCGGCAGGAGGGGGTGGCGGAGGTGCGGGAGAAGGCTGTCCATTGCTAGATATCGTGCTGGGTTCTTCCTCCCCGCCGGGGGCGCAGGATGGTATCCCTGCCAGAAGGGCAAGCAAAGCGAGAGCGATGAGAGGTTGCGGACCCCTGCGAGGGGCTGTCAACGGGCTGCCCCTGGACGTCCAAGGCTGACGAAGAGATATGCGCGCGGCTGTCGTGTAGTCCCTAGCCTTCTGCACGGACAGATTCGTCTCCTTGGCGCCAGGTGTGATATCTGCGGGCGCAAGCGGAAACGGTCTCTGGGGTAATGTTTTCAATAAGATTCCTTTGCAAGGATTTCACAGTGCTTGAAAGCATGCCTCCTGATCCCTCTGCAGTGCAACCTCCTTGCCATATCGCCAAGCTTTTAGGGTTGGGTGGGCCACGAACAGCAGGGGGTTCACGTCAAGAGTCAGTCTGGGGGCGACGTTCCCACTCTGTACCTTGATAGATGCGGGCATCCAGCCTCGCGTCTTTCTATAGGTTTAGAGTATGATGGCCTTACCACTGTGATGCGGGGAGCCACGTGATCAAAGAGCGAATCGAAGAAGTGACGCGAGCGAACGAAACCTTTTACAAGGCGTTTGAGAGTCTCGATATCGGAAAAATGGATAGGATCTGGGCTCCGGTGGACTACGTGACTTGCATCCATCCCGGCTG
>JBFJQA010000118.1:0-10165 GCA_041616875.1 Nitrospiraceae bacterium | reverse complement strand
TTCATGGGTCTGAGGCCCAACCTTGGGGTGATAGGGATTGAGTCGAAGTGGCCGATGGAAGATCACATCCGAGCCGGATGGTGACACCTCATACACCTGCACGTCATGAACCACTGGATCCATGTTCACGACAGCAATATCATCTCGATCGCGAACCGCCATCACAGCCGGCGAGAAGATACAATCCTGGGCTTGAATCTTTGGAGGCGTGTAGGCAAAGGGCTTACCCTTCTCCACTCCCTCGAGCATGACGACCGCATTCTGTAATCCGCCATCTTCCGAGACCTGAAACTCGTCAAGCAACCGCCAACCCGTCCCGGTTGAAATTCGCCCGCAATAGGCTGGCTCCGGAAACAATACCAAGTTATACGCCTTGGCAGGCGGCTTTTTCCCCTTCAAAAGGACCTTACCGGTAATCGTTCCTCCGTCGGTGACCGGAACTTCTTGATAGGACCAGGCGGGTGGACCCAAGAGAACCAGAGACAGCAGACCCAACATCCCCGTGAAACCTTTCATGACGATTCCTCCCAACGACACGACTAGCTGATCGGAAAAGCCACACAATCTAACCGAACATCGAGCAAAAATAAAGCCGGGCATCCCCTGCGACGGCCATGGACTAGTTTCCGAAACATATCAGAGCCTTAAGAGAGAAAGGCGTGGGATCGACCTGACCTATTGGGGTATTCTGCAACAGCTGCGTGGGCAAGACTGGTGCGAAATGAGACGAGGCCGTCGAGACTATCAGAAACCACATCCCCGGCGGTGGGTACGCAAGGGAGAAGATCGGAACTGCCCTGTTACCGGCGTGCGCCTGGACAGGGCTTGGGCCTCGTCAGTCCGGCTGGCAGCTTTGTTTGCTCATCGACGCAGGCCAGGTCAAGCTGCGCCTGGGTCATCCCGGTTGCCCTCGCAAGGTCGGCCCCGCTCAGGTCCGCGTCACCGAGTTCTGCCTGCGAGAGCCTGGCCCCAGTGAGCACGGCAGAACGGAAGTTCGCCTTACGCAAATTCGCTTCCTCAAGATTGGCATACAGGAGACTGGCTCCTTCAAAATCGGCACCCTGTAGGTCGGCTTCAACCAAATTGCTCCATGCCAGGCTGGCCCCTGTTAGCGAAGCTCCGCGCTGGTTCGCCCTAGGCAGATACGCCTCGTCCAGTGTCGCTCCGTTCAGTTTCGCCCCCTGCAGTTGAGCCTTGATAAGAACGGCTTTGTTGAGAAGGGCGCCACTCAGATCGGCCTCCTTGAGGTTGGCCATGAATAGCACAGCCATTTGCATGTCCGCTTCCCGGAGGTCGGCCTTTTCAAGGTTGGCCGCTTCAAGATTGGTCCCCAGCAATATGGCACCCCGCAGATTCGCCCGACGCAAGTCGGCAAAGCGAAAATCCGCGCCTAAGAGGGTGGCTCCCTGGAAGTCGGCTTTGAAGCAGTGTGTGTCGTGGAGGAACGCCTCGTTCAGAAAAGCCCCGACCAGAGTCGCTTCTTCCAGATCGGCATTATCGAGTAGCGCGCCCTGGAGGTTCGCTCCCTTCAGATTGGCGTGGCTCAAACGGGCCTTTCGAAGATCTGCCTCCAGCAGATCCGCTTCGGATAACATGGCTCTCTCGAGGTTGGCGCCATAGAGATAGGCATCCACCAAGATAGCTCCGCCCAGGTCCGCCGACTGCAGATTGGCTTGGTCAAAATGGGCCCGTTCCAAGGTCGCTTCATTCAAATCGGCTTCTTGCAGGTCAGCTCCATGCAACGCCGCTTCGTCCAGGGCTGCCTCGCTCAGGTTGGCCCTGCGCAATCTCGCGTTGCGTAAATCTGCCCCAATGAGGCTAGCCTCGGTCAGGTCGGCACGGGATAAGTCCGCACCCTGTAAATGCGACCCAAACAGCGTCGCTTCAGCTAAATGGCTTTCTCGCATGATAGCGCCCTCGAGATGTGCTCGCTTCAAGTCGATCCCTTCCAGGTCTAAACCTTGGAGGTCAGCCCGACAGAGGTTGGCCTGTCGGCCTCCATGGGCTCGGGGATCATCGAGCCACTTGTCATGAGCGGCGAGAAGTTGGGTGAGTTCTTGGGTGGATGGTCTCGTGTCCTGGTATCGGCTTTCGCAAGGGTGTGGAGTCGTGAGTGACGTGGTAGACATTTGTCCTTGCTCCGGTGTTGCCATACAGGACGCCAACATGAACGGGACAAGGCTTGTGATGACCATGGCTGCGCAACGCTTTCTTCTTCTCATGAATATCTCCCTTCCGACTTCCTGCCTGGATGATTCTCCTCCCCACGTATGTTTTTCATCACGATATCCTCCAATTTAGCGATTCGGTCCTCTCGATTCCCTCCAAAGTAAAAACGCGAGTCCGCCGGTAATCAATATCCCCGCCACGCTGGTCCACATCGGCATGATCACCCCATTCGCGATCACTTCCCAGCCAACGATCAGGCGATGAGCATGCACCAGGGCGACGAGCGTAAACACGAACATCGCGGTTCGAGCGACTGGTTTCATGTGCTTGCCCCCAAGGGGAACACGGAATCGTCGAGCACGCAACCTAGAGCCTCCTTCCGCCCAGATCACCATCCCCCCCCGGTGTACGACCTGCACGGTCAAAGCCGCAGAGATTAGTCCTCTTCCTCATTCTCCAATTCGCCACCCACGTGACACCGCAGGCAATTGGCCATCCTTCCCCGGCGGTGCATACCCTCTCCCTCTTCCAGAAGATCCCTCACGATCGCATTGTTCAGGAGCGTAGGGCGCCCTGCCAGTCCCTCTCCGAAGGCATGGCAGTCTCGACAGGAATGCGTTCCTGTGGAGAGAAACACGAATTCCCCGTGTGGGTTGTGAAATGTTCCAATGGTGATCTGAGCCAGCGGCCCCCGGTGTTCAGTATGGCACAGGAGGCACGATTGCCCTTTACGGATCGCCTGTTGATGAAAGTCTCCGATGGCCACTTGGCCAGCAGCGGCAAACTTCTCAATAGAATGACATTGAATACATTTCGCCACGGTGGCGCTGCGAAACGGCTGGTGACACTGAGCGCATTTCGTGATGTCCGCATGATACCGGCTCAAGTGTCCTGGTGCCCACAAGGCTTCTGGATTTCGAAATGAGGCCCACCCCAGCCACGCGACGAGCAGGAGTGTCGCAATAGCCACCACGGGCATCACTGACACAGGCAAGGGCAAGAATCGCAAGAATCACCATCCCCCAAAGTACAGCGCTCCCCCGACGTGCAGAACAGTCAGCGCTAAGAAGGTCAGGGTCAAGGGCCCGTGGATGTACTGCCACACCCGAAAGGTTTCTTCGCGGGCAACCATGTCATAGAGTCGAGTGTCAATGTCTTCTTGAGACAGGCCCTGGTGCATGAGATTCCTGCGCTGGTCGTTCAACCTCCGCAAGGCGAGGTAGTGAATCGCCTGGCCCGCTATTCCGCTTATGACGACCAGTCCCATCGCCAGCATGGCCAGAACCGGGACTAGGGCGTGGAAATGAGCCCCCGAATGAACAAGGATGAGGAGAGGGCCCACAACTCCCGTGACCATATGGACGCGAAACCACCCTTTGGGCCAGCCAGGCTTGGGACCTTTCCGCTTCTTATATGAGTACACAAACACAAGACTTATGAGGAAAAGCCCCACCCACCCCGTGATGTGCCCGGCCTGGGTATGCCCAAACGCTCGCTCGCTTTGGAGGCTCAACGCCAATTCGATGATCAAGGCACCCACGATGGCCAGGAGGGTGAAGACCAGCACCACTATCGTTCGCCGTTTGACCGGGCTCACCATGTTCTAGGGCACATTCTCCTCGTCCCTCAGCTTGAAGGCGAGGTGACATGCCACACAGGCCTTCAGAACCTCATCAAATTTCGGCAGGATCTTCTTGAGGTCACGGGTGGGCATGACGCCGGCAAGCTCCTCCGCGGCGCTGTGATGAGCCATCGCGAGGTCCTGATAGGCTGGCGGAAAATCTTCGGGCCGTTGTCGAGCCATGGCCTGCCGATGCATGAAAAACCCCAAGTGGTTCTTGGTGAGTCCCTGAGCCATCTCAAAGTCCTCCCGAGATAACGCGCCTACAATCTGCTCGAGGGATTCCAAATGCTGCAGCATGACCGTTCGATGCTCCCTCCGAGCTGGAGGCGTCAGCCCGATTGATTCCCGTGTATCCGGCGCGGTCACCATCTGTGGAGTCCTGTCCTGCGATGAATGCGGATGACCCCGGAGTCCGTTCTGTTCAGCACAACCCCAAAGCAACGCAATCAGCATGCTCATCGATAACGCGTCGCGCAGTCGCTCTAGGCACGCTGCCTTCTCTTTCATACCTCACTCCCATTGATACCATGACACAGGCTGTGGCGAACAGCTATTGATGCCTACCTGTTCACTCTTCCACCCGCATGGCAACGGAAACAGTCCGCGAACCTTCCCGGACCGTGTGCTCCTTTACCCTTTGCAATTAAGCGCCGCACAGAGTCATTGTCCAAGATCTCCACCCCAGTCCTGGCCCTCTGATTGAAACTGTGACAATCCTTGCAGGACTGCGTGTCGGTGACCTTGAATATCCAATCCCCGTGCGGATTGACTCTTGGCTGATCCCCAATTTCTCTTTCAGAAACAACGAACACCACGTGTTGGTCACTGGGAGTTGATAACGCTCCCCCAAACCATGGCACGATGAGGATTACCCAGATGCCTGCTCCTATGAGAACACTCCCCTTCATCAGGACCCTCCTAGCATTGCCTGAGCCAGCGCCCGCCTTCTCATTCAGGTTACCCGTTGAAACCCAAAATCGCGGCTTGCTATGCCACTCAGGCAAGATAGGCTGCCACAATGCCCGACAACACAATACCGTCAAACGTTCCCGCGCCACCAATGCTGGCCAATCCCGTTGAGATTCGAGGAATCTCGCGCAGATTGAGCAGATCGGCCCCTATGAGAGGCCCCAGCACGCCCGAAACAAAGGCCACCGACACCCGTTCCTCCGGTGCCAGCACCGTCGCGCTAAGGACGGCAACAATGGGCGGGACGAAACCGGGCATGGCGATCCCAATGCCTTTCACCGGCTTCGCGATCCAATGGCACACCGCCGTATTGATGAGAATGGAGAGCCCTAGTGCCCCGGCAAGCTGAAGGCCTTGCAAGAAAACCAGCACGGTCTCATAAACGGCCAGCCCAGCAGGAATGACACACCCACCCACATTCACCGCGATGATCGTTTCCCGACGTACCCGCTGTAATTGAGGCCAAAAACCAAACATTCCCAAGATCCCAAGCGGATGAACGACGACGTCCTCATTTCGAACGATTCGCTTGACCGGTATGTTCACCGCGCTGCCAACAAAAATCCCCAGCACCAAGAGAAGAGCAGCTTCGGGCGCCAACCGTAGTTTCAACATGGCTGCGGTGAGGACCTCGGCAAAGAGGAATGGGAGCACGAGGAGAAGCACGAAGAAGAGTCCTATGGGCAAACATCCCGGCGCCATTCTCGTTTTATTCCTTTCCAGGAGGCGTCATGGTTGTCCTTCGTCCGGTCACATTCTCGTCTGTGTTAAGGCGTAGTCGCCTGCCGCTGCCAAGCCAGCCATTTGTACGTCTCGGACATGAGCAACACTGGAAGAGCGACCATGACGATCATACCCCAATCAGCCAGACCCAGAGGAACCGTGTGGAGAGCCGGCTGAAGAAAGGGAACATACACGGCGCACACTTGGAGACCAACGGAGCCCAGCCATGCGACCAATAACCAGGGGTTCGAGAAAAACCCGATGGTAGAGAGTGGCGCCTGTAGGGCGCGAAAATTGAACACGTTCATCTTCTCGATCATGATGATCCCAGTGAAGGCGACGGTTTGGGCAAGCAGCAGAGCATCCTCTCCCCCGGAGGCCAGATAATAATGGAACAACCCCAAAGTTCCCACGCCGACGTATCCTCCCAGGAACAGGATCATGACGATTCCTCCTCGAGTCAGCACCGGCTCTCGGATCGGCCGTGGGGGCCGTTGCATGATGCCCTTCTCGATAGGTTCCAATCCAAGCGCCACCGCAGTCATCCCGTCAGTGACGAGGTTCATCCATAAGATCTGCACCGGGAGCAGTATGAGCGGACCACCCATGACAATGTTGACAAAGATGGCCACGACCTCGCCGAGGTTGGACGAGAGCAGGTACCGCACAAACTTCTGGATGTTGTCGTATTGGCGACGCCCTTCTTCTACCGCACCGATGATCGACGCGAAGTTGTCATCGGTGAGGACCATATCCGAGGCACCTTGGGCCACATCGGTGCCACGTAGACCCATGGCGATGCCGACATCCGCCTGTTTCAGGGCCGGCGCGTCGTTGACGCCGTCACCCGTCATGCCCACCACCTGATTCATGTCCTGGAGCAGACGCACAATGCGCAGCTTATGCTCGGGCGTGGTCCGTGCAAACAGCACGTCTTGGCGCAAGGCAGCGCGGAGGGCGTCGTCCTCCATGGCGACAAGCTCCGGACCGGTGATGGCCCGTTCAACTCTCAGGCCAATTGATCTGGCGATCGCCAGGGCTGTTGCCGAGGCATCACCAGTAATCATGATGATGTGGATGCCTGCGGCATAAGCCAGACGAACGGCTTCGGGCACTTCGAGATGCGGCGGGTCAATGATCCCGACCATTCCAAGCAGCGTAAGCTCGCGTTCGATCGAGTCTTCATCCAAGGCAATACCCCGCGGGAGGCGGCGACGGGCCAGCGCAAGGGTGCGTAAGCCTTGTTCGGCCAAAGCCTGTTGGGCTTCCATCGCCTTTACCTTGTCGCTGTCAATAAGCTCCCGTTCCTGTTCAGAATCCAGAATATGCGTACATCGTTCAAGAATCACCTCCGGGGCGCCCTTCACATGAGCAAGCAGTCCCGACGGGAGGTGGTCGATGACCGTCATCCGCTTCCGTTGGGAACTGAAAGAGAACTCGCTGACGGTGTAGGACGGTTCCTCCTGAACGAGACCCGCCTTGCAGGCGGCGACGACGAGGGCAGCTTCTGTGGGCTCCCCGATGGCTTGCCAGCCGCGTTCGTCCTTGGCGATGCGGGAGTGGTTACACCGCAACCCGGTTTCCAGCAGGACCAGCAGGTCGCGATGGCTCGGAACATCGAGTCGGCTCCCCTCCTTTTCAAAACTGCCCGCGGGATTGTACCCAATGCCGTCGACACCCACCTCCCCCGATGGAAGCCAGATACGCTGCACCGTCATCTCATTCTGAGTGATCGTGCCTGTCTTGTCGGTACAGATGACTGTCGCGGCGCCGAGGGTTTCCGCCGCTTGCAGACGACGTAGCAACGCCCGTCGCCGAACCATGGCCCGAACACCCAAGGCGAGGGTGATGGTCACGACCGCGGGAAGGCCTTCCGGCACAACGGCGACGGCGAGTGATACGCCCGTCAAAAACATTTCGACGAGAGGCTTGCCGAGCAGCCAGCCGGTGGTCGCTACCAGGATGGATACGACAACGGCGAGTACACCGAGCTGTTTCCCCAGCAATGCCAGCTGTCGCTGCAGCGGGGTGAGTTCCCGACCGACCGATTGGGTCAAACGAGCAATTCGCCCGAATTCGGTCGTCATTCCCGTGGCCGCCACAACCCCGTGAGCGCGGCCATTCGTGACCGCCGTACCCATCCAGACCATGGAAGCACGTTCGGCTAACGGCGTGCTGGATCCGACCGGGGTAATATTCTTGCTCACTGAGACGGATTCGCCAGTCAGTGCGGATTCATCGACCTTGAGGTTGATGGATTCCACCAGGCGCAGATCGGCCGGCACACGATCGCCAACATCTAACGTCACCACATCACCTGGCACGAGGGACTTTGCGTCAATCACTTGCTCCGTTCCCTCACGGATCACCCTGCAATGCGGCTCCAACATCCGTTTCAAGGCCTCGATCGCCCGCTCCGCCTTCCATTCCTGGGCGAAGCCTAGGATACCGTTGAGGATGATGATCACCAGGATGGCGATAGCATCGACTACCTCCCCGATGGCCAACGACAAAAGCGCGGCTGCCAACAGAATGAAGATCAGCACATCGACAAACTGGCGAGCTAACACCGTGTACCAGTGTACTTTTCGCGTCGCTTGCAGAAGATTGGGGCCTTGCTGCTCCAGGCGGCGAGCCGCGTCCTGGTCGCTCAAGCCCTTGCGGGCATGACTCTGGAGCTGGACGAGGACTGCCTCGGCAGTCAAGCTGTGCCATGCCTGTACGGGGCTGCTCTGACTCGATGAGGGGGGGATGGCCATCACACGCACTCAATTAGCGCGACGTCGTGGTGACGGGGCTGCATTCGTGCCAGGCCAGGTCGAAGCCTGCTCTTGGGTAACCAAACGGGTGGGCAGGGATATGCTGAAGCATCACAGTTGTTTGTCATTCAGCATAGTGACTCCGGGAAGCTCCTCTCCTCCAATATACTTCAGCGACGCGCCGCCGCCGGTCGAGACATGACTGACCTCCGTGTCCAGCACTTCGGCCTTGCGAAGAGCCGCCACGGTATCTCCCCCGCCCACGACAGTCATGGCTCCACGCCAGTGGGCCAAGGCCATCGCGCGAGCGATATCCACGGTCCCGTCCGCGAACTCCTCCACTTCGAACGCGCCAGGGGGGCCATTCCAAAAAATCGTTCCCTCTCCGCGCATGAGTTCGTGGGTGTAGGCCAAGGTCGTTTCGCGGCCAATGTCAAAGCCCATGAACCCCTCCGGAATGGTCCCATGGACGATTTGAAAACCTCTCCGCTTCTGCAGGCCCATGGCAATGACATGATCGGTCGGCAAGAGGATCTTTTCAGCGTACTGGGCCAACATGTCTTTGGCCCACTCTACAAATCCTTGCTCCACTGGCGAGTCCCCCATCGTGACGCCTTTTGCCGCCAAGAACGTGTAGGCAATCCCGCCTCCCAGTAAGACGCGGTCGGCCTTGGGAATTAACGTTTTCAGCGCGGACAGCTTATCCTTAATTTTGATTCCCCCCCCCACCACCGTAAACGGCCGAACCGGCTGATCACGGACTTGAGTCAACACATCCAACTCCTTCTGCACCAAGAACCCCGCCAGGCGGTCCTGAAAATGTTGCGCCATTCCATAGGTGGATGCATGCGCCCGATGCATGGTGCCGAAGGCATCGTTCACATAAATCTGAGCGAACGACGCAAGTTGCCGCGCGAACGACGAATCATTGGCTTCCTCGCCCGGATGAAACCGGAGGTTTTCGAGCAGCAGGACTTCACCTGACTTGAGCGCGTCCACTGCCTTCTTCGCGCTTTCCCCCACAAGGTCAGCGACGAACCGTACTGCCGGCACCTTGAGAATCTGCGCGAGACGATCCGCGACCGGTTTCAAAGACAGTTCGGGAACAACCCTCCCCTTCGGTTTACCAAGATGGGAAGCGAGGATCACCTTGGCTCCTCGTTGGGAGAGATACTCGATGGTCCTGACAGATTGCCGCACCCGGTAATCTTCTCGAATCTGGCCTTCTGTGATCGGAACATTGAAATCGACTCGCACAAAGACCCGTGTGTCGAGGTAGCGATTATCGGCAAGATCGGCTACGGACTTTTTCATGAATCCACCTGCCTCGTTTCGGAGTCACAGTGACCCTCTTACCTCATCTCACTGTGATCCTGTTCATTTCTTCTCCGTTGCTTTCTCTGTCACCCTGGCGATTGCTCGATCTCCTTGATTGCGAGGGTCGTTTTCATAACGGCATCCGGGTTCAAGGAGATGCTATCGATGCCTTCTCTCACTAAGAACTGGGCGAACTCGGGATAATCGCTGGGAGCCTGTCCGCAGATGCCAATCTTGCGCCCACTGGCCTTCACTGCTCCAATGGCCTTGGCAATGAACGCTTTCACCGCCGGATTCCGCTCGTCAAAAATATGGGCAACGATTTCGGAGTCCCGATCCACTCCCAAGGTGAGTTGGGTGAGGTCATTGGACCCGATCGAGAAGCCATCGAACACTTCGGCGAAGGCATCCGCGAGGATCACGTTGCTCGGTATCTCACACATGACGTACACCTCCAGCCCATTCTCACCTCGTTTCAGACCGTGCTTGCCCATCTCAGCTTGAACCAGCCGAGCCTCTTTGACCGTCCGGCAAAACGGTATCATCAGTTTCACATTCGTCAGTCCCATTTCATCCCGGACCTTTTTCATGGCCCGACATTCCA
>JBFJQA010000117.1:0-10167 GCA_041616875.1 Nitrospiraceae bacterium | reverse complement strand
CATCCGCCATGCACGAGCCCAGGAAGCAAGCGTGCAGCTCAAGCGTGAGGATGCCCAGGTCCGGTTAGAGGTGCGGGATGATGGAGTCGGGTTTGACCTTGAGCAGCCGCGACAGCAGGGCAATGGATTGTCAAATTTGGCCAGTCGAGCACGAAAGATTGGCGGCCACGTTCAGGTGAGTTCGAAACCCGGTCAAGGTGCTCGCATAGAGGTAGCACTGCCGCTCCCGACGCGATAAGCCTCTCTGCTGACGTGGTGCCGTGGGCCAGCAGGTTTGCCCAATAGGCCTCCCATCTAAAGAGCGAGTCCTAGTCCATAACGAGTTGTGTTTGGAGCAGATGTTTTCCGGGCAATTATCTGTGATACCTCAACTATTCCCTCTGCCCGTTCCAGCCCTCTACGCCCCTTCACTTGCAAAGTTGTCGGCATGTCCGATGGCGACACCATCGTCGCGTTGCATGCTGGCGAGAAATGAGGAAGCGGGAGTGGCAATGCAGCCGATTAATGGTTGTATCTGTTCTGGACAAGTCGTCGGAGGCAAAGAGGTCTTCGAGAGCCCCTCTCTTTGGGAACACACTGCCACCTAGCTCACGTTGTTTGATTAAAACCTACAGGCGCCATGCCAAACCCTACCGTTAACAAACCAGTTACATTGCATTGTTAGACCCCAGTTCCACTATTTGGTACCAACTGCAATGAGGAGTTCACATGGTCCTTGAAAGCCGTTTTGTCCCTCGAACTCAGTTAGCCTCTCTTCGATCTCTTGCCATGCTTGTTCCTTTTCCTCATCTGAGAGTCCCGACAACATTTGATGAAGCGCGCCAAAAGACTCCTTTTCAAACAAGAGGCATTCGGCAGCGGACTTAACTCGCAATGGTGCGTCCACCACCGTGACCTCAACATCCTTAAAGCCAGCCGCAATAAAAGCGCCCTCGAGCACCCTGTCGCCCCCGAGGCTGAATGGACCCGGCTGTCCAGGAAGGGGCGGGGGAAGCTGCGCCCGGCGCCTGATGATCGAAACAGGAATAGAAAAGAAAGTGTTCTTCTCGGCGGTGGAGTAGACCATCGCTGCTACCTTACCTCCCTCCTTCAGAGCATGCCGCATTCCGGCCAGCGCACGCTGCTGGTCGGGGAAGTAGATCAACCCAATGCGTGATATCACGGCATCGAATGACGCTGCCTCCAATTTCGTGAGATTCTCCCCATCCAGCTCGCGGGTGTCCACGTGGTCAAACCCTGCTTGCCGTGCCCGCATCGCGGCAAACTCAAGAATGCTGGGGGAGATATCCGTCGCCAGCACACGGCCCTCGGGACCAACCCGACTGGCCACGACCATCGTCTGATCCCCGGCTCCGGCCGCGACGTCCAGGACGTGACTGCCTCTTCCGACTCGGGCCATGTCGAGCATCATCTCGGTGGGTCCTCCCAGCCACTCGGACAGGAGTGGTCCCCATCGATGCCAGGCTTCGGCAGCCGATTCCCATTGCTGTCGAGTTGTGTGCTTGTACCGAATAGGATCAAACTTCGGCTTCTCCTCGCTCATCGGGTTCCTCCTGTGTAGGGGTAACGGCAGGATTTCCACATGCAATCTAACTAAATGGATGCTGCTTCTTCAATACAAGAGATTCTTATGTCACCATCATCTCAACACGTTATCCAAGGTTGCCTAGAGCTGCATGAACAGAGGTATTCTGCTATGGCGACGGCCTACCCAAAAAGCAGTAGGCAGTTTATTCATCCACATTCTTCCCTCAGATGCGCCACCTCTGCCCGAACACTCCAGCTCACCCACGTGAATGCCTCGGCAGTCTTTGAACCTCAAAGGCTAAATCGTCGTGGGAAACTGGATCCTGGACCACAACAGGGTATCGGTTGCCCTTGTCCGCTCTTTGCGAGCCTGTCTACGAAACGGGGGCAAGACCAGACTCCAGGTTTGACTTTAGGTTCATATGCGTTCCTGGGTCCCATGCCCCAGCCTACGCCCGTGGGGGGTGTGCCCATAAGTCCCCCTCCCCCTTTCTCTTGGCCTGAACAATATCCACACGAGTAAACAGGTAGTCCGTTAGGTGTGCTGAAAGGTGTAACCAAGAGTGTACCCGTCGGCCCTCAGAATCGTCACACGCAGGTGTCGGGTATCATTCCGATGGATGGTCAAGATCGTCGCGCTGAGACGATGGTCCGGAAGTATCAGGTTGTTTGTGATCTGGCCTTCGTAAACCGCAGGTCGGTGGTTCGATCCCACTCGCCGGCTCTCTACACGTGCCTGATACACGAGGCCCCTCCGGATACAGAAGAGCGACAAATCTGCCGTCAGGGTAGCGGCGACGCGACAAGAATGCGCCGTCCCCCCCCTTCCCGTAGCGTTCCGAAGTCATGGTAATCAACTCAAATCGTCACTCTGGGCGTGAACCACACTCGGGATAGGCTCGACCCTGGGATGATCAAAATCGACCACCTGTTCACGGTTTTTTGACCTCTTTCGCCATTCCGCCCTTCCCGCCATATTGCTGACGCCTCGTAACCATTTGACAACGCGTAGATTGTGCCTTCTTTCTCATTTGGGCATTAGCCTTGCTTGGCTCTGACCTTATGATGCCAAAGGATGTCAGTTGCTAGCAGGGAGTTTGTGGGTTTTTGAGACAAAGGAGAGTGCTTATGAGACAAATGGCCATGATTGGAAAAATAGGGGGAATGCTGCTGCTCTTTGCTCTCGCGGTGGTTGCATGTACCGATTCGACAGGAGGCGGAAATTCCTCAAGTTCCAGCACGACCGTGAGTGCGACCTCGAACTCGGGCGAACCCAACACGCCAACGGATACCAGCAGTGGTCCAGCCTTCCGCACTGTCTCAGGGAAGGTTGTGCAGATCGATGAGCCGTATTACGACGTGGAGGAATATTCGGGCAACAAGGTTCGGTTGCACGTCAACAACAAAACCGTGATGATTAGCGGGGACAAGAAAGTTGGCGACAAGATTCGGGCTGAGGTCACGAGGGGTGGTCACGCGAATTCGATCCAGTGAGCGTTTCGAGCCTCGTGATATCGTGGAAGCTGCCCTACAGCCTGTTGCATCCATGAGGGACTCGGGGAATGACCGGACTGTTGAATCTTGCCTCGCGCAGTGTTGAAAAACGCGTCTTCTCTCGCTCCGCGACCTGACAAGGAAGGGTCTCCAGGTAGGAGTAGAAGAATGTTAATGTCTTCGTGTTTCTTGACCGTCCGATGACGTCACTCACTGCCAAGCAACAAGAGTCACGCCGCTATCCACGCTATCCTGTGTGCCTGATGGCGTCCGTGCTGAAGGATGACTGGGCACGCGAACAGGTGCTTGGCGCCAGTGATGTCTTTGATCTCTCTGTCAGGGGGTGTCAGATCTTCAGCGAGATCACTCTTGAGGCGGGGAGGTTTGTAGGCTTTCGCCTTTTCATCCCTGGGGAGCAAGTTCCCGTCAGAGTCGACCTGGCCTCCGTGCGGTGGAGCACGGGAGGACAAAGTGGCCTCGAATTCATGGTCATGGCGAACAAAGACGAGGAACGGCTCACGAAGTTCGTGCGAACCCTCCGGTAAGTACTCGAATCACGAGAGGCTCCTACCCGCTCGCCCTCTTGCTCAATCCCACGCTGCCGCTGCGTTCCTAGAAGCTAGGACTGCCAGCTCGTCGTTCTGGCACGGACTCTAATTCTCACGCGGAGTCGAAAAGGCCATCCCACACGAAACATGAAAACATTTTGAAGCTGTCGCGATGATCCCCCCCCCTTCCTTGACATCGTCCTCCCGAAGGACCTAGCCTTGACTCGGATGCACTGTCTTCACACCCGGCATGTAAACGTCTGAGAGAGCTCCGATCCTCCGACCACACCTCACAGGGAGGGTTGTGATGTGGTCTCGCTCATGAGTTGCGAGGTGATGCTGCAGACTGCCATCACGAGCAACGGTCGGTGTACCGGCATGTCCGCTGCGTGGTTGGAAGAGAAAACAGGTCCAGATTGCTAGGCTCACAAGAGGAGGGATTCAGTGGGAAACGCATGCTGGCATAAGAGAATTCTCAGAGGTTCCGTGAAGCCAGGCCGCCCGATCTCTGTCGTCACCGGGTGCGCTCAAGGAAGGGTGAGAGGCCGGCGTGTGTGGCATCTGGCCTTGGGGCTGCTGATGCTTCTCATTTTTGGTTGTCAACTCCTTCCAGGCACGTGGAGGTCTGGGTGGAATCAGGAGTGGCCACCTGACCGACCCGTACCAGAAACGGCAGCCTCATGGAAGCTAGGGGAGCGAGAGCGTGGGGATGGTCAATTTATTGGGATGGCCCTATCCGGGGGTGGAAGCCGAGCCGCGAATTTCAGCGCAGCCGTCATGCTAGAACTTCAAGGGTTGGGGCTGCTGGAAGACGTGGATGTCATCTCAGCCGTCTCCGGAAGTGCCCTTCCGGCCGCCTATTATGGCCTCCGAGGCAAGCAAGAGAGGCGTTTTACGGAAGAAGCGGTGCGAAAAGCTTTAGGCTATGACTTCCAGAGCGATTGGCTGTGGCGCTGGTTCTATCCGCACAACGCCTTCCGGTATTGGTTCACGGATTTCACTCGATCCGATATTATGGTGAATGTCTTCAATGCGCACCTCTATGAAGAGGCAACATTTGGCGACTTCGAGGCCTATCCTAAGATCCTTATCAATGCCACCACTCATAATGACAACAGCCGATTCACGTTCACGGATGAGGCCTTCAAAGGTCTACGGTCGAACCTGGCCCTCTACCAGATTGCCAATGCAGTCAATGCGAGTTCTGCCTTCCCCGGAGTCTTCGACGATGTGACCCTCGAGAGCTATCCAGATCAGAGCCGGACCGATCCTCCGTTCCCATCCCAGTTTCTTCACCTCTATGATGGTGGTCCAGTAGATAACCTCGGAGTCCAAGCCGTCTTGGAATATCTCTACCGTGGCGTGGCAGGGACGACTCTGGACAGGCTATTTCCGAAAGGCTGTGCGATTCTTGTGGTAGATGCCTCCCCCTCGATGACAGATCCAGCACTCGATGAACAACGTTCAAGTCGGACATTCGCGGATTACTTCCTGAACACGAACGCCTTGGACGCGACAGATGCATTGCTTGAGTCAGCACGAGGGGCCATTCTGAATGGACTGGGGATTCAATCTGTGGATTCTGAGACCAGTGGTGCTGTGTCCATAGGAGGATGTTGTACATGCCAGGTGCGGCACATCGCGCTTCGCCATCTGTTATATCTGGATTTTTCGGATGAGGCGCTTGCATCGGACGACCTCGCCGAAAAGGTCACCAGGATCAAGACAAAGTTTTCGATTGAGAAGGAGGAACAAGATGACTTGTTTGCAGCCGCGAAACTGCTCGTAAAAGAGCTCGGTCTGAAACGGCCCCTCTCACGGTCACCGGGAGGGGCCAGGTCCTAGCTGTCTGCAGGAGGTGGCTCATTCTCTGGTCACAGGGCGGCAGTCCCGGAAGGTTCAAGGCTCACCCCTTCTTTCGCTTGAAAGTGCCGTTCTGCTGGAGGTACCATGGCGTCCGGGAAGACCCAACCCCTTACGAACCGGGCCATGCGAGGTTTCTATGGAAGACCGAGACACCCCCCGCTTAGACATCCACTGCCCAGTCGTATTCTTGGGCGATCATGTCATCGGCAAAGGAACCATCACCAACCTCTCCACCGCTGGATGTGGCATCCACAGCACCACCCTGCTCAACAATAAGAACTCTCTCACGGTGACCGTACGGTTACCCGGAGAGAAAGAACCTCTCATGGTAGGGCTGGCTGCAGTGCGGTGGGCATTGGGGGGGAAAGCGGGGCTGGAATTTATCCGTCTTGGACCGGCGGGGTTGGCACGGCTTCGCCGATATATCAATGAGAACCGGACGGAAGGGTAACCTCCCCTCCCATCGCTCTCCTCGGGCTCCCCTCATCCTCGATGCAGTATCCAATCTCCCCCGCCTCATGGAATGACCAGCCGCTGACCATTGCAGAACGCCGAAGTGCTCATTCGAGAAGAGTACCCCTCTGTCTGTGCTATGGCGATGCAGGGTGACGAACAACCGCTCTCAACGACTTCAGGCCTTTCCCTGAGAAGAGTGCTCTCACTGCCGTCCTCCCTTCTGCTCTCTGGTTACAGGCCGGAGGCTCTTCCGTGGTTCGTGTCAGATGGGGTAGTCGCTTTCCCTTTGCGGCTCCATTACACTAAGGCCGTTAGGATTCCCCATTCATCCTTCCATCGACGATTTCAGTGCTGATCACATGATGCCGCCTAGTATCCTCGCGATGATCCTCATCTTCTTTGGGGGCGTCCTGTTGACACGATTCAGGATCGTCACGCCTCTGCATACCACGGGGCTGGTCAAGGTTGTCTTTTGGGTCAGTCTCCCTGCTACCATTCTCATTTCCCTCGATCAGATTGCACTCGAGGCAGTGTTGTGGAAATTACCTCTTGCGTCCGTGTTCGTCGTTGTCTCCCTCCTCCCGCTGTCCTGGTGGACTGCGCGGCTGTTGAAACTCTCGCGCCCATCTCAGGGTAGTTTTCTCGTCGGCACCTCGATCATCAATATGGCCTTCTTCGCCTACCCAGTGTTCTTGGTCACGTTGGGACCAGAGGCCTTGGGCCGGGCCGTGTTTTTTGACGTGGGGCACGGAGTGCTCACGCTGACAGTGATCTACGCCCTTGCGGTATGGTATGGGCGTAAGGGAGGGACGCATGCGCAAGCTGTTCGGCGCTTTCTCTCCGCCCCTCCTCTCTGGGCCCTGCTGGGGATGCTGACCCTCAAGGGTTCCGGCCAGCATTTGCCATCCGTTGCCCTGAGTGTCCTGACCCCTCTTCACATGACCACCGCGCCACTCGCGGCCTTAGTGCTGGGACTTTCCACCGATTTTTCGGCGCTGCGACGCAACTTCCGAGTCGCGGCGTTGGCCGTGACCATCCGGATGGGAGGTGGTCTGGTGCTCGGTGTGGCCAGCGCGTGGCTCCTGAGCCTGAAGGGCCTTGAGCAAACCGTTGTCATTCTCAGTGCCGCGATGCCTGCCGGCCTGAACGGCGTCATTTTCGCTACAGAAGAAGAACTCGACACCGACCTCTCCGCTTCGATCGTCGCCCTTTCAATTTGTATTGGCCTTGCGGGTTTGTCGCTGTGGCACGGAACGGTGGGATCCATGTAGCGAGGCCTTGCATCTTGCCGGCCGCCGGCGCTAGAGGCCAACCCAGCCTCTCACAGACTGGAAGCCTGGTGAGAAGGTTTTGGTGGCGTGTGACAGACGGCAGGTGCCGAATAAGGAGATGCGGGACAAGGGAGAAGAGGAGATTGCGTCGCGTAGAGGGGTGCCCAAGAACGGTCATCATGAGCGCTTCCACCCCCTTCTGGTTAAGCAAAGCGGGTAAGCAAGCCACGCTATAAATGGGGTAACATATGGGGTCGGTCTTCCATGGCCTGGGGCAGGTGAAGCGGTTCGTGCCCTTGACGCCTTTGTTCGATCGGGCTTGACCCGCTGGAGACCGGTTGTTGGTCAAGCCATAATACTCAACATAATCATGCGCTTGCGTACATTTTTCGTCCTGGTCCCTCTTCTGTTGTCTACGGGATCCTACGTCAAAAAGGGCGTATTTGTTAGGGCCTGGCCTCCCCATGGCGCTATACTAGAACGAAGACTGATCGAGTGATGTTCCTGGTTTTATGGGGTTTCTTCCCCCGGCGTCGGCCAGTGAAACAGAGGAGGCTAAGGGATATGTCCTCTACTTCAAAACATCAATTCCTAGGGCCACCACCAAGGTTCCTTGGGAAATCGACGCAGTGGACGACTGGGCCCTCTGATTGCATGGCACCAGGGGCAGGGAAGGCATGAGGTGGTAAAACTCGGGGTATCATGATCAAGTTATTGCTAGTCGAAGACAATCCAACCGACGCTCAAATGGCCAAGGATCTCCTTGAAGACGCCAGTCCGAATCAATTTGAGACTGTTCACGTGGACACACTGGCTGAGGCCCTGCGGCGACTCAGCCGGGATCGCTTTGATGCGGTCCTCCTTGACCTTTCGCTTTCTGATACCAAAGGGCTAGATACGGTCACACAAATGCTTGGCACGAGCCCCGGGGTTCCTATTGTCGTGCTGAGTGGGTTCGATAACGATGTGACAGCCCTTCAGGCTGTGCAAAAGGGAGCTCAAGATTTCCTTGTCAAAGGGCAAGCTGTCGGCCCCATCCTGAATCGGGCCATCCGTTATGCGATTGAACGGAAGCGAGCCGAGGAACGCCTGGCCTATCTCGCACAACACGATCCGTTGACGGGCTTGGCGAACCGAATTCTATTCAGGGACCGCCTAATCCAGGCGCTCGCTCGCAGTAAGCGCACGAATCAATCGATTGGTCTTATGCTACTGGATCTCGACCGTTTTAAGGCGGTGAATGATACGCTGGGACATGAGTATGGAGACCGGGTCCTCAAAGAAGCTGCTGCACGCCTACAAGGCTGCGTGCGCGAAGTCGACACGGTGTCGAGGTTGGGCGGCGATGAATTCACTCTCTTGCTGGAAGGATTTTCCTGTGACCAGGATCTGGCGGTGATCGCTCAGCGGATAGTCGACGCCATTGCCCAGCCGATTGACCTAGATGAGCGCGAAGTGACGGTGGGGGTGAGTATTGGTATCACCGTCTATCCCGTTGACGACCAAGACATGGACGGACTCCTCAAGCATGCCGATGAAGCCATGTACCGTGCGAAGGCAGCGGGTGGCCAGAGCTACCAGTTTTATCTCGGACACGGCAGCCGACGTACACAGGCCCCTTCCTCCACAATGAGTTAAGACCCCACTAAGATATCCTGCCACGTCGGCCTCACCATGGTGTCAAGGAAGGACCTTGGCGGCTGTCTCTTCTTACCTTAGTCCCGAGCCGGGGAGCCACGATAATCCATCGCCCTTCTCGCCGTACGTGTCGTTCAGAACAGGGTTCCGTCCGCGGCCGGGGTGCTCACCGTTGGGCTGGAGGATTGTCTCGTTGAGAGGTCTCTCTTGAAGCGGTGCTAGCGTCATGCCACTCTTTCGGGGTGAGGATCCCTTTCTTAATCAGCAAACGAATGAGATTGTCCAGAGCAGGGTCCTGTTTTGTGCGGAAGGGAGACTTCGTGGCGCGAGCAGATGGGGGTACTGTCTTTTGCTCAGCCTTCTCTGGCGGGCGGTATTGACCATATACGCGAAACGAAGGGGTGATGCCGCTGAGATATGATGGGTTGCGCATGTGGATCGCGACGGGTTGACTCTGGGCATACGGGTCGAGGTCAGCCTTGCCATCGGTGGGAACCTGGAAATAGGGCTTACCGTCCGGCGTCTCACCATCTTGCCCCAGAATCTCAATCAGGTTGAGTAAAGGCTCCTTCCTGAGCGGTTCCCGTTCGGAGCCCCCACGACTGGAAATCTTGTCCAGGACAATGATGAGGGAGTCCGCAATCACACGTGTCCCGGTCACATTCTTCACTGTGACCTCATACCGAATCTCGTTGGAAAAATTGTCTTGGGCTACCAACGAAGCGACCGGCTGGACTTGCCCGGTCAAATCGGCGAGCTCCTCAAATGGGGATGCGGCGGATTCCGTGGGTCCGCTCAACAATGAACCGGCACACAAGATCAGGGCAAGTACGATCTGACTTGGCATATTCTCAAAGGGGGACCTGTTTGTCGTTCGACCGAGAGTCCCACTGCAATCTATCCTATACAACCTCTCACGAAAGGCTACAGATTTCAGAAAACCTCCCTCGAGTGTCTTGAACGTATCTGGAGGGAAGTGAACCTTGCAAAGAAGGCCACGCAGTGACTGCCCAGCACTGGCTTGACAGTGTCTTGGCCGGACGATATGCTCGGCCGCTCGAAAGAACGAGATGTGCGCCGCATTCGCTGGGTTCCCTCTGAGCCGTATGCCATGCCATCAGAATTGCTATTGGCCGCGACACCCTCATGAGATATTCATCTCAATCTGCAACCCTTCTGATCCCTCGAACTGTGGCGACGTCGCTGCTGCGTCTCTACGACTACCCAGACCCTCGACAGCCAGGACGGGTGATTCGCGGATACGACCGAGCCCACGCACTTCGGACCGCTAAAATGTGCGCGGCCGTGGCGATGCGGCTGAACCATCCTCGATCTAGGGTCAAAGCCTTCCAAGTTGCCTGTCTGTT